>NZ_JBHVQS010000031.1:0-84838 GCF_042886435.1 Streptomyces sp. NPDC058000
CCGGGGTCCGGCGCCACCCGTCACGTCCTTACTGCTGGCTCGCCCACTTCTTGCTCATCGAGTCGAAGATCGACTTGGCCTCGGTGCCCAGGTGCGGGCCGGCCAGCCACTGGGCCGGACGCGGCCCCATCGACGTGTTGGAGACCAGCACCGGCTTGCCGTCCGAGCCCTTGATGAACCAGGGACCACCGGACGAACCACCGGTCATGGTGCAGCCGATCCGGTACATGGTCGGCTTCTTGGCGTCCAGCGTCAGCCGGGTCGGCTTGTCGGTGCAGGACTGCTGCGCCGCGCCGTCGAACGGTGCCTCGGCCGGGTAGCCCTGCGCCGTCAGACCCGGGATCTTCGCCATCGCCGGGGCGTTGAAGTCCACCGTGTAGGCGCCGCCGGCAATCTCCTCCAGCGACTTGCCGCCGGTGCTCTCCTCCGGCTTCACGTGCATCAGCGCGAAGTCGTACGGAGCCATCGGCACGCCCGGAACGGCGCCGCCGCCGGCGATCCACTCCTTGGACGTCGCCATGTCGTCGGCCCACCACTTGCCCGACGGAACCCGGTCCTCGAACGGCGTGGTCTTCATCTGGGCGGCCGACACACCGGTCCGGTTGAAGTTCGGGACGAACATCATGTTCCGGTACCAGCCGCCGTTCTTGCCGGCGTGCACGCAGTGCGCAGCGGTCCACACGAGGTTGGACTTGCCCGGGTGCGCCGGGTCCTTGACGACGGTGGCGGAGCAGCGGGACTCACCCTCCGGCGTGCTGAACAGCAGCAGGCCGACGCCCGGCGCGGTGGAGGTGTAGGGCGTCTTCACCGGCTGCGCGGTGACCGCGGCCGGCTCCGGGTCGGTCTTGCCCTGGTCCTCGGTGATGTCCGAGGACTTGCTCGGGTCCTGCGGGGGCTTGACCTTACCGATCTTGTCCGGGTTCCAGAAGTTCTTGATGACCGGGTTGATGAACTCGCCGGCCTCGCGAAGCCACTTGTCCTTGTCCCAGTTCTTCCACTCGCCGTTCTTCCACTTGTCCAGGTCGACGCCGTGTTCCTTGAGCTTGTCCTGGAGATCCTTGGGGATCTTGATCGCACCCCCGCCCGTGGTGTCCTGGGCCGACTCGGTCGGCTTGGCATCCGCGTTGTCGCCCGACGGCCCGCAGCCGGTCGCGGTCAGCGCCACCACGGCGGTGAGGGCGGCGGCGGCCAGGACTGGCCGACGTATCGATCGCATGGGTGAGTTCTCCCCCTGTGTCAAACGGACTGAGCCGGTACGGCTCATGAGCGGTGCCCCGGTCCGGTACTTGTCATGAACCGCAAGATCCGGGTGCAGCCCCCCACTATGCCGGTGTTCGGAGGGACGGCGGTACCCGGGGCCTCGGTTCCCGGCCGTCAAGGATCTTGCCGTCGGCCGTGTTCCCACAGGGGTGCCGTCGTTGGTACGTACGGGGGACGGCCGGGCTGCCCGCCGGGCCCGCGCGGTATCCAGCAGTTCACCAGCAGGAGGACACAACTGCCGTGGCGTTGACCGAAACCGTGCCGGTGGCCGCGCCGCCGGCCCACGAGGGGATCCTGCGCCGCCAGGCCCTCCGTGAGTCCGCCGCCCGTACGTATGCGCGCTCGCTCCCGATCGTCCCGGTGCGCGCCCGTGGGCTGACCATCGAAGGCGCCGACGGCCGCCGCTACCTCGACTGCCTCTCCGGAGCCGGCACCCTGGCGCTGGGCCACAACCACCCCGTGGTCCTGGAAGCCATCCGCGCCGTCCTCGACTCCGGCGCGCCGCTGCACATCCTCGATCTGGCCACCCCGGTCAAGGACGCCTTCACCACCGAGCTGTTCGCCACCCTGCCCGAGGAGTTGGCGAAAAACGGGCGGATCCAGTTCTGCGGCCCGGCCGGCACCGACGCCGTCGAGGCCGCCTTCACCCTCGTCCGCACCGCCACCGGCCGGGACGGCCTGATGGCCTTCTCCGGCGCCTACCACGGCATGACCGCGGACGCCCTGGCCGCCTCCGGGGGCGCCCGCCACCCCGGCGTGGCCCGACTGCCCTACCCGTACGACTACCGCTGCCCCTTCGGAACCGGCGGCGAGCGCGGCGCCGAACTCTCCGCGCGCTGGACCGAGAACCTCCTCGACGACCCCAAGGGCGGGGTGCCCCGGCCCGCCGGGATGATCCTCGAACCGGTCCAGGGCGAGGGCGGCGTGATCCCCGCGCCGGCCGGCTGGCTGCGCCGGATGCGGGAGATCACCGCCGCCCGCGACATCCCGCTCATCGTCGACGAGGTACAGACCGGCGTCGGCCGCACCGGCACCTTCTGGGCCGTCGAGCAGAGCGGCATCGTGCCCGACGTCCTCGTCCTGTCCAAGGCGATCGGCGGCAGCCTCCCGCTCGCCGTCATCGTCTACCGCGAGGAACTCGACGCCTGGCGCCCCGGCGCGCACGCGGGCACCTTCCGCGGCAACCAACTCGCCATGGCCGCCGGCACCGCCACCCTCGCCTACGTCCGCCGCAACGGCCTCGCCGCCCGCGCCGCGGAGCTCGGCGCCACGATGCTCACCCGGCTCCACGGACTCGCCGCCGCCCACGACTGCATCGGCGACGTCCGCGGCCGCGGCCTGATGCTCGGCATCGAGCTCGTCGACCGGGACGCCGACGCCGACCCGCTGGGCGCCCGCCCCGCCGCCCCGGTCCTCGCCGCCGCCGTCCAACGGGCCTGCCTGGACCGCGGCCTGATCGTCGAACTCGGCGGCCGGCACTCCGCCGTCGTCCGCCTGCTGCCACCCCTGACCCTCACCGACGAACAGGCGGACGCGGTCCTCGACCGCCTCGCCGACGCCGTCGCGGCAGCCGTCCGCACCACCCCCGGGCCCATGGGCTCGTCCCCCACCACCCTGCGAGGCACCCCCGCATGAACGAACGCCCCGGCCCCGACGGCACCCAGGCGGCCGAACGGCTCTCCGCCCACCACCCGGGCGCCGGCCTCATCGAACCGTCCGTCCCCCGCCAACAGCGCCGCCCCGGCGACGACACCTGCCACCAGCAGACCCCGGCCGCCGGCCGCCGCGACCCCGGCCGGTACGACCCCGTGCGCCACCCCGACGCCGACCCCCTCGACCACCCGGACCCGGCCGTCGCCGCCGACGCCGCCGGCATCGAGAATCTGCTCCGCTGCTGGCTCCGCGAGCACGGCACCCCCCGCCCGGCCGGCGGCCGGCTGCGCCTCCCGCTGCACGCCACCGCCACCGCCCTGCACATCCCCGTCCGCTACTGGTCATCCACCGGCTGGCACCGCCTGGGCGCCCCCACCCTCGAAGGCACCCCGCCCGGCTCCGCCCCGCTGGACGCCGTCACCCTGGCCGCCCTGCTGCGCCGCGAAGCCGCGCACGGCGGCGACCGGCGGGCCTCGGACGGCGGCGAACACCGGGTCGCCGACGGCGACGAGCCGCCCGCCGCGGACGACGCCCCGCAGGCCCCGGACGGCGACGGCGCCGAACTGGTCGGCCGGGTCGCCAACTCCGTCCGGACCACCGCCCTGTTCATCGCCGACCGGCGCGCCCACCCCGCCGAGGACCAGGGCTCCCGTTTCCTCGAAGCCGAACAGTCGCTCCTCCTGGGCCACCCCCTGCACCCCACGCCCAAGAGCCGCGAGGGCCTCACCGAGGCCGAGACCCGCGCCTACTCTCCCGAACTCCGCGGCGCCTTCCCGCTGCACTGGATGGCCGTCCACCCCTCCGCGGTCGCCGCCGACTCCGCCTGGACCGAGCGCGGCCGCACCGTACCGGCCGCGCAACTCGCCACCGAACTCGCCGACGACGGACTGCCGCTCCCCGACGGCACCGTGCCGCTGCCGCTCCACCCCTGGCAAGCCCGTGACCTCGCCACCCGCCCGGAGACCGCCGCCCTGCGCGACGCCGGACTGCTGCACGACCTCGGCCCGCACGGCCCCCGCTGGTACCCCACCTCCTCCGTCCGCACGGTCTGCCGCCCCGGGTCCCCCGCGATGCTCAAGCTCTCCCTCGGCCTGCGCATCACCAACTCCCGCCGGGAGAACCTCCGCAAGGAACTGGTGCGCGGCGTCGAGGTGCACCGGCTGCTCCGCACCGGCCTGGGCGCGCAGTGGCGGGCCGCCTTCCCCGGCACCCCCGGCTTCGACATCGTCCGCGACCCCGCCTACCTCGCCGTCGACGGAGTGGACGGCGCCCCCGTCCAGGGCCTCGACGTCGTCATCCGCCACCAGCCCTTCGGCCCCACCGACGACGCCGTCTGCATCGCCGGGCTCACTGCCCCACGCCCCTGGCCCGGCCACGGCGCGATGCGTTCCCGCCTGGAGAGCGTGGTCGGCGCGCTCAGCGCCCGCACCGGCCGGCCGGCCGGTGCGGTGGCCACCGAATGGTTCCTGCGCTACCTCGAAGCGGTCGTCCGCCCCGTCCTCTGGCTCGACGGGACGGCCGGCGTCGCCCTGGAGGCCCACCAACAGAACACCCTCGTCCTGCTGGACGCCGACGGTTGGCCGGCCGGCGGCCGTTACCGCGACAACCAGGGCTACTACTTCCGGACCTCCCACCGCGCCGAACTGGAACGCCGACTGCCCGGCATCGGCACCACCAGCGACACCTTCGTCGCCGACGACGTCACCGACGAGCGCTTCGCCTACTACCTCGGCATCAACAACGTCCTCGGCCTCATCGGGGCGTTCGGCGCGGCCCGTCTGATCCGCGAGGAGATCCTGCTCGCCGCCTTCCGACGGTTCCTCGCCGACGCCGCGGCGGCCCCCCGCGCCCACCGCTCGACGCTGCCGGAGCGGCTGCTCTCAGCCCGCACCCTGCGCTGCAAGGCCAACCTCGCGACCCGGCTGCACGGCCTGGACGAACTCGTCGGCCCGGTCGACACCCAGTCCGTCTACGTCACCCTGTCCAACCCGCTCGCGCCCTAGGCCGCGCCGTCTGTCGTCGCCGTCGTCACTGTCGTCCCCAGTCCCACAGGAGTGCGTCACGTGCCACCGACCGAATCCGGCCTCACCTCCGCGCCGGACGACACCCTCGGCGACCTGCCCACGCCCGACACCGGCGCGCCGCCGCCCGCTGCCCCCACCCCGGCCGCGGGCCCGCTGCTGGACGACCTGGCCGGCTGGCCGCCGGCCGACACCCCCGCCGGGCCGTTCGCCCTCGTCCCCGTGGACCCGGACCGCGACCTGGACCGGATCACCGCCTGGATGAACGACCCCGCTGTCGCCGCCTTCTGGGAGCTGGCCGGCTCCCCGGACATCACCGCCGCCCACCTGCGCCCCCAACTGGCCGGCGACGGCCGCAGCGTGCCCTGCCTGGGCGTCCTGGCCGGCGTCCCGATGAGCTACTGGGAGATCTACCGCGCCGACCTGGACCGGGTCGCCCGCTACTACCGGGCCCGGCCCCACGACACCGGCATCCACCTGCTCATCGGCGGCGGCCACCACCGCGGCCGGGGCCTCGGCACGACGCTGCTCCGCGCCACCGCCGACCTCGTCCTCGACCACCGCCCGCGGTGCGGGCGCGTCATCGCCGAACCCGACCTGCGCAACACCGCCTCCGTCGCGGCGTTCCTCGGCGCCGGCTTCCGCTACGCCGAGGAGATCCAACTCCCGGAGAAACGCGCGGCGTTGATGGTCCGCGACCGCGCCCACCGCCACCAGCTCTGACACCGAGGCCGTCCGTCGACGGCCCCGGTCCGGTCCGCCATCCATCCGCCGGCCCGGTTGTCCCCCGCACGAGCCGGTCCGGTCCCGTACCGAGGAGTCCCACCTTGTCTCCCGTGCCCCGTCCCTCCGCCCCCGCCGGCCGGCCCGGCCCGACCACCGCGTCCGGCCGGCGCCCGTCGTCCGACGCCTGGCAGCACGCCGCCCGCCGGCTGTTCGCCAAGACCCTCGCGGAATTCGCCTACGAGGAGATCCTCACCCCCGAACCCGACGGCACCGCCCCCGACGGCAGCCCCCGCTACCGCCTGCCGATCACCGACGACCTCACCTACCGCTTCACCGCCCGCAGAGGCGCCTACGGACACTGGCGCATCGACCCCCACTCGATCACCCCGCACGCCGATCCGCTGCGCTTCCTCACCCACGCCCACGACACCGTCCTCGGCCTGTCCGGCGACACCACCGGTCACCTCATCCGCGAACTGACCGCCACCCTCGCCGCCGACACCCGCCTGGACGCCACCGCGCTCAGCGCCGCGGAACTCGCCGACCTGGACTACGCCGCCCTCGAAGGCCACCAGACCGGCCACCCCTGGCTCGTCGCCAACAAGGGCCGGCTCGGCTTCTCCGCCGCCGACGCGGAGACCTGGGCCCCCGAGGCCCGCACCCCGCAGCGGCTGCCCTGGCTCGCCGCGCACCACCGCCTCGCCCACTACCGCGGCGTCCCCGCCCTGGCCACCCCCGACCGCCTCTACAACGAGGAGCTCGACCCCGCCACCCGGCACGCCTTCGCCACCACCCTCACCGACGCGGGCCACGACCCGGCCGACTACCTCTACCTCCCCGTCCACCCCTGGCAGTGGGACGAGACCATCGCCCCGCTCTTCGCCCCCCAGCTCGCCGACGGATCCCTCGTCCCGCTGCCCACCGACGACGACCTCCGGCTCCCGCAGCAGTCGATCCGCACCTTCCTCAACCTCACCCGCCCCCGGTCGCGCACCGTCAAACTCCCGCTGTCCATCCTCAACACCCTGGTCTGGCGCGGCCTGCCCACCGAGCGCACCCTCGCCGCCCCCGCCGTCACCGGCTGGGTACACGGTCTACGCGACGGCGATACGTATCTGCGCGACGAGACCCGGGTGATCCTGCTCGGCGAGACCGCCTCCGTCACCGTCGAGCACCCCCTCTACGACCGGCTGCCCGGCGTCCCCTACCAGTACAAGGAGCTGCTCGGCTGCATCTGGCGGGAGCCGCTCGCCGGCTACCTCGACCCGGGGGAGCGCGCCCGCACCCTGGCCTCCCTGCTCCAGACCGACCCCGCCGGCCGCGCGCTGACCGCGGAACTGGTGCACCGCTCCGGCATGCCCGCGCGGATCTGGCTGGCCCGACTGTTCGCCGCGCTGCTGCCGCCCCTGCTGCACTTCCTCTACCAGTACGGCACGGTCTTCTCCCCGCACGGCGAGAACGCCATCGTCGTCTTCGACGAGGACGACGTCCCCACCCGCCTGGCCATGAAGGACTTCGTCGACGACGTCAACACCAGCGCCCAGCCGCTCCCCGAGCACGACCCCATGCCGGAGGACGTCCGGGCGGTGCTGCTGACCGAGCCCCCCGCCTTCCTCACCCAGTTCATCCACTCCGGCCTGTTCGTCGGCGTCTTCCGCTATCTCGCGCCGCTGTGCGAGGACCAACTGGGCGTTCCCGAGGCCGAGTTCTGGTCGCTCGTCCGCGCGGAGATCCTCCGCCACCACGAGCGGTTCCCGCACCTCAAGGAGCGGCAGGAGACCTTCGACCTGCTCACCCCGGAGATCGAGCGGCTGTGCCTGAACCGCAACCGGCTGCATGTGGACGGCTACCGCGACCGCCGCGACCGCCCGCACGCCGCCGTCCACGGCACCGTCCCCAATCCCCTGTACGGTCCGTGACCGACCCGCGCTGTCAGTGGTCCCGCGTAGGCTTGCAGACGCTATGACGAAGCCCTCTCTCCCCGATCTGCTCCACGCCGCCGTATCCGCCGTCGGCGGCACCGAGCGGCCCGGCCAGGTGGCCATGGCCGAGGCCGTCGCCGAGGCCGTGGACGACCAGGCCCACCTGCTGGTGCAGGCCGGCACCGGCACCGGAAAGTCCCTCGGCTATCTGGTGCCGGCGCTGGCCCACGGCGAGCGGGTGGTGGTCGCCACGGCCACCCTGGCTCTCCAGCGCCAGCTCGTCGAGCGCGATCTGCCGCGGACCGTCGAGGCGCTGCATCCGCAGCTCCGCCGACGGCCGCAGTTCGCGATGCTCAAGGGCCGCTCCAACTACCTCTGCCTGCACCGTCTCCATGAGGGCGCCCCGCAGGACGAGGAGGACGGCCTCTTCGACGTCTTCGAGCAGGCGACGCCGACCAGCAAGCTCGGCAAGGACTTGCTGCGGATGCGCGACTGGGCGGACGAGACCGAGACCGGCGACCGCGACGACCTGACCCCCGGCGTCTCCGACCGCGCCTGGGGCCAGGTCTCGGTCTCCTCCCGGGAGTGCCTGGGCGCCTCGAAGTGCGCGTACGGCGCGGAGTGCTTCGCCGAGGCGGCCCGGGAGCGGGCCAAGCTCGCCGATGTGGTGATCACCAACCATGCGTTGCTGGCGATCGACGCCATCGAGGGCGCCCCGGTCCTGCCGCAGCACGAGGTCCTGATCATCGACGAGGCCCATGAGCTGGTCTCCCGGGTCACCGGAGTGGCCACCGGCGAGCTCACCCCCGGCCAGGTCAACCGCGCCGTCCGCCGTGCCGCCAAGCTGGTCGACGAGAAGGCCGCCGACCAGCTCCAGACGGCCTCGGAGACCTTCGAGCGCCTGATGGAGCTGGCGCTGCCGGGCCGCCTGGAGGAGATCCCCGAGGAGCTCGGCTACTGCCTGATGGCGCTGCGGGACGCGGCCCGCACGGTGATCGTCGCGCTGGGCTCGACCCGCGACAAGTCCGTCCAGGACGAGGACGCCGTCCGCAAGCAGGCCCTGGCCGCGGTGGAGAACGTCCACGGCGTCGCCGAGCGGCTCGCCAACGGCTCCGAGTACGACGTGGTCTGGTGCGAGCGCCACGACCGTTTCGGCGCGTCGCTGCGGGTGGCGCCGCTGTCGGTGTCCGGGCTGCTGCGGGAGAAGCTCTTCACCGACCGCTCCGTGGTGCTGACGTCCGCCACCCTCAAGCTGGGCGGCGATTTCAACGGCGTGGCGGCCTCGCTGGGCCTGGGCCCGGAGGGCACCGCGGGCGATGACGAGCCGGTGTGGAAGGGCCTGGACGTCGGCTCGCCCTTCGACTACGGCAAGCAGGGCATCCTCTACGTCGCCAAGCACCTCGCCCAGCCCGGCCGGGAGGGCAGCCGTACGGACATGCTCGATGAGCTGGCCGAGCTGATCGAGGCCGCCGGCGGGCGGACGCTCGGGCTGTTCTCGTCGATGCGCGGTGCCCAGGCCGCGGCCGAGGCGATGCGCGGACGGCTGGACATGCCGATCCTGCTCCAGGGCGAGGAGACCCTCGGCGAGCTGATCCGGAACTTCGCCGCGGACGCGCGGACCTGCCTGTTCGGCACGCTGTCGCTCTGGCAGGGCGTCGACGTGCCGGGCCCCAACTGCCAGCTGGTGGTGATGGACCGGGTGCCTTTCCCGCGCCCCGACGACCCCCTGATGAGCGCCCGGCAGAAGGCCGTGGAGGAGGCCGGCGGCAACGGCTTCATGGCGGTCGCGGCGACCCATGCCGCGCTGCTGATGGCCCAGGGGGCGGGCCGTTTGGTCCGGGCCACTGGTGACCGCGGTGTGGTGGCGGTGCTGGACCCGCGCGTGGAGCGGGCCCGCTACGGCTCCTTCCTCCGCAAGTCCATGCCGAACTTCTGGTACACCACCGACCGCAATCAGGTCCGTCGTTCGCTGGCCGCCATCGACCAGGCGGCCAAGACGGCGGGGGAGTAGCCGGGAGCGGGCCCTGTCAGGACGGGGGCCCCGTCAGGACGGCGCAGAGCCCCGGGACGGAACCGGCGCAGTGGTTCCGTCCCGGGGCTCGGTCGTGAGGGCGGGGCGGTCAGACCCGACGCAGCACCGCGACCACCTTGCCGAGGATGGTCGCCTCGTCGCCGGGGATGGGCTGGTACGCGGAGTTGTGCGGCAGCAGCCACACATGGCCGTCCTCGCGCTTGAAGCGCTTGACGGTCGCCTCGCCGTCGAGCATCGCGGCGACGATGTCGCCGTTCTCGGCGACCGGCTGGCGGCGGACGGTGACCCAGTCGCCGTCGCAGATCGCCGCCTCGATCATGGAGTCACCCACGACCTTCAGCACGAACAGCTCGCCGTCGCCGACCAGCTGGCGGGGGAGGGGGAAGACGTCCTCGACGGACTCCTCGGCGAGGATCGGGCCGCCGGCCGCGATCCGGCCGACCAGCGGGACGTAGGACGCGGCGGGCTTGCCGGCGGTATCCGTCGCCGCGCTCGTCGGCTGGTCCGAGGCGCGCACCTCGTACGCCCGCGGGCGGTGCGGGTCGCGGCGGAGGAAGCCCTTCCGCTCCAAGGCCATCAGCTGGTGGGCGACGGACGAGGTGCTGGAGAGCCCGACGGCCTGGCCGATCTCCCGCATGGACGGTGGATATCCGCGGCGCTGCACCGAATCCCGGATCACTTCGATCACTCGGCGCTGGCGGTCGGTGAGCCCGGAACTGTCGGCGCGAATACCCGGGGGGCGCCCCGGCAGCGAGCGAGTCGGCTTGTGTTCTTCGGAGTCCGACGTGGTGTCTTCCATCGGCCGCGGTGCCCTTTGCGGTTGTTCGAATCGGCTCGGGGAGTGGCTTTGTGCGGTGATGGTCGCGCTGTCTGCGGTGGTGGTCACGTCGGCCCCTCTCGAAATGTTCTCCCTAGTTAGCCAACGGTAGTTGCTTTCGAAAGGTTGCGCCAAACACACGTTCGAGTGAAAAATTCCGCGATTGGCTGACCTGATCAAGCAGTGCGGTGTATGGCCGAATGGCAATTCGGGCCTCCGGGACGTCGTCCCGCTCCGGATTCCCGCCCGGAATCCGATCCGGAATGCCGGCCGGAACCCGTCCCGAAAAGCAGTGAACTGCACCGCGGCGGAGCCTCTCCGCGGCCTCGCCGATTGTGTCATCCCCGCCCCTCCGGTCCCCGCGCCGGGTGGCTTCCCGTACCCTCTTGGACGGCCCGCGGGCGCGCCGCGACCGCGACACGCGGTAGGCAGATATAAGCGCCCCGACACCACATCTAGTGCTTAGATGCGGTCGGCCACCTACAAGTTGTGGTGTCGGGTCCTTCGGGCCCCAGGGATCGCCTATGCTTGTGGCTGCTCCGAAGGGCCCGTACGGACCGGCCGGAGGCCAGTCGCCGTACGCCGGTTCCGTTGGCGTGCGTCCGTTTCCGAGGGTGAGGAGGGTGGAGCCATGCACTGCCCCTTCTGCAGGCACCCGGACAGCCGGGTCGTCGACAGCCGCACCACGGATGACGGAACGGCGATCCGCCGGCGCCGCCAGTGCCCCGACTGCTCCCGCCGTTTCACGACCGTCGAAACGGCATCGCTGATGGTGATCAAGCGGAGCGGGGTCACCGAGCCCTTCAGCCGTACCAAGGTCATCGCCGGGGTGCGCAAGGCGTGCCAGGGGCGCCCGGTCACCGAGGACGCCCTCGCCAAGCTCGGCCAGCGGGTCGAGGAGGCGGTGCGCGCCACCGGAAGCGCCGAGCTGACCACCCATGACGTCGGGCTCGCCATACTGGGCCCGCTGCAGGAACTCGACCTCGTCGCGTACCTGCGCTTCGCGTCCGTCTACCGGGCGTTCGACTCACTTGAGGACTTCGAGGCGGCCATTGCCGAGCTGCGGGAGCAGCGCGAGCAGGGGCCGCCCGCGTGCGGCGGGACCGACGAGGAGGCCGGCGAGCCGGCCGTTCCCGTGCCCGCCACCACTGCCGACTGAGTTCGGCACACATCCAGACCTGGGCCGGGGCGAGAGCAGGGCGCCCCGTTCCCGGAAAGACATACACCGTGCCACGGAATTTGTGTGCACATATGGGCGTTTGCCCGTATAGGGAGGCGGCATGACAGAGACGACGAGCGGCCCGGCACGAGGCTCCCGCGCCAAGGGCAGCAAGGCGGGCAAGGGTCTGCGCATCGAGCGCATCCACACCACCCCCGGCGTGCATCCGTACGACGAGGTCGAGTGGGCGCGCCGTGACGTCGTCATGACCAACTGGCGCGACGGCTCGGTCAACTTCGAGCAGCGTGGCGTCGAGTTCCCCGATTTCTGGTCGGTGAACGCGGTCAACATCGTCACGAGCAAGTACTTCCGCGGCGCGGTGGGCTCCCCGAACCGGGAGTCGAGCCTCAAGCAGCTCATCGACCGCGTGGTCAAGACGTACCGGAAGAGCGGCGAGGAGAACGGTTACTTCGTCTCCCCGGCCGACGCTGAGATCTTCGAGCACGAGCTGGCCTACGCCCTGCTCCACCAGGTCTTCAGCTTCAACTCCCCGGTGTGGTTCAACGTCGGCACCCAGCAGCCGCAGCAGGTCAGCGCCTGCTTCATCCTCTCCGTGGACGACTCCATGGAGTCGATCCTGGACTGGTACAAGGAAGAGGGGATGATCTTCAAGGGCGGCTCCGGTGCCGGCCTGAACCTCTCCCGCATCCGCTCCTCCAAGGAGCTGCTCTCCTCCGGTGGCAACGCCTCCGGTCCGGTCTCCTTCATGCGCGGCGCCGACGCCTCCGCCGGCACCATCAAGTCGGGTGGCGCCACCCGCCGCGCGGCCAAGATGGTCGTCCTGGACGTCGACCACCCCGACGTCGAGGCGTTCATCGAGACCAAGGTCAAGGAAGAGGAGAAGATCCGCGCGCTGCGCGACGCGGGCTTCGACATGGACCTGGGCGGCGACGACATCACGTCCGTCCAGTACCAGAACGCCAACAACTCGGTCCGCGTGAACGACGAGTTCATGAACGCCGTCGAGTCCGGCGCGAAGTTCGGGCTGCGCGGCCGGATGAGCGGCGAGGTCATCGAGGAGGTCGACGCCAAGGGCCTGTTCCGCAAGATGGCCGAGGCCGCCTGGGCCTGCGCCGACCCCGGCATCCAGTACGACGACACCATCAACCACTGGCACACCTCGCCGGAGACGGGCCGGATCACCGCGTCCAACCCGTGCAGCGAGTACATGCACCTGGACAACTCCTCGTGCAACCTCGCCTCGCTCAATCTCCTGAAGTTCCTCCGCGCCGACGACAAGGGCAACCAGTCCTTCGACGCCGCGCGGTTCGCCAAGGTCGTCGAGCTGGTCATCACGGCCATGGACATCTCGATCTGCTTCGCGGACTTCCCCACCGAGAAGATCGGCGAGACCACCCGCGCCTTCCGCCAGCTGGGCATCGGCTACGCCAACCTCGGCGCGCTGCTGATGGCCACCGGCCACGCCTACGACTCCGACGGCGGCCGTGCGCTGGCCGGTGCCATCACCTCGCTGATGACCGGCACCTCCTACAAGCGCTCCGCCGAGCTGGCCGCGGTCGTCGGCCCGTACGACGGCTACGCCCGCAACGCCGACGCCCACAAGCGCGTCATGAAGCAGCACTCCGACGCCAACGGCGTCGCGGTGCGCATGGACGACCTGGACACCCCGGTGTGGGCCGCGGCGACCGAGGCATGGCAGGACGTGCTGCGCCTCGGCGAGAAGAACGGCTTCCGTAACGCGCAGGCGTCGGTGCTGGCCCCGACCGGCACCATCGGCCTGATGATGGACTGCGACACCACCGGCGTCGAGCCGGACCTGGCGCTGGTCAAGTTCAAGAAGCTGGTCGGCGGCGGCTCCATGCAGATCGTGAACAACACGGTCCCCAAGGCGCTCAAGCGGCTCGGCTACCAGCCCGAGCAGGTCGAGGCGATCGTCGCCCACATCGCCGAGAACGGCAATGTCGTCGACGCCCCCGGCCTCAAGTCGGAGCACTACGAGGTCTTCGACTGCGCCATGGGCGAGCGCTCCATCTCCCCGATGGGCCACGTCCGCATGATGGCCGCGGCCCAGCCGTTCCTCTCCGGCGCGATCTCCAAGACGGTCAACGTCCCGGAGACGGCCACCGTCGAGGAGATCGAGGACGTCTACTTCCAGGGCTGGAAGCTCGGCCTGAAGGCGCTCGCGATCTACCGCGACAACTGCAAGGTCGGCCAGCCCCTCTCCGCCAAGAAGAAGGAAGCGGAGAAGAAGGTCGCGGTCGCCGAGCCGACCGCGGCGAAGAAGGTCGTCGAGTACCGCCCGGTCCGCAAGCGCCTTCCCAAGGGCCGTCCGGGGATCACCACCTCCTTCACGGTCGGTGGCGCCGAGGGCTACATGACCGCCAACTCCTACCCGGACGACGGTCTCGGCGAGGTCTTCCTGAAGATGTCCAAGCAGGGTTCGACCCTCGCGGGCATGATGGACGCCTTCTCCATCGCGGTGTCGGTCGGCCTCCAGTACGGCGTGCCGCTGGAGACCTACGTCGCGAAGTTCGTCAACATGCGCTTCGAGCCGGCCGGTATGACCGACGACCCGGACGTGCGGATGGCGCAGTCGATCGTCGACTACATCTTCCGCCGTCTGGCGCTGGACTTCCTGCCGTTCGAGACCCGCTCGGCGCTCGGCATCCACTCCGTCGAGGAGCGCCAGCGCCACCTGGAGACCGGCTCGTACGAGCTGCCCGAGGACGAGGTCGACGTGGAGGGCCTGGCCCAGTCCGCGCCGCGGCAGACCGAGCCGCTGAAGGAGGCCGCGCCGACGCCCAAGGTCGTCGAGGAGGTCGCCGCACCGGCCCCCAAGCAGGCGCACACCAACGCCGAACTGGTCGAGATGCAGCTGGGGATCAACGCCGACGCCCCGCTCTGCTTCTCCTGCGGTACCAAGATGCAGCGGGCCGGCAGCTGCTACCTCTGCGAGGGCTGCGGCTCGACCAGCGGTTGCAGCTGAGTCCGGCGCCCCACTGGGGCGGCGGCCGATGATCGGCCGCCGGGCGTGAGCTGAACAGGGCGGCGGCACCGGGAGGACCCGGGGTCGCCGCCCTGCTGTTTGCGGTGTGGCGGGGCCGTCCTGCGGCGGGGGCCGTCGCCCCGCCGCGAAGCCTTGCGCGGGCGGGGGTGCCCGGGGCCGGTGGGGTGCGTGTCCGGCTTTCGGCGGTCCGCGGCGGCTCGCGGGGTGGACTGGTCTACGGGAGGAATTCCCTGATGGTCCGGGTGAAACGATCCGGGTCGTCGAGCCAGGGGTGGTGGCCGGCACCCGGCTGGACGGTCAGCGTGGCGCCGGGCAGCAGCGCGGCGATCTCCGCGGCGACCCGGGGCAGCGGACCGCTGTCCAGCTCGCCAGCGAGGAGCAGCACCGGCACGTCCAGCACGGCCAGGGCGGCACGCGTCGCGACCGGGTCGAAGGCGCCTTCGGCGGCGTACCGCTCCCCGGCCTCCTCATTGCTCTGTGCCACCTCGGACGCGGCGTGCTCCTGCGCGGCCGCGTCCCAACGGCCGTAGAAGAACGGGGCGATGGCGTCCCAGTCGGCGTCCGTGGCGGAACCGGCCCACACCGTCTCGTAGCAGCGGTACGCGGCCGGGAACCACGGTTCGGCGGACCGCAGGGCGGCCGCTTCCCGCCGGTGCGCCTCGGTGAAATCGATGCCCAGGGCGCGGGCCCGGGCGGTGACCAGGGTGAGGCTGCGGATTCGCCCCGGAAAACGGGCCGCGTAGAGCAGGGCGAGATCGCCCGCCGCGGAGTGCGCGAGAACGTCGACTCGTTCGAGTTCGAGGTGTGCGCGGAGCGCCTCGACGTCGTCCACTTGCCGGTCGCAGCGGTAGGTCGCCGGGTCGGCGGGAATGCCGGAATCACCGGTGCCGCGGAGATCGAGCCGGATCAATTGGCGATGGGCCGCCAATCCCCCCAGATCGCCGAGGTAGGCGGAAGCGCGCATCGGGCCCCCGGGAAGACAGAGCAGCGGCTCGCCTTTCCCTACGACGTGATAGGCGAGCGTGGTCCCGTCGGACGCGGTGAGAACAGACATGGCGGTAATCCTTGGCGCGCGTGAACCGTGCGGCAAGCGGTTATGCCGAGGGCATGGTGAACGGCGGGGAATCGGGAAATTGCGATATTCCGTTGGGGGAGGGGGTGGGGAGGGGGCTTTGGGGGGCTGGTGGTCCGGTGGATTGATGGGGTACGGGGTTAAGTGGTTTGGCGGGGTGGTGATTTGGTCGCTTGCGGGTCGGGTGGGGTCGGGTCGGGCTGCGGCGGGTCGGGTCTCACTGTGTGTGCGCTATTCACCCGGCTGTATTGCGGTGATCCGCGGTGGTTTTGGCGTGTATCAATGGGCGGCCTCGCGTCGTGGTGGAGGGAAGTCGTCGAGAGCTACCGGTCCTCCTGCGTCACCCTGCGGGTGCGGATCCCGGTCTCCGTCCTGAGCGGGGTGAGGCGGCGGGACGGCTGCGGGCCGGGGATCGGGTATGGGGGATCGGAGGAGCGCATGGAGCAGTGCGGCGGCGGCCTGGAGGGCGGCGATCCCCAGAAGTAGGGCAGGCGGTGGGAGTGTCGCGGCCAGCCCCGTGAGCCCCGCCCCGCAGGCCGCTGCCGTGATCTTCATGCCGGCCCCCAGGGTGAAGACCTGGGCACGTACGGCCGCCGGGGCATGGTCGGCGCGGATCCGTAGCGTCGCGGTCAGCAGTGGTCCGTCGCACAGCCCGGCGAGGACGAACAATGTCACGGCGGCGGCCGGCCATGGGATCAGCGCGGCGGCGGCGAGGGCCGAACCCGTGCCCAACAGGGCGATGGTGGCCGTCAATTGGGGCGTTACCCGCGGCCGCCACCGGGCGACGGCCAGGGATCCGGCGAGCGCCCCGATGGCGAAGGCGGTCATCAGGGCGCCGCCACTGCCCGGGTGGCCGCGATGCGCGGCGAGCAGCGCCGTGGTGGTGGTCAGCCCACCGATCCCGACGAACGCCAGGCAGGT
Organism: Streptomyces sp. NPDC058000; assembly: GCF_042886435.1. NCBI lineage: Bacteria > Bacillati > Actinomycetota > Actinomycetes > Kitasatosporales > Streptomycetaceae > Streptomyces > Streptomyces sp. NPDC058000. The sequence continues at coordinate 16,612 of NZ_JBHVQS010000031.1, forward strand.
GGCCGCGGTGATCGCCCGCAGCTCCCGGACGTGCAGCACGGCGGCCAGGCCCGCCGTCGCGTCGGACCGGCCCGCGGCGGGCCCGTCGTCGGGGTGTTGGCGACCGGACCGCTCGCGTCCGTGGAACAGCCCGGGGGCCAGCCCGGCGGCGATCGCCGCCACCCCGGCGAGCAGCGCCATCGCCGGGCCCGGTGACCACAGTCCGGCGACCACGCTCACTGCGGCCGGCCCGGCCACCGAGGCGGCGTTGTAGACGGCGGCGTCCAGCGCATAGGCGCGGTCGCGCGGCGGTCCCGCCGGAATCAGAACGGCGATCAGCCCCGACAGCCCGCCGGAGACCAACGGGCCGCAAGCGCCGCCGATCAGGGCCACCGTCAACGTCACGGCGACGGGGGTGCGCCCGGTGAGCAGCGCCAGTGCCGCGATGGCCGCGGCGAACCCGCCAAGTGCCGCCAGGTGGAAGAGCCGGGGCCGGCGGGTTCGCGCGGCGAGGGTGCCCACCAGGGGAGCGGCGAGCACATGCGGCGCCATCCAGGAGGCGAGGAGGAACGCCCCCTGGGCGGCACTGCCGGTACGGGCGAGTGTCAGCAGCACCGCCGCCACGGCCATGCCCTCCTCGGCCAGCCTGGCGAGCAGGGCGACGGCCAGATAGCGCGGTAATCCGGCGGGGTTGCGCTCGGTGTGCATGGGGTCGGGCCCCTCCCGTCCGACAACTTCGTAACGGCTTACCACAATAAGACGTTACGGTGGAGTGGAGTCGGCTGCTGTGCGGGATGCTGTAGGCCGCCGTTCCACGGCGGTAACAGCACAGCAGGGAACGGGAATTCGGCATGGGTACCAACACCGGTGGCGACGGAGCCGAAGTCGGTGGCAGTAGTGGCACCGCGGCGCACGGCTTCCGGCCCGCGGAGCGGATGATCGACCTCGCCAACGCCGTGCGGGCGGTGCCGGACCTGCCCCGCGCCGCCCTCGTGGAACTCCTCGCCCGGCATGGGGAGGGTCCCGACAGCCTCGCCGAGCAGGCGTTCTCGGAGCGCGACGCAGACGAACTGCGCGGCGCCGCAGCGAGGATCGCCGGCCTCCTCACCGAGACCGACACCGACCGGGCCGCCCACGCCCTCAATGCGCTGCTGGCAGCCTGCGGCGCGCGGCCTCGGCTCTCCCGGCACGGCGGCCACCCCTGGCATCTGCATGTCGACCGCGGGGACGACGCGGGCTGGGCCGATTGGTTCCTGGCCTCCAGCGCCCTGGCGCTGGCCCAGATCCTGACCGAGTACGGCCGCGTCCCCTGGGGCGAGTGCGCGGCGTCCGGCTGCACCACCCTTTATCTGGGGACCGGCCCGGGGAGCGCCCGCCGCTACTGTTCTGCGGCCTGCGCCACCCGGGAGCGAGTCGCGGCCCACCGCCGTCGCAAGAGGGAGAGCGGGTGACAGGTGCGTCGAGCAGGCGGAACGCCGGAGGGGAGGCGGCCGCCGCCTCCCCTCCAGATCTGCCGCCGTACCGGTCAGCTGCCCATCAGCCTGCTGAACGCGTCCGGCTCGGCGTCGAACCCGCGCAGTACGGCCTGGAACCGCCATTCGCCGGAGGCGTCCCGCGCGAACTCGGCGACGGCCGCCGCGGTGGAATCCGCGACTCCGGCGAAGTCGATCCGCGCCAGTGTGGTGTAACCCTCGCGTACCTCGATGAGAGTGTTCGCCACCTCGCCGAAGACCCTCCGGCCGTGCAGCTGTTGGATCACCACGCCCACCACGACGCGGGAGTAGCGCTCGGACAGCCGCTCCAACTCCAGCGTCATGACCTCGTCGTCACCGAACCCCTGGCCGGTCCGGCTGTCCCGGTTGAGGGTGATGGTCCCGTCGGGTGACCGACTGTCGAAGTGCACCAGGTAGGCCGGTTCACCCTGCGGCGCGTCCGTTGAGTACGTCGCCGCAATGATGTCCAGGTCGATGTCCGGCTCACCGATGGGGCTGGGATCCCATCCGAGCGCCACCACGACCTTCTCGATCCCCTTGTTGAGCGTGCTCACCGGGCTCCCCTTCCGTCAGCTCCGCGGCCCAGCCCGTCCGCGTGCCCGCGGACAACTCCCCGGGATTTCCCCGTGTTCGACCATCGTGCCACGCTGCCGGGGACGTCGACCCGGTAAGTCCGCGGCCATCCAGGGGTGTTCTTGCACCGAGCGCAAAGAGCCCGTCATCTTCGGCGCAATGAATGCCATTGCCTCGGTGCAATGTTGTCATTGAGTCTGGTGCGATGGTCCATTGTGTCGAGTGAGTGGGCCTCGGTAAGTCGAGGCATTTGAGGTGCTGCTCACTCCCAATATCGGCAAGTCGACACTGTTTCCGCGGCGTTCATGCGGCGGGCAGAGCAAGTCCGGTGGTCTGGCCCGCCGTTCGAGCCGCCACTTCGCGCCGCCGCTGTGCCCCGCACGGGCGCGCGTGAGAGTTCGGCCGTCAAGGACATCCAACTGCGGTCACCCCAGTTGGTAGTGGTGGCGGAGTCCGCACGGTGGTGCGCACCGGAACGGACCCGTGGGCCCGGGGCGCGGTTCCGGGAGACGGTGCAGCTAGGCGCGGTCGGTGTACACCCTAGCGCCCTTGTGCCGCGCCACTCACCCGCCGTGAGGGCGGTAATCAACGCCCCTGCGCGGCGAAGCAATGCCTCTGTACGGCGAAGCAATGCCCTGGTACGGCGAAGCGCTGCCGCAAGCCTCTTGGCGGGTGTGGGGCTGGCTGCTGCTCGCTCGGCGTCGGGCAAGGCCGGGCAGCGAGGCCGAGCATTGAGGCAGCCATTGATGTGGGCGGCGATGCGGACAGTGATGTGGGCAGTGAGGCCAGGCAGCGTACGTTCCCGTACGCCTCTCTGGCTGCCCTGGTGCTGCTGTGCACCGATCCGATGCCGTAAGGGAGTTCGGGGCGGACGGTAGCCGCCGTGCAGCGGCTACGGCGGACATCGGGCCGTACGATGGCGCGGTGCTGGTCAAGTGGATTCGCCTTACCGTCGTGGACCGCCGAGGGTTCGAACGGGGGCAGCGGAAATGGGCCGGGCTGCTGGGCGAGCCCGGCTTCCGGGGGCAGGCCGGGGGCTGGAGCCGGTCCCGGCCCGGCGTGGCCCACCTGGTCGGTTTCTGGGAGAGCCGGGCGTTCTACGACTCCTTCATGGCGCGGTCGCACGACCGGCTGGCGTCCGCGCAGACCGGCACCTACAAGGACACGCAAATCCGACTGTTCGAGCACGAATTCGACGTGAAAGTGGGGTTCCGGCCGGCCTTCGGGGACGCGGACGTGCTGCGGTTGGCGCACTGCCAGGTGCGCCCGGACCGGGTGGACCACTTCGTGCTCATGCAAGAGAAGGTCTGGAACCCCGCGATGGCCGGATCGCCCGGCATGCTCCGGGGGATGGTCGGCCGGGCGCCGGGGGAGGAGTTCCTGGTCCTGTCGATGTGGCAGTCGGCGGCCGAGCGCGGCAAGTACCGCCCGGAACGGGTGGAACGGCTGGCACTGCGGGCCCAGATAGCCGCCGACATCCAAGCGATCGCGGGCGACGTGGTGCAGCTCGAACCCTCCTGGACGGTGTGAGCGCCGGGCTCAGCCCGCCCGCTCCGGCGAGCCGGACGCGGCGCCGGCCGGCCGGCCGCGAGTGAAGACGCCCGCGCGGGCCGCGGCCAGTGCCGCCGCAGCGGCCTGTTCGGCGAGTGCCTCATCGATCGGTTCCCGGGTGATGAAGAGCCGGAAGAGCAGGGGGGCGGAGACGGCCCGGACCAGCGCCCCGGCGTCGACGGCGGCGCCCTGATCGGCCGGTAGCTCCCCCCGGTGGACGGCGCGCTCGACGATGGCCTCGCAGCGCGCGAACCGCTCGGTGTAGTAGGCGCGCAGCGCCACGGCGGCCCGCTCCGACTGGAAGCCGGCCGCGATCATCGCGGAGCCCGACGCGGCCGCCGCGGGTTCCGCAAACGAGGTGACGACCTCGTGGGCGAGCGCACGCAGATCGCCCTCCAGGGCCCCGGTGTCGGGCGGCAGCCAACTGTCCTCGCCCGCCAGGTCCAGGGCATCGGCCAGCAGGCCCTCCACGTCCCCCCAGCGGCGGTAGAGCGTCGTCTTGTGCACCCCGGAGTGCTCGGCGACGTATTCGACGGTCAGCCCGGGATAGCCGAGCTCGGTGAGGCCGGTCAGCACGGCGTCCCGGACGGCGGCCCGGGTGCGCGCCGTGCGCCCGCCGGGGCGCCGGGCGCCTGGGGTGAGAGAGGGCGCCGCACCGTCGCCCTCGGCCTGCTTCTTCTCGTCCTCGCCAGGCAAATGCAACTCCAGTTGTGTTAGATGGTCCGGTGTGTCATCCTGATCGTAACGCAACTCTAGTTGCGTTTGATAGTGGGTCGTGCCGCCCGGCGCGCCCGTGGCATCACTCGGAGGATCACGTGCCCACTCAGGTCTCACTGCACGACGTCACCAAGGCCCACGCCGACCGCCCCCTCTTCGACCGCGTCTCCCTGGCCGTGCGCCCCGGCGAACGGATCGGGATCGTCGGGGAGAACGGCGCCGGCAAGTCCACCCTGCTGCGCATCATCGCCGGCCTGGAACCACCCGACGAAGGCCGCGCCGTCCTCACCGCCGACGGCGGCACCGGCTATCTCGGCCAGACCCCCGACCTCCCTGGGGACCACACCGTTCAGGACGCCATCGACGCCGCGCTGGCCGAACTCCGCGGCATCGAGCGCCGCTTGCGGTCCCTGGAGACCGCCCTCGAAGACGCCACCCCGGCACAGCTCGACGAGTACGGCGACCTGCTCACCCGCTTCGAACTGCGCGGCGGATACGAGGCGGACGCCCGTGTCGACCGTGCCCTGCACGGCCTGGGGCTGCACGGTCTGGACCGCGGCCGGCTCCTCGGCAGCCTCTCCGGAGGCGAACAGGCCCGGCTCGGCCTCGCCTGCCTGATCGCCGCCTCGCCCGAGGTCATGCTCCTCGACGAACCGACCAACCACCTCGACGCCACCGCCCTGGACTGGCTGGAGGAGGCCCTGCTCGCCCACCGTGGCACGGTCCTCGCCGTCTCCCACGACCGGCTCTTCCTCCAGCGCATCGCCACCGCCGTCGTCGAGGTCGACGCCGACCGCCACGCCCTCGTCCGCTACGGCGAGGGGTACGGCACGTTCCTCGCCGCCAAGGCCGCCGCCCGCCGCCGCTGGGAGCAGGAATACGCCCAGTGGTGCGACGAGGTCGCCCAGCTCACCGAGCACGCCGCCGGTGCCGCACACGGCGTCGCCCAGGGCCGGGCCATGAAGGACAACAACAAGATGGCCTACGACCGGGACCGGGGACGCGTCCAGGCATCCGTCTCCAGCCGGGTGCGCAACGCCCAGGAACGGCTCCGCCGGCTCCGCGCGGAGCCGGTTCCCCGGCCGCCGGAGCCGCTCCGCTTCCAGGCGGCCCCCGACACCGGCGAAACGACCGGCACCCTGGTCCGCCTCGACGACGTCCGGGTCGGCGACCGCCTCGCGGTGGACACGCTCACCGTGTCCGCTGGCGACCGCGTCCTCGTCCACGGCGCCAACGGCGCGGGCAAGACCACCCTGCTGCGGGTCATGGTGGGTCTGACCGCACCCGACAGCGGCACGGTCGTCCGCCGGGGACGCATCGGCTTCCTAGCCCAGGAGATCCCGGTATCCCGCCCCACCGAGCCGCTGCTGGCCGCCTTCGGTCGCGGCCTCACCGGTGACGCCGACGAGCTGGCCGCCCTGCTGCTGTCCTTCGGCCTGTTCCGGGAACGTGACCTCCACGTCCCCGTCGGGGCGCTCTCGGCCGGCCAGCGCCGCCGCCTGACACTGGCCCGACTGCTGGCCCGCCCCGCCGACCTACTGCTGCTCGACGAACCCACCAACCACCTGGCCCTCGCCCTCGTCGAGGAACTGGAGGAGGCGTTGACGGCCTGGCCCGGTGCCCTGGTCGTGGTCTCCCACGACCGCCTGCTCCGCCGCCGCTTCACCGGCCGCCCCTACGAGATACGCGACGGCCGACCGGTCCTCGCCGCCTGCTGAAGGAGCGCGGCTCCCTCAGCAGCCCCGCCCGCCACACACGGCATGTACAGGGCAGGCGTTTTACGCTGGCCGCATGGCCCGGCCCCGACGCATCGTCCTGCTCCGCCACGGCGAGTCCGTGGGGAACGTCGACGACACCGTCTACGAGCGCGAGCCCGACCACGCGCTCGCCCTGACGAAGAGCGGGCTGCGCCAGGCCGAGGAAGCCGGCCGTAGGCTGCACGCGATGTTCGGCAACGAACGGATCTCCGCCTACGTATCGCCGTACCGCCGCACCCACCAGACCTTCCGGAGCCTCGACCTGGACCCCGGCAAGGTCCGGGTCCGCGAGGAGCCCCGCCTCCGCGAACAGGACTGGGGCAACTGGCAGGACCGCGACGACGTACGACGCCAGAAGGCGTACCGCGACGCCTACGGCCACTTCTTCTACCGCTTCGCGCAGGGCGAGTCCGGCGCCGACGTCTACGACCGGGTCGGAGCCTTCCTGGAGAGCCTCTGGCGCAGCTTCGAGGACCCCCACCACCCGCCCAACGTCCTGATCGTCACGCACGGCCTCACCATGCGGCTGTTCTGCATGCGGTGGTTCCACTGGTCGGTCGCCGACTTCGAATCGCTGTCCAACCCGGGCAACGCCGAATGGCGCACCCTGCTCCTCGGCCCGGACGGCCGCTACACCCTCGACCGGCCTTTCGACCGCTGGTGTGAACCCGAGCCTTACGGCGTCACCGGTTAAAGTGCACAGCGATGACGACCCCTGATCCTCGTGACGCGGACCGCAGTACGCGGGCTCTGGCGAGCCTGCGTGGCCTCTCCGTGGGCGACGCCCTCGGATCGCAGTTCTTCGCCCCCAGCCACTACCCCTCCCTCAAACGCCGCGAGCTGCCGCCCGCGCCGTGGCGGTGGACCGACGACACCGAGATGGCCTGCTCCGTCCTGGCCGTGCTCACCACCCACCACCGCGTCGACCAGGACGCCTTGGCCCGCTCCTTCGCCGACCACCACGACGACGGTCGCGAGTACGGCCCGGCCGTCGACCGCCTCCTCCGCCTGATCCGCGCGGGCGGCGACTGGCGCGAGCTGGCCGCCGCGCTCTTCAACGGCCGCGGCTCCTGGGGCAACGGCGCCGCCATGCGCATCGCCCCCCTCGGCGCCTGGTACGCCGACGACCCCGAGCAGGCCACCCACCAGGCGGAGATCTCCGCCTACCCCACCCACCAGCACCGTGAGGCCGTCGTCGGCGCCATGGCCGTGGCCGCCGCGGCCGCCCTGGTCGCCGACCCGGCCCGCACCCTCGGCCCCGAGGAGCTGATCGACGGCGTACTGGCCCTGATCCCGCGCAGCGCCGTACAGGCCGGTCTGCGCCGGGCCCGCGACATGCTCGACTACGCCGACCCCGGAACCGTCGCCGCCGTCCTCGGCTGCGGACGCCGCACCAGCGCGCACGACACGGTGCCGTTCACCCTGTGGGCCGCCGCCCGCAACCTCGGCAACTTCGAGCAGGCGTTCTGGACCACCGCCCGGGCCGGCGGCGACGTCGACACCACCTGCGGCATCGTCGGCGGCATCGTCGCCGCGGCTCCCGGCGGCACCCCACCCCAGGAATGGCTCGACCGCACCGAGCCGCTCCCCGCCTGGACCCCCGCCCTCTGACCACCACCCCCGCGCCGACCGCGAGCCCGTCCGCCCCGGGGCGCAACGGGCCGCGCCGGCCAGCGACTTCGAGCCCCGACGCCTGCCTCCCCGCGCCCGCCGGAGCCCCTGCGCCCGCCCGTGAACAACCGTTTCGGACCGCCGTACCGGGCCCTCCGCCGGCGCCCACGAACGCCGGCTTCGGATCCGATGCGGACGGCCGCGCCGAATAGGCGTAATCTGGCTGGCGCCATGCCGTACGAGCCCCCCACCCATACCGTCGAGCGATCACTGCGCGCCACCACGGGCGCCAAGATCGTCGTAGGGATCGACGAGGTCGGGCGCGGAGCCTGGGCCGGCCCGGTCAGTGTCTGCGCCGCCATCACAGGACTGCGCCGACCACCGGACGGACTCACTGATTCCAAGCTGCTGACCCCCAAGCGCCGCACCGAACTCTGCGAGGTGCTCACCACCTGGGTCACCTCGTACGCCCTCGGACACTCCTCCCCGGAGGAGATCGACACCCTGGGGATGACCGCGGCACTGCGGCTCGCCGCAGTACGTGCCCTGGAGGCGCTCCCGGTCCGGCCGGACGCGATCATCCTCGACGGCAAGCACGACTACCTGGGCGCGCCGTGGCGGGTCCGTACGGTCATCAAAGGCGACCAGTCCTGTATTTCGGTCGCCGCCGCGTCCGTGATCGCCAAGGTGCGGCGGGACGCCATGATGGCCGAACTCGGCCTGGAGTACGCCGACTTCGACTTCGCGACCAACGCCGGCTATCCCTCGCCGACCCACCGCACCGCCCTGGAGGAGCACGGTCCCACGCCGTACCACCGGGTGTCCTGGTCCTACATGGACGCCCTGCCCCGGTGGCGGCACCTCAAGAAGGTGCGCGTCACTCCCGAAGCAGCCGCTCTGGAAGCCGGTGGCCAACTCGGCTTCGACTTCTGAGCGGAGCGGGGCAGCAATTCGGTACCCACTGACATGTCCCGCACCTACGTTTGATAGACATCCCTTTATGCCTCTCATCCCCGAGGAGCCTCAGATTCACGAGAGTGTCCCGGGTCCCCGCGCAACTCCGGCCGCCGGCCGCACCGCGCCGACCCCCCGTCCCGTACCTGGTCCCGGTCCCCGCCCCGCCCCGCCGCGAGGCGCCCCCGCGTCCAGTGCCCGTCCGGGCAAGCCCGGACCCGCCGCCCCGTCGCGTGGGCCCGTCCCGGTCCCGCCGGCGCAGCGCACCGGCTCCCCGCAGCCTCCGGTCACCACGACCGGCACCGCCGCGGGCGCCCAACTCCAGCTGATCCCGGCACCCGCCGGCGGAGCCATCGACGCCGCCGACGAGGCCGTCGACCTGCTCCTGGACTCCGGCCGCGCGCCGGGCGAGATCCTGGTGCTGACCACCGGCGAGAACCACCCGTGGGCGTCCCACGAACTGTCCTTCGGTGAGGCGTCCTACTGGGCCCAGCACGACGCCGCCGACGACGTGTTCTACGCCGACGCCGGCGCCGAACGCGTCACCGAACGGCCCGTCGTGGTCGTCGCCGCCAACGGCGACGACCACGAGGTCACCGCGCGGGCGCTGCCCGCCGCGATGGCCCGTGCCGGAGCGCTGCTGATCGTCTGCGGCGACCCGGAGCGGATCAACGCGGTGCTCGGCGCGAACGCCTGACCGCCGCTGGCCCGGCGTGGCCCGCCGGCCCTCGCGGCCGGTCGGGCTCGTTGGCGCGCCCGGGCACGGGGCGCCAGCCGGGCCCGCCGCGGTCAGCGCGCCGCCCGGTGGCGGCGCGCTTCCGCCGCGCCACCACCAGCGCGCCGGGGTGATCCCCGGCCGCCGTTCCGCGACTGCTCGCCCGGTGCGACGCTCCGCGCCGACGAGGCGCGCTGCGAACCCGCCGGGCCCTGGCCGGGCGACCCCTCCGTAGCCCGCGAGTCCTGTGCGGGCACAGCCGACGAGGGCGTGACGTCCTCCGGGGCGGGCGCACCACCGGTGTCGCCCACAGCTCCGGCCCCGTCGGCCGCGCCGCGACGGGGGCCCACCCGCGCCGCGTCCGCGCTCCGGGGTTTCCCGGGAGCGGGCACCCGGGGCCGCCGCCCGCCCCGCCCCTCACCCAGTACCTGCCAGTGGTCCCGGGACAGCGCGATGAACGCCCCACAGCGGAGCCCGTGCAGGGTGCACGCGTCGCGCAGACCCCACATCCACGCGCCGTCCGCCTCCGTCCAACGGAGCTCGCCCTCCCGGCAGTGGAGCAGCACCGCCGTCCGAACCGGAACCCGCAACCGCAGATCGTGCGGGATGATCCGACGCAGCTGTGCGAGCAGCGCATTGCGGTAGGCCCAACCATCCGGAGCCGACGCCGGCCCCGTGAACGATGCGCTGGCAATGACCCGTTCCTGAGGGTCCAGCACCGCCACAATCACCGCCGACGGCCTCGGAAGATGACGGGTGTACAGGTCGGCGACGACCTCACGGGGATTGCGCAGGAGCGGGATTTCGGCCGACGCCCATTCCGCCGGTTCCAACAGCCGCCCCAGGCGAGCGGTGGAATCGGCGGCTTCGGGCAGCGGGTCCTGTGGGGGCCGGGCGAATCCGAAGGCCATCGTCCTCCCTTCGTCTACGCGTCCGCGCCGCGGGCCGCCGCCGGGCGCGCCGGTGCGCCACGGCATGACCCTGCCGGACCGCGAACGGCCGGATACCGGGAAGCACTTCCCATTCTCGCGGCTCGTACAGGCTTGCGGCAACGAGCAATTCCCCGCGCACGGCCGGAAATGCCCGGTGTACTGCTGCTATTCCTGCCCGCCGCACCCGCCTCCGATACCCAGGCGCTCCCTCCCATCTCTCCAGGCCCCGCCGTCGGAGCCGACTACCCCTGCACGGCGAGGACCAGCGGAAACACCCCGTCGGCCCCGGCTCTGCGCAGCAGCCGGGCGGCCACCGCCAGCGTCCAGCCGGTGTCGGCATAGTCATCCACCAGGAGCACCGGGCCGCCCGCCGACGCCAGCGCTCCGGCAAGCTCGGGCGGTACCACCAGCGTGCTGTGCAGGGCCCGCAGCCGTTGGGCGCTGTTGCTCCGCGGAACCCTCGCCCCGGGGCCGTCGTCCACCGAGGCCACCGTGCCCAGGAACGGCATCCGGCCCACCACCGCGATCCGTTCGGCGAGCGTCCGGATCAACTGCGGGCGGCTGTGCGAGCCGAGGCTGACGACACCCACCGGGCGCGCCGGGGCGTCCGGTGCACCCGAGGCCCAACCCCCGGGCCCCTTGGCCCAATCGGTGAGGACCGTCACCACCGCGGCCGCCACGTCGTCGGGCACCGGCCCGTCCGGCGCCTGCGGAGCGAGCATCGGCCGCAGGCGGTTGCCCCACCCGATGTCCGACAGTCGCCCCAACGCCCGGCCGGTCGCGGCAAGTTCACCCGTCGGGATCCGGCCCTTGAGGTCGACGCCGACGGCCGGCAGCCCCGTGGGCCACATCCGCCGCGGTTCCACCTCCACACCGGGGCGGCCCAGTTCACCACGGGCCGCGTCCAGCGTCGCGGCGGACACCTCGGCGGTGAACCGCGGCCCGGCGCAGTTGTCGCACCGGCCGCACGGGGCCGCCGCCTCGTCGTCCAACTGCCGCCGCAGAAACTCCATTCGGCAACCCGACGCCGCGGCGTACTCCCGCATCGCCTGCTGCTCGGCCTCCCGCTGCCGTGCCACCCACGCATAGCGCTCCGCGTCATACGCCCACGGCCGGCCCGTGGCCGTCCAGCCGCCCTTGACGCGCTGGACGGCCCCGTCCACATCGAGCACCTTGAGCATGGTCTCCAGGCGGGAGCGGCGCAGTTCGACCTGCGGCTCCAGCGCCGGCAGCGACACCGCCCGGCCCGCCGCCGCAAGCACGTCCAACGTCCGCCGCACCTGCTCCTCCGGTGGGAACGCCAGCGAGGCGAAGTACTTCCAGATCGCCTCGTCCTCCCGGCCCGGCAGCAGCAGCACCTCGGCATGCTCGACACCGCGTCCGGCCCGGCCCACCTGCTGGTAGTACGCGATCGGCGACGACGGCGAACCCAGGTGCACCACGAACCCCAGGTCGGGCTTGTCGAAGCCCATCCCCAGGGCGGACGTCGCCACCAGCGCCTTGACCCGGTTGGCGAGCAGATCCTCCTCCGCCTGCTGGCGGTCGGCGTTCTCCGTCTTGCCGGTGTACGAGGCGACCGTGTGCCCCCGGTGCCGCAGGAACGCGGTGACCTCCTCGGCGGCCGCGACGGTGAGGGTGTAGATGATCCCCGAGCCCGGCAGCTCGTCCAGATGGTCCGCGAGCCAGGCCAGCCGGTGCGCGGCATCGGGCAGCGGCAGCACGCCCAGGCTCAGGCTCTCCCGGTCCAATGGACCGCGTAGCACCAGCGCCTCGGCGGAGCCCTCGCCCGTCCCCAGCTGCTCGGCGACATCGGCCGTCACCCGGGCATTCGCGGTGGCGGTCGTGGCGAGTACCGGCACACCGGGCGGAAGATCGGCCAGCATCGTGCGCAGCCGCCGGTAGTCCGGCCGGAAATCATGGCCCCAGTCGGAGATGCAATGCGCCTCGTCCACCACCAGGAGCCCGGTGGCCGCCGCGAGCTTGGGCAGCACCTGATCACGAAAATCCGGGTTGTTGAGCCGCTCGGGGCTCACCAGCAGGACGTCCACCTCACCAGCCGCCACCTCGGCCTGGACGGTGTCCCACTCCTCGGTGTTGGCGGAGTTGATCGTGCGCGCCCGGATGCCGGCCCGCGCGGCCGCGTCGACCTGGTTGCGCATCAGCGCGAGCAGCGGCGAGACGATCACCGTCGGTCCGCTGCCGCGCTCCCGCAACAGCGCCGTCGCGACGAAATAGACCGCGGACTTGCCCCAGCCGGTGCGCTGCACGACCAGGGCACGGCGATGGTCGGCGACCAGCGCCTCGATCGCCCGCCACTGGTCCGCACGCAGCCGGGCGGTCCCGCCGGGATCCCCGACGAGACGGCTGAGGACGGCATCGGCCGCGGCACGCAGATCTTCGTTGCTCATGCCCCCATGCAACCCGATCCCACTGACAACGCGCGAACCCTCGCCTCGCGCTGTGGAAAACCGCGTCACTCAAGAGTTATCCACAGGGGTCGCGGAATGCTGCGCAACCGCGGGATCTTCGAGCCATGAATCCGCACAGCGAACCGCACGAGCCCCACATCGACGGCACCCACCCCGACGACATCGACGCCCACGACCCCAGTGGTGGGGAAGCCGGCACCTGCGCCCCCGGCAGCAGCAAGCCCGGCACCGGCGGCGATCCCGCACCCCCCACCACCGATTCCGTGCCCACCGCCACCCCCCGCCCCGGCCCGCCCCGACCGCCGACCCCCGACGACAACCCGCCCACCCCTTACGACCCGCCCAACCCGTCCCTCTCCTGCAGCGCCTACGCCGCGCCCATCGGCGCGGCCGACCCCGCCGTCTCCCACGCGCAGACCGGGGCCCGTTCGCCGGAATCCGCAGACCAGGACGCGAGCCGGCCCGCCGAGCCACAGGTCACCCTGCGCGGCTCCGCCGAACTCGCCGACGCACTGCCCTACCTCCTGGGCTTCTATCCGGACGACAGCGTCGTCATGGTCGCGCTCCACGGCGAGCGCGCCCGGTTCGGCGGCCGACTGCGGCTCGGCATCCCCACGGACCCGTCCCACTGGCCCGATGTCAGCGACCAACTCGCCGACTGCCTGGTCTCCGGCGCCCGCAAGAGCTCCGACCACCTCGTCGGCATCCTCGTCTTCCTCTGCCAGGAACCGACGCCGGGCGAGAGCGGCCGGGACGTCAAGGAGCGCCTGCGCCCCCTGGCCCAGCGGCTGCGTACCGCCTGCGGCTCCCTGGACGTGCCGGTCCTGGAGGCCCTGTGCATCTCCAACGGCCGCTACTGGTCATACTGCTGCCCCGACTACCGCTGCTGCCCCGCCGACGGCACGCCCCTGTGCCTCCCCGGAACGTCCGTGATGGCCGCGGCCGCCGCCTACGCCGGAATGCAGGTGCGCGGCTCGCTCAAGGAGATGGACGCCCGGTTGGCGCCCCGCACCGGACCACGCGGTGCCGACCAGGAGAAGGCGCTGGACGATGCGGCCGCGGAACTCCTGCCGCGGATGCTCCGACCGGACGGCGCCACCACCGTCCGCCAGGCCACCCTCGAACTGGCCACCGCGATGATCCACCGTTTCCGCCAGGACACCCCCTCCGGCAGCAACCGTGCCCGGGACGCCTGCGACGACGCGCTGATCACCGACGCTGAGGCAGCCACCCTCATCCTCGGCCTCCAGGACCGCACCACCCGAGACCGGGCCGCGGAATGGATGGACGGCCCCGACGCCGCGGCGGCCCTCCGGCTGTGGCGGGCCCTCGCCCGCCGCTGCACCGGTGGCTACACCGAACACGCGGCGGCGCCCCTGACCCTCGCCGGCTGGGTCTGCTGGTCCACAGCGGACGGCCCCTCCGCCCGCGTCGCCCTCAGCCGCGCCCTGACCGCCGATCCCGACTGCGTCTTCGCCCAGCTGCTGCACCGCGCCATCAACGAGGGCCTGGACCCTGAGCAGTTGCGCCGCTGCCTGCGCCAACAGCGCGAGGAGGCCGAGGCCGTCACAGACGGAGGCACGACGCCCCCAGCGGGCCAGCGGCGGCCGGTACCCCCACGCCCGGCAAACCCCGTCCGGCCCCGCGGGCCACGCGGGGGCACCGGCCCCGGTTCGCGTACGACCGGCGCGCCGGGCACCCGCCGGGCAGGACGGGGCGGTGACCGAAGCCGGCGATGACCACACGGGGCGAGGCACGGCCGGCGTGACCTGGGCGCCGGCCGCACCGTTCAGCTGGGTGGCGCAGGCCGTACGGAGCCCCGACCTCACCAGGGAGCGCAGAGCGTGCCAGGGATTGTCCCCACCACCCAGCCGGCCCACCGGCCCACCTCAGACCGGCGCACCATGCCGGCCCGGCTGCCCCAGCCCCAACCGGTCTATGCCGCGCTGGTCTGCACGGCCCTCCCCTCGATCGCCGTGTCGTCCACCACGGGGCAGCTGACCGGCCAGGGCCTGGACGGCTGCTACCGCGACGGCCGGCGGATCCTCGCCCGCTGCGAAGTACGCGCCGCGGGCGAGGAACCACTCGTCGTTCAGGGGCGGTTGATCGCCGCGGACCGTGCCCACTTCACCGGCGTGATCCGCAGAACGGGCGAGCGCGGGCCGGACCCGGAGATCCGGATGGAACGGCGGCGGTCCGCCGACGGCACCGAACGGATCACCTTCCACAGCAGCGCCACCCGATCCGTCCGACTGCCCGTCGAGATCTACCTGGGCACCGACCTGGCGAACCTCGGAGCCGTCGCCGTCGGCCTCCCCGGCCCCGAACTCCGCGCCGCCGTCCACGGATCGGGCCTCCGCTGGTCCGGGAGGGGGGCCCATGCCGTGGTGACCGCCACCCCCGCCCCCCAGGACGCCCTGGCCTCTGCGGGCCTGCTCCGCTGGGAACTTGAGCTGCCGCCCGGCGGTCGCCGCACCATCGAACTCCATCTCCGCTTGGAACACGGTGCGGGCGGCCTGCCGGCCCCGGCCGGGTGGGGCAGCGACACCTCCGTCCCCGGCCCGCGCACCGGGCCCGCCGGGCCCCGCACCCGCGGCGAGCGGCCGCCGCACTCCTGGTCCGCGGCCCGCCTGGAGTGTGACGACGCCCGAGCCGACGCCCTCATGGCCGGCAGCCTCGACGACCTGCACGGGCTGCTGATGCGCGACCCGGCCCTGCCCACGGACGTCTTCGTCGCCGGCGGCTTCCCCTGGCGGTGCGGCCTCGCACCCGCCGAGGCCCTGTGGACAGCCCGCATGCTGCTTCCTCTCGGTACTCGGCTCGTCGCCAGCACCCTGCGTACCCTCGCCCGCACCCAACAGGCCACCCCAGGGGGGGATTTCGGCCGAATTCCCGGTGCGCTCCGGGACGCCGGACCGCACGCCCCAGCCGGCTGCACCGGCATCGAAGCCACCCTCCTCTTTCCGGCCGTCCTCGCGGAGGCTCGCCGCTGGGGCCTGCCCGACCAGGAGACCGAGCGGCTGCTGCCCGCCGCCGAACGCTGCCTTCAATGGCTGCGCAGGGCCACCGACCCGCGCGGCGCGGACCACGGCGGCTACCTCCCCGACCCCGCACCCGACGGCCCCTACCGCTGCGAGACACAGGCCCACGCCCACCGTGCCGCGGTCCTCGGCGCCGACCTCCTGGACGCCTGTGGATCCTCCGGCGCCGCCGCGCTCCGTGACTGGGCGGTGGAGCTGCGCGCCCGCTTCCGCACCGACTTCTGGGTGGACGACCGCACCGGCGGCCGCCCCGCCGCCCTGCTCACCGGCGACGGTCGCCCGGTCCCGCACCTCGGTGCCACCGCCGCCCACCTTCTCGACACCGGCCTGCTCGGCGGCGGCACCTTCGCCCCGGGCCTCCTGGACGCGCCCCAGACCGACCAACTGTCCCGACTGCTCCGCAGCCCCACCATGGACTCCGGATGGGGCCTGCGCGGACTCGGCGCCAAGGAGAGCGGCTACAACCCCTTCGGCCACCGCAGTGGAGCGGTCCGCGTCCACGAAACCGCCGTCGCCGCCGCCGGACTGGCCGCGGCCGGCCACGAAGCCGCCGCCGGCGCCCTGACCAAGAGCCTCCTCGACGCCGCGGAGAGCTTCGGGCACCGCCTGCCGGAGATGTTCGCCGGGGAACAGCGCACCGCCGGCAACGTCCCCGTTCCGCACCCGGCGGCCTGCCGCCCCGCGGCCATCGCGGCGGCCGGCGCGGTGCAGATACTCATCGCCCTCGCAGGACTGCGCCCCGACGTTCCGGCCGGAACGGTCGTCGTCCGCCCGCTCGGCACCACCCCGCTCGGCGCGATGCAACTGACCGGACTGACCATCGCCGAGCAACCCTTCGCCGTACGGATCAGCCGCCTCGGGATGGGGATGGTCGAGGAAGCCGCGGATGGTCTGCAGCTGAGGGCGTGAAGGCCGCATGACCTGTTTATCGTCAGGCGGACGACTATGATCACGACATGCCTCCCTACGACCCGTCGGCCTTCCCGCCCTTCGCTGTCACCGTCGACCTGGTCGTGCTCACCGTGCGCCGCCACGCCCTGTGTGCGCTGGCCGTACGCCGTGGTGAGCCGCCGTTCCAGGGCCGCTGGGCCCTGCCCGGCGGATTCGTCCGCGCCGACGAGGACCTGGCGGAGGCGGCCGCCCGGGAACTCGTCGAGGAGACCGGCCTGCACGCCTACCCGCCGGAGGGCAGCCCGCCGCCCGCATACGGGGCGCACCTCGAACAGCTCGCCACCTACGGCGATCCCAAGCGCGACCCCCGCATGCGCGTGGTCAGCGTCGCGCACCTCGTCCTCGCCCCCGATCTGCCCGCCCCCCGGGCCGGCGGCGATGCCCACAGCGCCCGCTGGGCCCCCGTCGAAACCCTCCTGGACCAGGAGAACAACACCCACGCCCGCGAAGGCGACCTGACCGCCCCGCTCGCCTTCGACCACGCGCGCATCCTCGCCGACGGGGTGGAACGCGCTCGGTCGAAGATCGAATACTCCTCGCTCGCGACGGCCTTCTGCCCGCAGGAGTTCACCGTCGGCGAGCTGCGCCGCGTCTACGAGGCGGTCTGGGGCGTCGCCCTCGACCCCCGCAACTTCCACCGCAAGGTGACCGGCACCCCCGGATTCCTGGTCCCCACCGGCGGCACCACCACCCGCCAGGGCGGCCGCCCGGCCCAGCTCTTCCGCGCCGGCGGCGCGACCCTCCTCAACCCGCCGATGCTCCGCCCAGAGGTCTGACCCACCACCCGAGCCCCGCACGGGCCCGGCAACGCGGTACGGCAACAAAGCTCCCTCACTGCCACCGGAGCACACTGCCGGCGACCTCCCCACGGTGACCGGACGCGCACCGGCCACTGCTTCGCACCACGCTCTCGCCTGCCCGAGCTCTCGGTCCCCACACCGTCAACGAGCCGCCCCCGAACTCACCGTCCTCGGTGACCTCGCGCCCCAGCGCCCCCAGCGACCACGGCGTCCCCACCAGCACGGCGACCTCGGTTCCCACGGTGACTTCAGGGACTCCAGCACACCCCCGCCGCCGCCACCCGGCTCCCTTGGTAGCTCCCGACAACTCCCTTTCCTGCCGACCCAACTAACCGCCACACACCACAGCGAACGCAGTCCCGCACCGCACCACCCCCACCTTCCGCCCGATGCTCACCAGACGCCTTCCGGAAGCGATCAAGGTGTTCCGGTCATGACGCCGTCTGCACCCCAACCAGCGGGCAACGCAAGGGTGTTGCCACCATCTCCCTGGTCTGCGCTTATGTGTTCACCGTGCTAACGGGCTGGCGGCGCTGACCGGCCAAAACGCCCGCTTCCAGGCCCCGTTGTTGCGCCTGCTGTCCACAACTCGCCCCCGAAAGCGCATTTCTTTCCGATAAAGCGTCAATTGCGAGATAACGGGCGATCACCCTTTCGTGTGCTTTTCACCAAAGACCTCAAGGCCGTTCAGGGCGCCGCCGACAAAGGATGCGTGAGTACCCTTGCGCACACCATGATGACCGCGGCTCGCCCCGGCGACACCGGCCTCGCAGGCCCCGGCGAGCTTGACCGCTACCCCTACGCCAACGCCGCCAACGCGACCGGCCACGACCGCGCAGAGCGCGTCTCGTCGGTCTGGGAAAGTTCCGAGGCAGACATCGGTCGGGTCGGCCGGCGCGCGGCGGGCAGCCGCGGCCGTGGCCTCCACGGCCAACTCGTCCAGCAGCTCGGCCAGATGATCGTCTCCGGCGATCTCGGCGCCGACCGCCCGCTCGTCCCCGAGGAGATCGGCCAGCGCTTCGAGGTCTCCCGCACCGTCGTCCGCGAGTCACTGCGCGTCCTCGAAGCCAAGGGCCTGGTGAGCGCGCGCCCGAACGTGGGGACCCGGGTACGCCCGGTCAGTGACTGGAACCTCCTCGACCCCGACATCATCGAGTGGCGCGCCTACGGGCCGCAGCGCGACGACCAGCGTCGTGAGCTGTGCGAGCTGCGCTGGACGATCGAGCCGCTCGCCGCCCGGCTCGCCGCCGGCCACGCCCGCGAGGACATCCAGCAGCGGCTCGCGGACATGGTCGAGATCATGGGCCACTCCGCGGCCCAGGGCGACACCATGACGTTCGCCCGCGCGGACGCCGAGTTCCACACCCTGCTGCTCCAGCTCGCCGGCAACCGCATGCTCGAGCACCTCGCGGGCATCGTCGCCTCCGCCCTGCACGTCTCCGGCGGATCCGGCGGCGGCTGTGAGCGGCCGGTCGAGACATCCGTGGGCCAGCACATGCGGGTCGTCGACGCCATCGGTTCCGGTGACGCCACCGCCGCTGAAAGCGCGATGCGCCAGCTACTCGCCGCCCACACCGAGGCCAGCGGCCAGGGCACCGGTACGCCCGCCGACCACGTCGTCCCCGCGCCGCGCGAGCACTGAAGGCTCGTACCCGACCACGTGCGGACCGTGAGCACCGCGCGGACTCGTGCCCCGTGCGCCTCTGCCGAGCCCGCGCTGTACGCACCGAAGGAGCGCAAGATCGCCGGATCCGGGACGTCGACCGGATCCGGCGGAAGGTTTTGAGAGGATTGCATGGCATATGACGGGGAAGGGGTCGTTATGGGGTGTGACTCGGGCCACGCAGATTGGGCGTAACGCTCTCCGAGGAAGCGCGATGACGTAAGAGGTGATAGCCGAGGAGGGAATACGAGCGGCGTTTGTGGCGCTGTTCAACTCCCCGGTTGCCCCTGCGCCGTCGGTCCATCCCCACCGGCGGTCGTCGGCTCCGATCCACAGTGGACGGGGTCGGAAGCCGTTTCCATCGTTCCGAGAGGTTGTTCGTGTCGGCCAGCACATCCCGTACGCTCCCGCCGGAGATCGCCGAGTCCGAGTCTGTGATGGCGCTCATCGAGCGGGGAAAGGCAGATGGGCAGATCGCCGGCGATGACGTGCGTCGGGCCTTCGAGGCTGACCAGATTCCGCCAACCCAGTGGAAGAACGTTCTGCGCAGCCTCAACCAGATCCTCGACGAGGAGGGTGTGACGCTGATGGTCAGTGCCGCAGAGGCGCCCAAGCGCACCCGCAAGAGCGTCGCAGCGAAGAGTCCGGCGAAGCGCACCGCCACCAAGACCGTCGCGGCCAAGACCGCCACGGTGAAGAAGACCACCACCGCTTCGGCCGCCGCCCCCATGGGGGACCCGGCCGCCGGTGAGTCCGAGTCCGCGGCTGTCAAGAAGGCCGCGGCGAAGAAGACGACCGCCAAGAAGACGGTCGCGAAGAAGGCCACGGCCAAGAAGGCCACCGCCAAGAAGGCCGGGTCCAAGAAGGACGCCGACGACCTGCTCGACGAAGAGCTGACCGAGGAGACCCCGGCTCCCGGTAAGGGCGAGCCCGCCGACGCCGAGACCGCCGAGAACGCCGGCTTCGTGCTGTCGGACGAGGACGAGGACGACGCCCCCGCCCAGCAGGTCGCCGCGGCCGGCGCCACCGCCGACCCGGTCAAGGACTACCTCAAGCAGATCGGCAAGGTTCCGCTCCTCAATGCCGAGCAGGAGGTGGAGCTCGCCAAGCGTATTGAGGCCGGCCTGTTCGCCGAGGACAAGCTCGCCAACAGCGACAAGCTCGCGCCGAAGCTCAAGCGCGAGCTGGAGATCATCGCCGAGGACGGCCGCCGAGCGAAGAACCACCTCCTGGAGGCCAACCTCCGTCTGGTCGTCTCCCTGGCCAAGCGGTACACCGGCCGCGGCATGCTCTTCCTGGACCTCATCCAGGAGGGCAACCTCGGTCTGATCCGCGCGGTCGAGAAGTTCGACTACACCAAGGGCTACAAGTTCTCGACCTACGCGACGTGGTGGATCCGCCAGGCCATCACCCGCGCCATGGCCGACCAGGCCCGAACGATCCGTATCCCCGTCCACATGGTCGAGGTCATCAACAAGCTGGCCCGCGTCCAGCGCCAGATGCTCCAGGACCTGGGCCGCGAGCCCACTCCGGAGGAGTTGGCCAAGGAACTCGACATGACCCCCGAGAAGGTCATCGAGGTCCAGAAGTACGGCCGCGAGCCGATCTCCCTGCACACCCCGCTGGGCGAGGACGGCGACAGCGAGTTCGGTGACCTGATCGAGGACTCCGAGGCGGTCGTCCCGGCCGACGCGGTCAGCTTCACGCTCCTGCAGGAGCAGCTGCACTCGGTGCTGGACACCCTCTCCGAGCGCGAGGCCGGCGTGGTGTCCATGAGGTTCGGTCTTACGGACGGTCAGCCCAAGACGCTCGACGAGATCGGCAAGGTCTACGGCGTCACCCGTGAGCGGATCCGCCAGATCGAGTCCAAGACCATGTCGAAGCTGCGTCACCCGTCGCGCTCCCAGGTGCTGCGGGACTACCTCGACTAGCCGAACAGCTCCGAATGTGCCGCGAGCCCGGCCCTCCACCTCTGTGGGGGCCGGGCTCGCGGCCGTCCGGGTGCGGGGCGCCCCCGTTTGGGTCACTCTGGGTGGGTGACCGCTGTCCCAGAGTCAGGAGTCCGTATGCGCCCGACCATACGCGCCGCCCTCGGGGCCCTTGCGTTGATTCTCGCTGTGCCGGCCTCTGCGGCCGCGGATGGTTCGGTGGTCGGGGGAAAGCCCGTTCGTCTCTCGCAGAGCCCCTGGGCGGTCGCCCTGGCTTCGCATCAGCGGTTCGGGGACCAGCGCTCCGGGCAGTTCTGCGGCGGCGTACTGGTCGGACATGCGACGGTGGTGACGGCCGCGCACTGCCTGGGCCGGGAAGTCCTGGGACTGCCTTGGCAGGAGGTGAAGGACCTGCGGGTCGTCGTCGGACGCAACAACCTCACTGGCAAGGGTGGCCATGAGATCAAGGTCGCCAAGGTGTGGGTCAATCCGCACTACAACAGTTGGACCAATGAGGACGACATGGCGGTTGTCACCCTGCAGGAGAGCGTCCCGAACCAGCCGATTCGGATAGCCCACCCGAACGACAGCGTCTACGAGCCGGGCAACGCCGCCACGGTCTACGGGTGGGGTGACATGACAGGTGACGGTAGCTATGCGTCGCGACTGCGGTCTGCCAGGGTGAACGTCCTGCGTGACGCGGTGTGTGCGCAGGCTTACCCGGGCAGCGCCGATGGTGTGTACAACGCCGCCTCGATGCTCTGCGCAGGGGAGCCGAAGGGTGGGCGGGACGCCTGCCAGGGGGACAGCGGAGGGCCGCTGGTGGTGCGCGGCCGGCTGGTGGGGCTGGTGTCGTGGGGGACCGGCTGCGGGCGCGCGGGCAGCCCCGGGGTCTATACGCGGGCGTCCGCGCTGCTTCCGGCGGTGCTCATGCACGGCGCCGGCTGAACGGCGCCGAAGCAGCGGTATGAGTCGGAGCGTACGAGTACGGGCGGCCTCCCCGGTGGTGCCGGAAGACCGCCCGCCGCACGGCACTGGGCCGCTACTCGCTCGTCGTGGATGCGAAGTGTCAGCGTTCCTCGTTGGACGCAGACTTCGAAGTGGTGGTGAGCCGCTCCGTCTCGTCCTGTATTTCCGCGGCGATCTTCTTGAGTTCTGGCTCGAACTTGCGGCCGTGGTGGGCGCAGAAGAGCAGTTCTCCGCCGGACATCAGGACGACGCGCAGGTATGCCTGGGCGCCGCAGCGGTCGCACCGGTCAGCGGCCGTCAGCGGGCTCGCGGGTGTCAGAACAGTAGTCACGTCGCCTCTTCTCTAGCTCGACGAGCTGTCGTACCAGGGTCAACATCCAACCAGGCCGAAAACGTTCCCGCTCGTGCCTTTTCCTCGAAAAATTTCTTTCGAGGGGGCCGGGTGCTGCCGGGTGGCGGCGAATGAGCCGTATTGCGTGGTGGTCTGATTCACGTTGGTTGCTGAAGTCTGCCCTCCCGGCTGGCTTGCCGGTTGTTGATGAGGACGTGCCCGGAGCCTAAATGGTTCATGCCTCGAAGGGAACGTGATGTGCACGTCACTCGGACGTCACCCCATCGAGGGATCGAACGTACGAGCGAAATTCTACTACCATGGTCACGCTCACGGGTGGCGTCACATCGGCTCTACTAGGCCTCGGTACCCTCTCACCGGCGACACCGCCACAACCGAGTCCGCGGAATGCGGACTGTCAGAAATTCAGCGAGGAGCGAACCGCGTGACCGCCGAGATGTCCGTGCCGTCCACCGCAGTGCTGACCGGGGCAGACCGGGACGGTTCCAACTACACCGCGCGGCACCTGCTCGTCCTCGAGGGCCTGGAAGCCGTCCGGAAGCGTCCTGGCATGTACATCGGCTCGACGGACAGTCGCGGCCTGATGCACTGCCTGTGGGAAATCATCGACAATTCCGTCGACGAGGCGCTCGGCGGCTACTGCGACCACATCGAGGTGATCCTCCACGACGACGGGTCCGTGGAGGTCCAGGACAACGGCCGCGGCATCCCCGTCGACGTCGAGCCCAAGACCGGGCTAAGCGGCGTCGAGGTCGTGATGACCAAACTGCACGCCGGCGGAAAGTTCGGCGGTGGCTCGTACGCCGCCTCCGGTGGTCTGCACGGCGTCGGAGCCTCGGTCGTCAACGCGCTCTCCGCGCGGTTGGACGTCGAGGTCGACCGCAACAGCAAGACGCACGCGATCAGCTTCCGCCGCGGCGTTCCCGGTGCCTTCGCCAAAGCCGGCCCGGACGCCCCCTTCGAGCCTGCGAACGGGCTGCACAAGGGCAAGCGCATCCCCAAGACCAAGACCGGCACCCGGGTTCGCTACTGGGCCGACCGGCAGATCTTCCTCAAGGACGCCAAGCTCACCCTGGAGACGCTGCACGCCCGCGCCCGCCAGACCGCCTTCCTGGTGCCGGGCCTGACCATCATCGTCCGGGACGAGCGTGGCATCGACGGCGCCGGGAAGACGGAAGAGACGTTCCGCTACGACGGCGGCATCAGCGAGTTCTGCGAGTACCTCGCCCAGGACAAGGCGGTCTGCGACGTCCTGCGGCTGACCGGCCAGGGCACTTTCAAGGAGACCGTGCCGGTCCTCGACGAGCGCGGCCACATGACACCCACCGAAGTCACGCGTGAACTGGGCGTCGACATCGCCCTTCGGTGGGGCACCGGCTATGACGCGACGATCAAGTCGTTCGTCAACATCATCGCCACCCCCAAGGGCGGCACCCACCTCGCCGGTTTCGAGCGCTCGGTGGCCAAGACCGTCAATGAGGCACTGCGCTCCAGCAAGCTGCTGCGCGTCGCCGAGGACGACGTCGTCAAGGACGACGCGATAGAGGGCCTTACCGCCGTCGTCACGGTCCGGCTCGCGGAGCCGCAGTTCGAGGGCCAGACCAAGGAGGTGCTCGGCACCTCCGCAGCGTCCCGGATCGTCGCCCAGGTGGTCAGCAAGGAACTCAAGGCGTTCCTGACCTCCACCAAGAGGGATGCCAAGCAGCAGGCGCGTTCTGTTCTGGAGAAGGTCGTCGCGGCGGCCCGTACGCGCATCGCCGCCCGCCAGCACAAGGAGGCCCAGCGTCGGAAGACGGCGCTGGAGTCCTCGTCGCTGCCGGCCAAGCTGGCCGACTGCCGCAGCGATGACGTCGACCGCAGCGAGCTGTTCATCGTCGAGGGGGACTCGGCGCTGGGTACCGCCAAGCTGGCGCGGAATTCGGAGTTCCAGGCGCTGCTGCCGATCCGCGGCAAGATCCTCAATGTCCAGAAGTCGTCGGTCTCGGACATGCTGAAGAATGCCGAGTGCGGCGCCATCATCCAGGTCATAGGGGCCGGATCCGGCCGCACCTTCGACATCGACGCCGCCCGTTACGGCAAGGTCATCTTCCTCGCCGACGCGGACGTCGACGGCGCTCACATCCGCTGTCTGCTGCTGACGCTGTTCCAGCGCTACATGCGGCCGATGGTCGAACAGGGCCGGGTCTTCTCCGCCGTCCCGCCGCTGCACCGCGTCGAGCTGACCAACCCCAAAAAGGGCCAGGAAAAGTACATCTACACGTACTCGGACAACGAGCTGCGGCAGACCCTCCTGGAGCTCCAGCGCAAGAACGTCCGCTACAAGGACAGCATCCAGCGCTACAAGGGCCTCGGTGAGATGGACGCCGACCAGCTCGCCGAAACGACCATGGACCCGCGCCACCGCACCCTGCGTCGGATCAACATCAGCGACCTCGAAGCTGCCGAGAAGGCCTTCGACCTCTTGATGGGTAACGAAGTCGCTCCCCGTAAGGAGTTCATCACCAACTCCGCCGCCACTCTGGATCGTTCACGCATCGACACCTGAGTCGTTCGCAGCTCGGTACGGGCGTCCCTCCACCTGTGGGTGGAGAGACGCCCGTCGTCTTTTCCACCCGCGTCCCACCCTGGCTCCGATCCGGGCGACGGGTCCCTCTCCGTAGCGTCGGGAGTGTCGAAAATCCCCGTCCAACGGAGGCTCAGGCCATGAGCGGCTTGCTCAACATCGCTGTGCTCATCGCGGTAGTCGCGATCGTCTTCGCGCGGCAGTTCACGGCGCAGCGCATCACATCAGCAGGCAGGAAGTGGTGGCTGATGCCGGTCGTCCTGGTCTTCATGGCGCTGCGGCAGCCCGGCCTCCTGGACCCCGTCCATTACGCCGCCTCCGTGGCCCTGCTGGTCGTGACGCTCCTCATCGGACTGGCCAGCGGTGCGGCATGGGCGTGGACGACACGTATTTGGACAGACGAGAACGGCGCGGTCTGGACCAAGGGAACCTGGGCGGCAGCAGGAGTGTGGCTCTGCGGTATGGCCCTGCGCCTGGGCCTCATGGGCATAGCCGCTGTCCTGGGCGTCCACCAGGGCAGCCAGGCGACCCTGCTGTCCGTAGCGGCGATGCTGCTCACCCGCGCAGGTGTGACCACGTGGCGGGCCCAGGGGCTGCAGCAGACGTACCGTGTCCGTGTTGCGGGCTGAGACCTGCGCCACGCACCGAAAGGACCCGACGTGCCGCCGAATGCCTGGACGAGATGGCCGCTGCGGGAGTCACTCGCGAATGAGGGCCTGAGCGAAACTCGTCTGTGGATCGGCCGCGGTATCCGCATCATGGTGGTCGCCGGCCTGCTATGGGCCACCTTCGGGGCAGGGACCTTCAGCGGTTGGGGACTGGCCGTAGCGGCCGCCGGAATGGCCATCACTGTGCTGGCGTTCCGGGGCTTTTTCCACATGACACTGGAGCGACGGATCTGGCCTTCCATCGGGCTGTTCGTCGTACTGGAGGCTGCCGCCTTCGGCTTCTTTCTGGTCGGCGCCCGCTTGCCGGCGACCGTCCTGTGGTGCGCATGCGCCATGACGGCGATGGAACGACTGCCCCTTAGAGCCGCGGCGCCATGCTCTGCCATTGCACTGGGTGCGTTCGCCGCGGTGAACAACGACAACTGGCTGACCACCGCCGTGACTGCCGCGGGCCTGGCCCTGGCCGGCTATGTCGTACGCCTGGACGCGGAGGCACGCGGCAACGCCCAGCGGCTACTGGCCCAGGAGCGCGCGGCCCGCAAGGCCGAAGCCGAAACTGCGGCGTTCGCCGAACGAGGCCGCATCGCGCGCGAGATCCACGACATCCTCGCGCACAGCCTGAGTGCCCAGTTGGTGCATTTGGAGGCGGCTCGGCAGCTGATCCAGCGCAGCACCGATCTGGAGGCGGACCGTGAACAACTGCTGGAGCGGGTGGTGGCCTGCCGTGGAATGGCGCGAGAAGGGCTTGACGGCACGCGTGAGGCCCTTTCCGCGTTGCGTGGCGAGATGGCCCCGATCGAGGACTTCCTGCGCCGCCTGACGGCTGCTGAGGGCGTGCAGCTGGAAGTCGTGGGTGAGCAGCGCGCGCTGTCCGCGGAGGCGGGGCTTACGGTCCGAAGGGTCGCACAGGAGGCGCTGACGAACGCGCGCAAGCACGCACCGGGTGCCCAGGTACGTGTACGACTGGAGTACGCCGACGACAACGTGGGGCTGGTGGTGCGTGACTCCGGTGGGCGCGGTAAGCCGGGTGAGCTCGCACAGAGCGGTTCCGGGTACGGTCTTCTCGGGATGCGGGAGCGCGCCGAACTCCTCGGTGGAACGCTGGAGTCCGGCCCCGATGAGGAGGGTTTCGTGGTGCGGTTGCGGGTGCCCGCGTGACGGCGCGTACGACGGCGCGCGTGGTCGTGGCCGATGACCAGACGGTGGTGCGCGAAGGAATCGTGATGCTGCTGGGGCTGCTACCGGGCATCGAGGTTGTCGGTTCGGCGGCTGATGGGGACGAGGCCGTCCGGATGGTTGCCGAACTCGCCCCTGACGTCGTCCTGATGGACCTTCGGATGCCGCGCTGCGATGGTGTTGAGGCCACCCGTCGTATCCGTGCGGACCACCCCGGCACCCAGGTCGTGGTGCTCACCACCTACGCCGATGACGACTCGCTCTTTCCTGCCCTGCAGGCCGGCGCTCGCGGGTACCTCACCAAGGACGCGGACGGGGACGAGATCGTCCGCGCCATTGACGACGTGCTCTCGGGTGAGGCCGGACTGTCACCGAAGATCCAGCGGCGTCTGCTGGAGCGCATCGCTGAGCCCGCACGAAGCCGTCCCCAACCCCCCGACGAGCCGCCGGACGGGCTCACGGCGAGGGAGGTTGAGGTCCTACGTCTCGTTGCGGAAGGGCAGACCAATCCGGAGATCGCCCGTACGCTGCACGTCTCCACAGCGACGGTGAAGACCCACATCAACAATCTCTTCGCCAAGGCGGGACTGCGCGACCGGGCCCAGGCGATCCACTACGCCTACCGGCACGGCCTCGCGGACCCTCCAGGCACGTCTGCACCGTAATCCGACGGGGCGAGGTGCTTGCCCCCGGTTAGCAGGTGTCGTTGGTGTTGGCAGTTCGGTGGTTCTGACTTGAGCGTCGTGTTGGAGGCGCTCCGAGGGCATGGACGCGGAGCGGCGTCCTCCCTTGAGGGCTCGACGGGTCGGGACTCTTTGAAGCGATGGTGAACCCGTGCCGGGGTCGGCGGTGGAGTTATCCACAGGCTCTGCGGTTGCGGATTGGGCGTGCGTAGTCTCGCAGGGTCAGGTCTGCGAGTCGGGGTCGGTCTCTTGCCCGTTGGTGGCGTTGAGGAGTGCCGCGCTGAGACGGGCGAGAGTGTCGGCAGGGCGCGCGCAAGGGCCGCGCGTGGAGGGGGAACGGGCATGTGTGGCGTGGGGGTTGGTGCGAAGACATCGAGCGTGGCGGTGCGAGGCACGGGGAGGCGGGCCACCGTACTGCGATGCATGGGGCCGATGTTGGGGTTGGGGTTTGTCGCGACGCTGGGACTGGCGTTGGGAGTTGCGTTGGCTTGCGCCATGGGGGCAGGCGGCGGACGGCCCGGTGGAATGCGGCAATTCAGGCGGGGCGGGGAAGCAGTGGAGCCAGATCCGCCCCCGGCGTCAGAGCGGCGGAATAGTAGGCGCGAGGGGCTGCCCGGTGGCAGCGCTGTCCGCGAGCGCAGTGGTGGAGGCGACCGCCATGCGCGTCGGTGGACCGAGCGGCGCACCACAGCTGGCGGGCGCCGGAGCACCATCGGCCCGCTGATCGATCACCACGCGCCAGGCACGCCCGTCGGCGTGAGCAACGGTAATCGCCCAACTCCGAACGGCGTCCGCAGTCGGCCCGCCTCTGGACGTCCGTCCGTGGGTGTCCCCCGGTTCGGGCCGCACCGAGTCGGTCCGTACGACGTCGAGTGCGTCCGCGCGCCGCTCCCGGAGCAACTCGCGGACCGCGAGGTCGGCGGCCTGGGCCGGCCGGTTCCACATCGAACGGCCCCGGCACTGGTCGAGGGCGATGCGACCACTGCGCGCCGCTTTCACGACATCCTCGACGAGCTGAGCCGAGGCACGTCCGTAGGCGTAGCCGTAGGGGAGGACGAAGAGAGTGGGGGAGAAGCGATGACCACCGATGTGCGTCACCTCCCAGGTCGCGTTGCCCTCGGCGGCCAGCTGCGCGGCCAGCGGGCGGCCGAGGAGCGCACAGCAGCGATCCCGCTTGCCGTTGGTGCACACGAGCACCACAGGTTCGCCGGTGTACGGCTCCCAAAGTCCGCCGTGGTCTCCGGCTCCCGCGGCGACGAAATCCAGCCCGAGCGCGGTTCGAGGGTCGGTGACGACGGTGGTGCGGATCCAGGAGCGGCCAGGTGCGGTGTGCGCGAGGAAAAGCCGACGCCGGGGAGCGCCGTGAAGATCGGCATGGCGTCCAGGGCGGCGGATGAGAGCAACGCGTACACCGGTACCTTCCGCCGCAGCCTCCAAGGCCCGGCCGATGTGCGGGTCGAGGTGGCTGTCCGTCAGTGCCTTGGCGCCCCACGGTCCGGTCTGCTCGATCAACAGCCAGGTCTGGGCGGTGGCTGCCGTTCCGGCGAGGGATTCGGCCGCTTCGAGGGAAGAGGTGGTGCATGTGCTCACGAAGGTGAGCCTAACCCGGAGCGTCATGTCCGGAATGCCGGGAGAGTGGCAAGGCATGCGACGACGAGTGGCGGTGGCGTGTCGTGTCTCCGGTACAGCGGAGTCGGGCACGGAGGCCGATGGCTGCGGCGCCGTCCGGTGAGGCCGGGGAACAGGAGACCGTTGCCGGCCGCGCCTACGGCGGGGCGGCGGAGGCCCTGAGGATGTCAGGTAGAGGGCGCATGCCCCAGGTGGTCGGCGGGATGGCCCTTGACCTGCGGTAGGGCCGGAGCTCCGAGTGCATCCGCGGGGCGATCTGGGGGTGGGGTGCGTCCGGTACGCCGTGGCCGCTGTCCACGATCGTGACGCGTTCGTCTGGGGCGGTCTGGGTGGGTCGGGAGTAGGCCGGATTGTGACGCGGGCGGTCCGTTACGATCGACAGCTCGTCCGCCGCCGGGCCGTGCGGCCCGCCCCCCCCCGCACCATGGAGGCGCTCCCTTGGCCACGCAACAGATCCCGGTCGTCGTCCTCGCGGGCTTTCTGGGGTCGGGCAAGACCACGCTCCTCAATCATCTGCTGCGCGCCGGCGACGGCACCCGGATCGGTGCGATCGTCAATGATTTCGGCAGCATCGAGATCGACGCGATGACGGTCGCCGGGCAGGTGGACTCGATGGTTTCGCTAGGCAACGGGTGTCTGTGCTGTGCAGTCGACACCAGCGAACTGGATACCTATCTGGAGCGGCTGGCCCGCCCTGCCGCTCGTATCGACGTGATTGTCATCGAGGCCAGCGGGCTGGCCGAGCCGCAGGAACTCATCCGGATGATCCTCGCGAGCGACAACGACCGGATCGTTTACGGCGGGCTGATCGAGGTCGTCGATGCCGCGGAGTTCGGCGACACGCGCGCCCGGCACCCCGAACTTGACCGGCACGTGGCGATCGCCGACCTCGTGGTACTCAACAAGGCAGACCGGATCGGGGACGAGGCGCGTCAGGAGCTCATCGGCACACTCGCGGATCTCGCTCCCGGCAGGCCGGTGATCTGCACGGCCTTCGGACAGGTCGAACCGGAGATGTTCTTCGACCGCGGTCCGGGGGAGGGTCGCAACGCGGCTGTACGCCAGCTGTCGTTCGAAGACCTGCTGCGTGAGGCTTCTGCCAACGGGTCCCCGGGGCAGGGAGTGGACGGTGGCGGTGAGCACGACCACGAGGGCTGTCCCGACTGCGATCACGATCACACCGGGCACCTCCACGCCGCTTACGAGAGCGTGGAGTTCACGTCCGCCGAGCCGATGCATCCGCGTCGCCTGATGGAGTTCCTCGACAGTCGCCCCGGCGGCCTCTACCGCATCAAGGGATTCGTCCACTTCGACGTCCCGGAGAACCGTCAGAAGTTCGTGCTGCACGCGGTCGGCAACTTCCTGCGCTTCTACCCCGAGCCTTGGGCGAAGGGGGAGGAGCGATGCACCCAGCTGGTGATGATCGGCAGTGGCGTCGATGCTCCGGCGCTGCGCAAGGAACTGGAGAACTGCCGGCAGGCAGCGTCGGCGGAGGCCGACGAGAACAGCATGTGGGGTGTGCTGCGGTACGTGCCCTCGCAGGGGGAATGAGGGAGGTTGGGCGCGGGCGGGCCGCGTCGCTCGCGGCGGGGCGGCCCGCAGCGAGGAGCGGCCCTACGGGCCGGGAGCTGGTGAGGTAGGCCGCCGGCGACAGTCCCTCCAGGTTGATTCCCGTGCGTACAACTGACGCCGCCGGGGTGGTCGTTCAGCACCCCGGCGGCGTCGTGCGTGCGGTCCGTCGTGGTTACACGGGGCCGGCCAGTGCCGCCACCTGCTTGGTCAGCGTGATGCCTGAGCCGTCTCGGCGGGGATCCGGTTCCGGCAGCGGGACCGCTGCGCCCTTGGTGTCAGCGGCCCGTACCGGCGCCGGGCCGACCCAGGCCATCGTCAGGCAATCCTCGCCCTTCAGGAACCGCTGGCAGCGAACCCCGCCGGTGGCCCGGCCCTTGCGCGGGTACTGGTCGAACGGGGTGAGCTTGGCCGTCGCCACCGAGTCGTCCAGGGTGCCGTGCGACCCGGCGACCGTGAACACCATGGCGTCCGCGGCCGGATCGACCACCGCGAAGGCGATCACCTTCGTGCCCTGGCCCAGCTTGATGCCTGCCATACCGCCCGCCGGCCGGCCCTGCGGCCGTACCTGCGACGCCGGATAGCGGAGCAGCTGCGCCTCGTCGGTGACGAAGACGAGATCCTCCTCGCCCGTACGCAGCTCCGCCGCGCCCACGATGCGGTCGCCCTCCTTGAGGGTGATGACCTCCAACTCGTCCTTGTTGGACGGATAGTCGGGCACCACCCGCTTCACGACGCCCTGTTCCGTACCGAAAGCGAGACCCGGTGAGGACTCGTCCAGCGTCGTCAGGCACACCAGCTGCTCGTCGTCCTGGAGGCTCAGGAACTCCGAGATCTGCGCACCACCGGCGAGGCTGGGCGTCGTGGTGTCCGGAAGCTGGGGCAGGTCGATCACCGACAGTCGCAGCAGCCGCCCGTGGGACGTCACCGCGCCCACCTCGCCGCGCGCGGTCGCCGGCACCGTCGAGACGATCACATCGTGCTTGACGCGCTTGGCGTCGGCGTCGAACGCCGTCTCCGCCGTGGTCGTACGCGCCAGCAGGCCCGTGGAGGACAGCAGCACCCGGCACGGGTCGTCGGAGACCTCCAGCGGGACCGCGGCCACCGAGGCGCCCGCGGACTCCAGCAGGACCGTCCGGCGTGGCGTGCCGTACTTCTTGGCGACCGCCGCCAGCTCGCCGGAGACCAGCTTGCGCAGTTCGGCGTCCGACTCCAGGATCCGGGTCAGTTCCGCGATCTCGGACTCCAGCCGGTCGCGCTCCGCCTCCAGTTCGATCCGGTCGAACTTGGTCAGCCGGCGCAGCGGGGTGTCGAGGATGTACTGGGTCTGCACCTCGCTCAGCCCGAACCGCTCCATCAGGCGTTCCTTGGCCTGGGCGCTGTTGTCGCTGGAGCGGATCAGGCGGATGACCTCGTCGATGTCCACCAGGGCGGTCAGCAGGCCCTCGACCAGGTGGAGCCGGTCGCGTCGCTTGGTACGGCGGAACTCGCTGCGCCGGCGCACCACGTCGAAGCGGTGGTCGACATAGACCTCCAGCAGCTCCTTCAGGCCCAGCGTCAGCGGCTGGCCGTCCACCAGGGCGACGTTGTTGATGCCGAAGGACTCTTCCATCGGCGTGAGCTTGTAGAGCTGCTCCAGTACGGCCTCGGGGTGGAAGCCGTTCTTGACCTCGATCACCAGCCGCAGGCCGTGCTCGCGGTCGGTGAGGTCCTTCACGTCCGCGATGCCCTGGAGCTTCTTGGACCCCACCAGATCCTTGATCTTGGAGATGACCTTCTCCGGGCCGACCGCGAAGGGGAGTTCGGTGACGATCAGGCCCTTGCGGCGGGCCGTGACGTCCTCCACCGCGACCGTCGCGCGGATCTTGAACGTCCCGCGGCCCTTCTCGTACGCGTCCCGCACGCCGCTCAGGCCCACGACCCGGCCGCCCGTCGGCAGGTCCGGACCCGGCACGAAGCGCATCAGGGCGTCGAGATCGGCGTCCGGGTGCTTGATCAGGTGGCGGGCCGCGGCGATCACCTCGCCGAGGTTGTGCGGTGGCATGTTCGTCGCCATACCGACGGCGATTCCGGACGTCCCGTTGACGAGGAGGTTCGGATACGCGGCAGGGAGGGCGACCGGCTCCTGCTCCTGGCCGTCGTAGTTGGGCGTGAAATCGACGGTGTCCTCTTCGATGGACTCCGTCATCAGGGACGTCGCCGACGCCATCCGGCACTCGGTGTACCGCATCGCGGCGGGCGGGTCGTCATTGCCCAGGGAGCCGAAGTTGCCGTGCCCGTCCACCAGCGGCAGCCGCATCGAGAACGGCTGTGCCATGCGGACCAGGGCGTCGTAGATCGACGCGTCGCCGTGCGGGTGGAGCTTGCCCATCACCTCACCGACGACCCGGGCGCACTTCACGTACCCGCGGTCGGGCCGCAGGCTCATCTCGTTCATCTGGTAGAGGATGCGGCGGTGCACGGGCTTGAGACCGTCGCGGGCGTCCGGCAGGGCGCGGGAGTAGATGACCGAGTACGCGTACTCGAGGAAGGAACCCTGCATCTCGTCGACGACGTCGATGTCGAGGATCCTCTCCTCGAAGTCGTCCGGCGGCGGGGTCTTCGTGCTGCGGCGGGCCATCGCGGCTGCGGCTCCTTCTGCTGCGTCTACTGCCGATGTGTGATCAACGCTGGGGGATCAACGCTATTGGGTCAACGCTTCGGCCCAACGCTGGGACCGACGTTGACCGGCCGGCCGGCGGACCGACCGGCGAGTCTGATGAGTCTGACGCGGACCATTGTGGACCGCCCCACTGACAACGCTCACCACGACTCCCCCCTTCCCGCCCCACCACGGGGCGCGGCGCACGTTCGGGGCCTTCCTCACGGGAACTTCGCCAGATGCCGACGCGGTTGCATACAGTGACAGGACTTCCTCACAAGCGGATCGAAGGGACGTACATGCCCATGGGTCACACGGCCACAGAAGAAGCCGGCTCCGGCGGCCTGACAGCGACCGAGCACAGGCTGGCCAACGGCCTGCGCGTGGTGCTCTCCGAAGACCACCTGACGCCGGTCGCGGCCGTCTGCCTGTGGTACGACGTCGGCTCGCGCCACGAGGTCAAGGGCCGCACGGGCCTGGCCCACCTCTTCGAGCACCTGATGTTCCAGGGGTCCGGGCAGGTGAAGGGCAACGGCCACTTCGAGCTCGTCCAGGGCGCCGGCGGCTCGCTCAACGGGACCACCAGCTTCGAGCGCACCAACTACTTCGAGACCATGCCCGCCCACGAGCTGGAGCTCGCCCTCTGGCTGGAGGCGGACCGGATGGGCTCGTTGCTGGTCGCACTCGACGACGAATCCCTGGAGAACCAGCGCGACGTCGTCAAGAACGAGCGCCGCCAGCGTTACGACAACGTCCCCTACGGCACGGCCTTCGAGAAGCTGACGGCCATGGCGTACCCGGACGGCCACCCGTACCACCACACGCCCATCGGGTCGATGGCCGACCTCGACGCCGCCTCCCTGGAGGACGCGCGGGCCTTCTTCCGCACCTACTACGCGCCCAACAACGCGGTCCTGTCCATCGTGGGCGACATCGACCCCGAGCAGACGCTGGCCTGGGTGGAGAAGTACTTCGGCTCGATCCCATCGCACGACGGCAAGCAGCCGCCGCGCGACGGCAGCCTGCCCGAGACCATCGGCGAGCAGATCCGCACCGTCGTGGCGGAGGATGTCCCCTCCCGTGCCCTGATGGCCGCGTACCGCCTCCCGCACGACGGCACCCGTGAGGCGGACGCCGCCGACCTCGCGCTCACCATCCTGGGCGGCGGCGAGTCCTCCCGCCTGTACAACCGCCTGGTGCGGCGCGACCGCAGCGCCGTCGCCGCGGGCTTCGGCCTGCTGCGGCTGGCGGGCGCGCCCTCGCTGGGCTGGCTGGACGTGAAGGCGTCCGGTGGCGCGGAGGTGCCCGCCATCGAGGCCGCCGTCGACGAGGAGCTGGCCCGCTTCGCCGAAGTGGGGCCGACGCCGGAGGAGATGGAGCGGGCCCAGGCCCAACTGGAGCGCGAATGGCTGGACCGGCTCGCCACGGTCAGCGGCCGCGCCGACGAACTGTGCCGCTTCGCCGTCCTGTTCGGCGACCCGCAGCTCGCGCTGACCGCCGTCCAGCGCGTCCTGGAGATCAGCCCGCTGGAGGTGCAGGCGGCCGCCAAGGCCCGGCTGCGCCCCGACAACCGCGCCGTGCTCGTCTACGAGCCCACCGCGCAGACCGACGCCGCCGGCACCGAGGAAGAGGAGGCGGCCAAGTGACCGACGCCACCACCCCCGCAGACGCCCCCGTGAGCACCATGGAGTTCCACCCGCAGCCGCGTGGCGGCGCCCCCAAGCCGTGGGCCTTCCCCGCGCCCGAGCGCAGCCAGCTGCCCAATGGGCTGACCCTCCTGACCAGCCACCGTCCCGGCCAGCAGGTCGTCGCCGTGGAGATCAACCTCGTCGCCCCTCTGGAGTCCGAGCCCGAGGGCCTCGACGGCGTCGCCACGATCATGGCCCGTGCCCTGTCCGAGGGCACCGACAAGCACACCGCCGAGGAGTTCGCCGCCGAGCTGGAGCGCTGCGGAGCCACCCTGGACGCGCACGCCGACCACCCCGGCGTACGGGTCTCCCTGGAGGTCCCGGCCTCCCGGCTGCCGCGCGCCCTCGGCCTGCTGGCCGACGCGCTGCGCGCCCCCGCCTTCCCGGACAGCGAGGTCGAGCGGCTGGTCCGCAACCGCCTCGACGAGATCCCGCACGAGCTGGCCAACCCGGCCCGGCGCGCCGCGATGGCGCTGTCCAAGGAGCTCTTCCCGGTCACCTCCCGGATGTCCCGGCCCCGGCAGGGCACCGAGGAGACCGTCGTGCGGATCGACGCGGCCGCCGTCCGCGCCTTCTACGACACGCACATCCGGCCCGCCACGGGCACCGCCGTCGTCGTCGGTGACTTCACCGGCGTCGACCTGGACGCGGCGCTGGCCGACACCCTGGGCGCCTGGACGGGCTCCGTCGTCGAGCCGCCGAAGCCGTCCCCGGTCGTCGCCGACGACACCGGCCGTGTGGTGATCGTCGACCGTCCCGGCGCCGTCCAGACGCAGCTGCTCATCGGCCGGATCGGCGCCGATCGGCACGACCAGGTGTGGCCCGCCCAGGTGCTCGGCACATACTGCCTCGGCGGCACCCTCACGTCCCGTCTGGACCGGGTGCTGCGCGAGGAGAAGGGCTACACCTACGGGGTGCGCTCCTTCGGGCAGGTCCTGCGCTCCTCCGCGCCGTCCTCCCCGGAGGGGGCGACCGGCGCCGCGCTGCTCGCCATCAGCGGGTCGGTGGACACGGCGTCCACCGGGCCGGCCCTCCAGGACCTGTGGACGGTGCTGCGCACCCTCGCGGCAGAGGGGCTGACGGACGCCGAGCGTGACGTGGCGGTGCAGAACCTCGTCGGCGTCGCGCCGCTGAAGTACGAGACCGCCGCCGCCGTCGCCGGGACACTGGCCGACCAGGTGGAGCAGCAGCTCCCGGACGACTACCAGGCGCAGTTGTACGTCCGGCTCGCGGAGACCGGCACGGTCGAGGCGAC
Source organism: Streptomyces sp. NPDC058000 (assembly GCF_042886435.1). Lineage (NCBI taxonomy): Bacteria > Bacillati > Actinomycetota > Actinomycetes > Kitasatosporales > Streptomycetaceae > Streptomyces > Streptomyces sp. NPDC058000. The sequence continues at coordinate 52,899 of NZ_JBHVQS010000031.1, forward strand.
CGCGGCGGTCGTCAGCGCCTTCCCGGTGGACCGGTTGGTGACGGTCCTGGTGGGTGACGCGGCGCAGATCGCCGAGCCCGTCAAGGCGCTGGGCATCGGCGAGGTGACGGTCGTCAGCGGCTGACCGTCCGCGTGACGTCCGGTCACCCGACGGCTCGTCACTCATTGAGACTTATCGACAAAGCGGCTCCCGTGGCGGTTACTTGCCACGGGGGCCGCTTTGTGCGCCTGCCTGGTCGGCTGCGCGCCGGGAGTGCGTGACTCCGTGGGGTCGTGTCCGGCGGGCGGCTGGTGCTGCCCGCCCGCTTGCGTCGGCTGCCCGATTCGCGTGTGGCGTACCGCACAAAAATCCGGTTCTGTTTGCCGATTGAAAGTTGTCCCGTTTAGCGTCGGTCCGGCTGTTCGTCACAAGTCCGCCACAACAGTGGCACCGGACAGTCATCGCCGAGTCCCCGTACGGCGCGAGCCAGGGGAGCCGGGGACCCACCCGTCCCTTGGGGTGAATCGGACCCCTCTTCGGAGGAGTCCGTAGGAGACCTTCCTGCTCCGAACCCGTCAGCTAACCCGGTAGGCGAGAGGGAAGGAAAGGACCAGCCAGTACATGGCGTTCACCCGTGCCACCGGGAAGCACCGCCGTGCGAGCCGCACCGCTCGTACCACCCGCAACCTCGCCGGCATAGCCACCCTCGCGGCCTCTGGTGTCGTCGCCTCCGTGGCGTCGCCCGCGCTGGCCGCCACGGACGAGTCGGCCCCCCGCGACACCGGTCTCCAGCAGTCCGTCGTGATGGGTGACGAACTCGCCGTGCGGATCGAGGCCCAGGCCGACGCGCAGCAGGCGGCCGCCGAGGCCACCGCGGCCCGGGCGAAGGCCGAGGCCGAGGCCGTTCGGCTGGCCGAGGTGGCGAAGAAGCGGGCCGACGAGGAGCGCGCGGCCAAGGTGCGCGCCGCCCGCGAGGCCGAGCGCAAGCGCCTCAACACCTTCGTCGCACCCGTGACCGGTTCCTACGTCTCCACCGGGTACAAGGCGTCCAGCGGCCTCTGGTCCTCGGGCAGCCACACCGGTATCGACTTCCATGCCGCCTCCGGTACGCCCGTCCACGCCGTGGGCTCGGGCACCGTCGTCGAGGTCGGCTGGGGCGGTGCGTACGGCAACAACATCGTGATCCGGATGAACGACGGTACGTACACCCAATACGGTCACCTTTCGTCTTTCGGGGTGACGGTCGGCCAGACGGTCACCCCGGACCAGCAGATCGCCCTCTCGGGCAACACCGGCAACACCACGGGTCCGCACCTCCACTTCGAGGCCCGGACGGGCCCGGACTACGGCTCGGACATCGACCCGGTCGCCTACCTCCGCGCGCACGGCGTCACCGTCTGACCTGATCGCGACCTCTCCGCCGCAGTACCGTCCCCCGGAGCCCCGGCCCGCCACCCCTGGCGCGCCGGGGCTCTGCTGTCTCCGTAGGGCCACCGGTGTCTCCCTGGGGCTGTCGGTTTCTCCCTAGGCCCTCGGCGTACCGCCCGCACGGTGCCCCCGCCCAGCGGCCGAAAAGCGTCGATGAATTCACGACGTCCCGAGGGAAAGTCCGCCCCGGTCGAATAGAGTCGGGGAAAGTCGCCGAGCGGCGACGTTTTCCGGGGATTACGGCGGAGGCACGGACGATGCGAGGTCACATTTCCGCGCACGCGGTGTGTACAGCGATTCGCGACGATATTGTGTCGGGTGTGCTCACGCCGGGAAGCCGGCTGATCGAGGACATTCTCGCCGCGCGGTACGGAGTCTCCCGGGTCCCGGTGCGGGAAGCACTGCGCACCCTCCAGTCCGAGGGATTCGTGACCACCCGCCACCACGCGGGCGCCTGCGTCGCCGAACTCACCGAACAGGACGCTGCCGACCTGCTCGACGTCCGCGCCCTCCTGGAGCCGCTGGGCGCCGCCCGTGCAGCCGCCCGCCGCAGCTCCGCCCACCTGAAGGTATTGCGCGGCCTGGTGCGACTCGGCCGGGAACGGGCCCGCCACGGCCACCCCGCAGACCTGCGTCAACTGGATGCCTGGTTCCACGAAACGCTCGCCCAGGCGGCCGGCAGCCCCAGCCTCACGGCGCTCCTCACCCAGCTGCGGCGCAAGATCGAGTGGGTGTACGTCGTGGAGCCGCCGGCCCGTCCCGCCGATTCGTGGGACGAACACGGCGCCGTGCTCGACGCGGTGGCCCGTGGTGACGCGGAACGGGCGCGCGCCCTCATGGCGGCGCACATTCAGCGGTCGCTGCCCGTGTACCGGCTGCGGAGTGCCGCTCCCGCTGTGAGGGAGGTGAAACGGCCCGTCAACACGGCACGCGCCCGCACTTAACAATCACCCCGTATACAAAGAGGGAGCGTAGGGGAATTGCTGGCGTGCGGAAGGAATGGCGGGGAAGGCGGGAGGGCGAGGCTGGGCGTTCGCGCTCTATTTCCGGAATCCTGGCGCGATGAATTCATCGGAGAAAGATTCCGGCCGGGGTGATCTCCGGGCTAGGGGGGATTCCTGCAATGGCGAAATAGGGCAGCGGAACAATTTCCGGGCGAGGCATACCAGAGGTCGTGCGTAATGCCCCGGCGTCCTGTTTCCCTGCGCGCTTCCGGACGTCGGTGCGACGCCGGTCGGGGGATTGCTGCCCGTGACGTCACCGGCGCTGGCCCGCGAAGCCACGGCTCCCGCGATGCCTCCGCAACGAAACGGCCCCGCCGCAGTAGCCGGATGTCCCGGTCACCGCGGCAGGGCCGCATCAGGAGAAGCAGTGGACGGGGCGCGCGGCCCCGGCGCTCCTCAGACGGTCTCGGGGAGCTCCTCAAGGCCCTCCGCGACCAGCTTCGCCAGGCGTTCGAGCGCGGCCTCGGCCCCCTCGGCGTCGGAGGCCAGCACGATCTCCTCGCCACCCTGGGCGCCCAGGCCCAGGACCGCGAGCATGGACGCGGCGTTGACGGGGTTGCCGCCGGCCTTGGAGATCGTTATCGGGACACCGGAGGCGGTGGCCGCTCGGACGAAGATCGACGCGGGGCGGGCGTGCAGGCCCTCGGCCCAACCGACATTGACGCGACGCTCAGCCATGGTGTTGCCCTTCAAAGTCGTGACTGTTGTCTAGACCATTCTTGCACGCTGTCAGGAGTGGTCCCGAAGCCCTTCGTCCCGGCTTCCCGTCCGGGCTTCCCGGCCCTCCTCTTAGGCCCTCGGTCCCGCTGCGGCGAGGCCCGGAAAAACGAGCGTACGCACGTCGAGCCCGTTGTCAGTGCCCCGCCGTACGCTGTCCGCATGCAGACGCCGCCGGATCACGCCTACCCGACCCACTGGGAAGCCGACGTGGTGCTGCGCGACGGCGGTACGGCACGCATCCGGCCCATCACGCCCGCCGACGCCGAGCGACTGGTCTCCTTCTACGAGCAGGTCTCGGACGAATCGAAGTACTACCGCTTCTTCGCGCCGTATCCGCGCCTGTCCGACCGTGACGTCCACCGGTTCACCCACCACGACTACGTCGACCGGGTCGGCCTGGCCGCCACGGTGGGCGGCGAGTTCATCGCCACCGTCCGCTACGACCGGATCGACGAGCGAGGACTGCCCGCCAAGCGCCCCGAGGACGACCAGGCCGAGGTCGCCTTCCTCGTCCAGGACGCCCATCAGGGCCGTGGCGTCGCCTCCGCCCTCCTGGAGCACATCGCCGCCGTCGCCCGCGAGCGAGGCATCCGCCGGTTCGCCGCCGAGGTCCTGCCCGCCAACACCAAGATGATCAAGGTGTTCACGGACGCCGGCTACACCCAGAAGCGCACCTTCGAGGACGGCGTCGTCCGCCTGGAGTTCGACCTCGAACCGACCGAGCAGTCCATGGCCGTGATGCGCGGCCGCGAGCAGCGCGCCGAGGCCCGCTCCGTCCAACGCCTGCTCGCCCCCGGCTCGATCGCCGTCATCGGCACCGGCCGCGCCCTCGGCGGCGTCGGCCGTACCGCCCTGCGCAACATCCTCGACGCCGGCTTCACCGGCCGGGTGCACGCCGTCAACCACGCCTTCCCCGAGGACCTGCGGCGTCTGGAGCCCGAGGGCGTCCCCACCGCCCGTTCCTTGCGCGAGATCCCCGAGCCGGTCGACCTGGCGGTGATCGCCGTCCCCCCGGCCGGCGTGCCCGACGTCGTCCGCGACTGCGGCGAACACGGCGTCCAAGGGGTGCTGGTCCTCTCCTCCGGCTACGCCGAGGCCGGCCCCGACGGCCGCGAGCAACAGCGCGCCCTGCTCCGCCAGGCCCGCTCCTACGGCATGCGCCTGATCGGGCCCAACGCCTTCGGGCTGATCAACACCACCCCCGACGTCCGGCTGAACGCCTCCCTCGCCCCCCAGATGCCCGGCGCCGGCCGGATCGGCCTGTTCACCCAGTCCGGAGCGATCGGCATCGCGCTGCTCAGCGGACTGCACGAGCGCGGCCCCGGCGACGGCGGTATCGCCGGCATCTCCACCTTCGTCTCCGCCGGCAACCGCGCCGACGTCTCCGGCAACGACCTCCTCCAGTTCTGGTACGACGACCCGCACACCGACGTCGCGATCCTCTACCTGGAGTCCATCGGCAACCCCCGGAAATTCGCCCGGCTGGCCCGCCGCACCGCCGCCGTGAAACCCGTGGTGGTCGCCAAGGGGGCCCGCCACCACGGCACCGCCCCCCTGGGCCACGCCGTCCCCACCGTCCGGGTCCCCGACAGCACCGTCGCCGCCCTGATGCGCCAGGCCGGCGTGATCCGCGTCGACACCGTCACCGAACTCATCGACGCCGGGCTGGTGCTGGCCTCCCAGCCGCTGCCGGCCGGCCCGCGCGTCGCCATCCTGGGCAACTCCGAATCGCTGGCCCTGCTGGCCTACGACGCCTGCCTCACCGAAGGACTGCGCCCGCAGCGCCCCCACGTGCTGCCCTCCGCGGCGACCCCCGAGGACTTCCGCGCCGCGCTCGCCGACGCACTCGCCGGGCCCGGCTGCGACGCCGTCGTCGTCACCGCCATCCCGTGGGTGGCCGAGGAGGACGCCGCCGTCCCGGGGGAGAGCGAGGGCGCCGCGCTCGCCGACGCCCTGCGCGCCGCGGCCACCGCCGACCCGGGCAAGCCGGTCACCGTCGTCCACCTGGCGATGGACGACCTGGCCGCGACGCTCGCGGCCCCACCGGAGCCCTACGACCCGCACGCGTCCCCCGAACCGGCCGCCCAGCCCCAGAGCCCCGCCCCCGAAGCCCGGGGCAGGCCCATCGCCCCGCCCCGGCCGCCGCACCCCCCGGGCCCGCCCCGGCCCCCGGCCCCCGCGCACACCCCGGACCGGGCACCCGCCCCCGAGACCCCGGCCCACCCCCGTCCCGTCCGCATCCCCGCCTACCCGGCCGCCGAGCGCGCCGTCCGCGCCCTCGCCGAGGCCGTCCGATACGCCGCGTGGCGCCGAGCGGCCACCGAACCAGGCCGGGTGCCCGAATACGACGACATCCAGGAGGCGGCGGCCGGCGCCGACATCGAGCAGCTGCTCGACCGGCTCACCACGGACGTCGCCCCCGGCCGCTCCGTCGCGCTGCCCCCCGCCGACGCCGAGGCCCTGCTGGCCCGCTACGGCATTCACGCCCGCCCCACCCTCCCGGCCCCCGATCCGGACGCCGCCGTCCGCGCCGCCGCCCGCCTCGGCTACCCGGTCGCCCTCAAGACCACCGCCCCCCACCTGCGGCACCGGGCCGACCTCGGCGGCGTCCGCCTCGACATCGCCGGCGAGGCCGAACTCCGCCGCACCTACGCAGAATTGACCGACTTCCTGGGCTCCCCCGAAGAGCTGCGGCCGGTCGTCCAGGCGATGGTGCCGCGCGGCGTCGACACCGTCGTCCGCGCCGCCATCGACCCCGCCGCCGGCGCGGTCCTCTCCTTCGGGCTGGCCGGCGCGCCCTCCCAGCTGCTCGGCGACGTAGCGCACCGTCTGATTCCGGCCACCGATCGCGAGGCCAGCGAGCAGATCCGGTCGATCCGCGGCGCCCCGCTGCTGTTCGGCTGGCGCGGCTCCCAGCCCGTGGACACCGCCGCCTTGGAGGAACTGCTGCTACGGGTCTCCCGGCTCGTCGACGACCACCCGGAGGTGGTCGCCGTCGACCTCGAACCCGTCGTGGTCGCCCCGCACGGCCTGGCCGTCCTGGGCGCCTCCGTCCGGCTCGCCAGACCGCCCGCCACCACCGACCTCGGGCCCCGCCGGCTGCCCGTCTACTGAGGCTCTCGCGCCCCGGTACGCCCCGTAAGATGGACCCCATGGCTAAGACCGGTACGACGACCCAGGGGCTGCGCGCGGCGATCGAGCGCAGTGGCTATTACCCGACGCTCGTGGCCGAGGCGGTGCAGGCTGCGGTCGGCGGAGAGCCGGTGGTGTCGTACCTCGTCCACCAGGAGACGACCTTCGACGCCAACGAGGTCCGCCGCCACGTCACGGTCCTGGTCCTGACCGGCACCCGCTTCATCGTCAGCCACACCGACGAGCAGGCCGCCGACGCCACCTCCCCGTCCCCCTACGCCACCACCTCCACGGAATCCGTCAAGCTCGGCCGGATCTCGTCCGTGGTGCTCAGCCGCGTCGTCGCCAACCCCGAGTCCTACACCCCCGGCCAGCTGCCCCGCGAGGTCGTCCTCACCATCGGCTGGGGCGCGGTGGCCCGCCTCGACCTGGAGCCGGCCAGCTGCGGTGACCCCAACTGCGACGCGGACCACGGCTACACCGGTTCGTCCACCGCCGACGACCTCTCCCTCCGGGTCAGCGAGGCCGGCGACGGCCCCGACTCGGTGCGCGAGACGCTCACCTTCGCCCAGGCGCTCTCCGAGGCCACCGCGGCCACCAGCAGCACCCGCTGATGGTCTACACCGCCCCCGCCTGGCCGGAACCAGAACCGCTCGACCCGCTCACCGCCCCGGTGCCCCGCTACGGCACCGGCTCACTCGCCGACCTGCTGCCCGCCATCGCCGCGGGCCAGGGCCTGCCCGGCGTCACCACCGGTATGGAGCTGGCCCCCGCCGACCGCGCCTGTGTCTTCCTGATCGACGGGCTCGGCTGGGAACTGCTGCGCGCCCACCCGGACGAGGCACCGTTCCTCACCTCCCTCCTGGACACCTCGTTCAACGGCACCGGCCACCCGCTCACCGCCGGCTTCCCCGCGACCACCGCCACCTCCCTCGCCTCGGTCGGCACCGGCCTGCCCCCGGGCGCCCACGGCCTGCCCGGATACACCTGCGAGGACCCGGCGACCGGCGCACTGATGAACCAGCTGCGCTGGCGCCCATGGACCGATCCGCACGTCTGGCAGCCGTACCCGACGGTCTTCCAGCTCGCCGACGCCGCCGGCATCCACACCTGCCAGGTCTCCGCACCGGACTTCGCGCAGACCCCGCTCACCCGGATCGCGCTCAGCGGCGGCACCTTCCACGGCCGGCTCTCCGGCGAGGAGCGGATGGACCTCGCGGCCGAACAACTCGCCGCCGGCGACCGCTCGCTGGTCTACACGTACTACTCCGAGGTCGACGGCAAGGGCCACCGCTACGGCGTCGACTCCGACGCGTGGCGCGGCCAACTGCTCTACGTGGACCGGCTCGCCCAGCGGCTCGCCGAACAACTCCCGCCACGCAGCGCCCTGTACGTCACCGCCGACCACGGCATGATCGACATCCCCTTCGACCCCGACTCCCGGATCGACTTCGACGAGGACTGGGAACTGCGCGCCGGCGTACGCCTGTTGGGCGGCGAGGGCCGGGCCCGGCACGTGTACGCCCACCCGGGCGCGGCCACCGATGTGCTCGCCGTCTGGCGTGAGGTGGTCGGCGACCAGATGTGGGTGGCCAGCCGCGAGGAGGCCATCGCCGCGGGCTGGTTCGGGCCGCACGTCGACGACCGGGTCCGCGCCCGGATCGGCGACGTGGTGGCCGCCGCCCACGCCGACATGGCGATCATCGCGAGCGAACGGGAACCAGGGGAGTCGCAGATGGTCGGCCTGCACGGCTCCATGACCCCGGTGGAGCAGTTGGTGCCGCTCCTCGAAGTCCGCACCTGATCCGTAGCCGCGCCCCGTCCGCGCGCCCTGTATTCCCCGACGTCCTCCCCGCCCCCGCCTTCCCTTCCGTACGAGCCCGAAAGGCCCGCTAACCCCCATGCCCGAGCTGGTGTTCTTCTCCGGAACGATGGACTGCGGAAAGTCGACACTGGCGCTGCAGATCGAGCACAACCGCTCGACCCGCGGTCTGCAGGGCATGATCTACAGCCGCGACGACCGGGCCGGCCACGGCAAGCTCTCCTCCCGCCTGGGCCTGGTCACGGAGGCCGTCGAGGTGCGGGACGACCTGGACTTCTACGTCCACGTCGTCGAACACCTCAGCGCCGGCGGCCGGGTCGACTACGTCATCGTCGACGAGGCACAGTTCCTCGCCCCCGAACAGGTCGACCAGCTCGCCCGGGTCGTCGACGACCTCGACCTGGACGTCTTCGCCTTCGGCATCACCACCGACTTCCGCAGCAAGCTCTTCCCCGGCTCCCAGCGGCTGGTCGAACTCGCCGACCGCATAGAGGTGCTGAAGGTCGAGGCGCTGTGCTGGTGCGGTGCCCGGGCCACCCACAACGCCCGCACGGTCGACGGCCGGATGGTCGTCGAGGGCGCACAGGTCGTCGTCGGTGACGTGCGCAGCGACGGCGCCGACGCGGAGCGGCCGGCCGAGGTCGGCTACGAGGTGCTGTGCAGGCGCCACCACCGCCGCCGGCAGACCGCGGCGACCGCCCGCGCGGCCGCGCTCTCCCCCGACGTCCTGCCGGTCGACGCCCAGCGCTAGCCGCTCAGGCCCGCCCGGCGCGCGGGGCGCCTCAGCGTCGCTGGATGATGGTGAAGGCCGCGCCCTCGTTGTCGGCGACGGTCGCCAGCCGGCCGTGCGTCGAGTCCCGCGCCGGCCGCAGCACCTGGCCGCCGAGTTCGGCGACCCGACGCGCGGCGGCGTCGGTGTCCGAGACGGCGAAGTACGTCATCCAGTGCGGACCCCGGTCGCGCGGCAGTGCGTTGCCGACGCCGTGGATGCCGGCGACCGGCTTTCCCTTGATGTGCAGCGTCAGGTAGTCGAAGTCGGCCGAGACCACGGCCTCGGACTCGAAGCCGAAGACGTGCTCGTAGAAGGGGGCGACGGAGTTCGTCTCCTGGGTGACGAGTTCGTTCCACACCGGGGTGCCCGGTTCGCCGCTGACCGCGGTGCCCAACATCGCCCGGCCCTGCCAGACCCCGAAGATGGCGCCCTGCGGGTCCGAGGCGATGGCCATCCGGCCGGCGTCGTCGGCGTCGAGCGGGCCGACGCCCACCGTGCCGCCGCAGGCGCGGATCTGCTCGGCGGTCACATCCGCGTCGTCGCTGGCCAGATAGGTGGTCCAGGCGACCGGCAGGTGCCGGTCGGCCGCTAGCTCACCGACCCCGGCCACTTCCAGCCCGTCGAGGAAGGCGCGGGCGTACGGACCGAAATGCTGCGGCCCCGGGCGGAATTCCCAGCCGAAGAGCGCGCCGTAGAACTCCTGCGTCGCGGGCAGGCTGTGTGCCAGGAGGCTCACCCAGCAGGGCGCACCGGGCATCCGCCGGGCTGCTGCCTCGGTCGTCATCGTCACTCTCCTCGGAGCATCGGGGTGCTGGCCATGTGCGGTACGGGCGCGGGTCCCGAGCAGATGCTCGCACCCTGTCACCGGGTGTGTGCCCCGGCCGCGCCGTCCACGGCGCGTTCACGAGGGAGAATGCCCGTTTTGGCGTTTCACTTCCGTTTCGGCGGCGTGACGACGCCCCGCAACTCCGTCATACGGAGGGTGGGCACCCGCCTTCTGTACGTAGTCACCGCTACGCAAGGATGAGTCCCATGAACGCCATCATCACCGCTACCGAACTCGCGAGCGAGTTGGCGGGCCCCGACGCCCCGCTCCTCCTGGACGTGCGTTACCAGCTCGGCGGCCCGCCCGGACACCCCGAGTACGAGGCCGGCCACCTGCCCGGCGCGGTCTATGTGGACCTCGACGGCGAACTGGCCGGGCCGCCCGGCGCGGCGGGCCGCCACCCGCTCCCCGACCTCGCCGCCTTCACCGCGGCGATGCAGGCCGCCGGCGTCAGTGCCGGCCGTCCGGTGGTCACCTACGACGGTGGCCAGGGCTGGGCCGCCGCCCGCGCGTGGTGGCTGCTGCGCTGGGCGGGTCACCCGGACGTGCGGGTTCTCGACGGTGGACTTGCCGCCTGGCAGACGTCAGGCGGCGCCATGAGTATCGACAAAGTGACTTCGCAGGTGGGCGACTTCATCCCTGCACCCGGTGCGGTACCGATGCTGACCGCGGACGATGCGGCCGCACTGGCCCGTCGCGGTGTCCTCCTGGACGCGCGGGCGGGGGAGCGCTACCGGGGCGAGACCGAACCCATCGACCCGGTGGCCGGCCACATCCCCGGAGCGGTGTCCGCCCCCACGTCCGAGAACGTCGCCGACGGCAGTACGGTCTTCCGCCCCGCCGCCGAACTGGCCGAGCGGTTCGTGGCGCTGGGCGCCGACGCCGACGCCGAGGTCGGCGTCTACTGCGGTTCCGGCGTCTCCGCCGCCCACCAGGTTCTCGCCCTCGCCGTCGCCGGCATCCCCGCGGCGCTGTACGTCGGCTCCTGGAGCGAATGGTGCGCGGACCCCTCCCGCCCCATCGCCACCGGCCCGCAGCCGGGCTGAGCGGCCGCTGAGGCCCCTTACGGGCCCTACACAACGACGTCCGCCCGCCCCCTGCACGCAGGGAGCGGGCGGAACGCCACGTACAACGGGACCGGAACCCCGCCCTTCCGGGTTATTCCGGCTTCTTCCTCCGGGTGCCGAAGACGATCTCGTCCCAGCTGGGCACCGCGGCCCGGCGCCCGGGGCGCACCCCGTCCGCCTCGGCCTGCCGGTCCGTCGTCCCGGTCAGCCGATCGCGGTGGCCGGCGACCGCCCGCGGCATCAGCACGTCGGCGTACGCGGAACCCGCGCCCGCGCTCGCGCTCGCCGCCGGGGCCGACGGCTCCTCGACCTCGGCCTGTTCCGGCTCGTCCTTCTGCGGTGCCTTGGTGCTCTCCGGTACGACCATGTCGCCCCGGAAGCTGGGCACCGCCTCCAGCAGGCTGGTCAGCGAATCCCTCTCCCGCTCGCCGGTGGCTTCCTCGCTCCGCCCGTCCCGCTCCCGGTCCTCGCCGGACCGCTCGGGCATCTGCCGGTCCAGGGCACGGTCCAACGGCCGGTCGCGCGGCAGCCGCGCGATCCGGGGCACGAACGGGAAGCTCGGCTCGGGGGTGTCGTCGCTCTCGCCGATCAGCGCTCGCGCCTCGTCGTCCACGGCCTGCACCAGACGGCGCGGCGGGTCGTACGTCCAGGTCGCCGACCGCGGCTCACCCGCGACCCGGTAGACGAGCAGTACCTCCCACGTGCCGTCGTCCCGACGCCAGGAGTCCCACTGCGTGCTGTCCTTGTCGGCGCCGCGCAGCAGCAGCCGCTCCGCGACCGCCTCGCCCAGCTGCGGGCCGGTGTTCTCGCCCGGCCGGCGTACGGGGGTCTTGCGGGCCCGCTCGGCCATGAAGGCCCGCTCGGCGAGCACCGGTCCCTCGAAGCGACGCACCCGGTCGACGGGGATGCCGGCGAGCTGGGCGACCTCCTCGGCGGAGGCGCCGGCTCGTATCCGCGCCTGGATGTCCCGCGGGCGCAGATGGCTCTCGACCTCGATCTCGATCTGGCCCAGCCGCGCTCTGTCGTTACGGACGGCGGCGCGCAGCCGCTCGTCGATCGGAAGCGTGTACTCGGTGCTGTCCGCAGCCTTGAGCACCAGCCGTGTGCCGTCGTTGGAGACGGCCACGACACGCAGTTCGGGCATGGGGACCTCCCGGGTGGTGCCTGCCGACGTCACGTGCGTCGCTGCTTCCGCTAGTCGAGTGTGGCCTGCCCGGGTGCAGCCTGCCACAACATTGCCGAGTTGCCCGGCGTGTCGGGGCTTGGCCCAGAAACGCCGTTATGACACGGTTACCAGTTCGCAACGCTCAGTGACCATGCCGCTTGCCCTGTCATCGACCACCCGTGCCGAGCGACGGCACCCCAAGGAGGGCGTCACCTTCAGTGCCCCTCCCGCGGGTCCGGGCAGCCGGACGGGAACCGGGGCCAGGGCTCGCCACAGTACTCCATTCGGGCCACCGAAGTGGACCGCCGCGCCGCGGAAGTTCTGGGTGCGCGATCCGGGCAAGTCACCTTGTCGACCTCTCTACCTGCGGCGAAGGTGGCGTGGTTCACAGATTCCACAGATTCGGAACTAATGACTCCGCCATTTGGTCACTTCTCCATGCAAGATGGATCGAAGGGGCGATCAAAGGTAGGAGATGGACGAAAAAACCGAAGCCGATACGAAACAGAAGAAGAAGCGGATCGAACTGAGCCTCGCCCAGGTCTCCGGCAGCGCGCTCGCCGCGGCCGTCGCCGCGTACCTCGCGGGTCAGCTCGGTGTGTACGGAACCATCATCGGCGCGGGTGTCGTCAGTGTTGTCGCCACGACCGGCGGCTCCATATTCCAACACCTGTTCCGGCGCACCGGTGAGCAGATCAAGGAAGCGGCGGTCACCACCCGGCCCAAGCCGCGCCGGATCCCCACCACCCGATCCCGATCCACCACCCAATCCCAAGCCACCACCAATACCCCGGGGCCCGCGGGCCCCACGATGGTGCTGCCCACCTTCGACAAACACGGTACGGAGGACCCGGTCACCTCCGTCGCGGCCCGTGACCGTGGGCCCGCGGTCGCCCGCACCCAGCTGATCCCTCGCGCCAAGCAGCCGCCCGGCCATTGCCCGGAGGCGACCCAACTGGTGGCGCGGCCGGCCGAGCGGACCATGGCCCTAGGGCGGGCGGCGCTCCAGGGCGCCGATGCGACCGCCGTACTCCCGCAGGCCGGCGCGTCCGGCATCGCGGAGCCCGGCACCACACCGCCCGTAACCGAGGAGACCAGCGCTACCTACGGCACCCGGCTGCGCGGCTGGAAGCGGCCCGCGCTCGGTGCGCTCGCGGTCTTCGTGCTCGCCATGGGAGCGGTCACCGCCACCGAGTTGCTCGTCGGCGAGACGGCGAGTGGCGTCAAGGGCGGCACCACCGTCGGCAACCTCACCACCGGCAACGTCTCCCCGCACCGGCCCAGTACCCCGCAGGCCCCGGACCCCGGCCACTCCACCGGCAACGGCACCGGCCGTGACGGCGGTTCTCCGTCGCCGGACCCCAGCCATTCCGGCAGTAGTGGCACCGACGGCACCGGCAGCGGTACCGGCCACAGCGGGCAGACCCCGACGCCGACCCCGAGCGACGGCGCCACCGGCTCCCCGAGCCCCGGCACCTCGTCGTCCCCCGACGCGTCGCCGAGCCCGTCCGCCGGCACCGACGGCGGCAAGGGCGACGGCTCCGGCTCGACCGGCGGCGGCGCCACGCCGGGGCACCAGCAGAGCGAGCAGAACCCCGGCAGCCGACAGTCCCCCGACCCCAACGCCCCCTGAACCCCCTGACGAAGGATCGCCCCCACTACGGGCGGACCGTCCGACCGGCGGACCACCCACGACCGCGGCCCGGTGCCCCCTACGGGACACCGGGCCGCGGCGCGTCACGAAGGGGCCGACCGCCGTTCACTCACCCAGCACCTGCCGCAAGTACCCGTTCGCGAACCGGCGTTCAGGGTCCAGCCGGTCGCGCAGCGCCGTGAACTCACCGAACCGCGGATAGACCTCTGCGAGGTACTCCGCGTCACGGGTGTGCAGCTTCCCCCAGTGCGGTCGCCCCTCGTGGGCCGTCATGATCCGCTCGGCGGCACCGAAATACGCCTGATGGGGAGTCCCGCGGTACATGTGCACCGCGACGTACACGGTGTCCCGGCCCGACGCCGTGGACAGCGCGATGTCATCGGCCGGCGCGGTCCGCACCTCCACCGGGAAACTGATCTTGAAGTCCGAGCGCTCCACCAGCGCCTTCAACGCACCCAGCGCCTCGACCGCCGCCGCCCTGGGGAGCGCGTACTCCATCTCCACGAACCGCACCCGCCGCGGCGAGGTGAACACCTTGTAGGGGATGTCGGTGTACGTACGGGCCGACAGAGCCCGGCTGGAGATCTTCGCGATGCCCGGTATCGCGGCCGGCACCGCCCGGCCGACCGCACAGGCCACCTGGAACACCCCGTTGGACAGCAACTCGTCCTCGATCCAGCCGCTCACCCTCCCGGGCGGCGCCGCCGGACCCTGGCTACGGTTGTTGCGCTTGGTGCTGCAGTTGCCGGTGTGCGGGAACCAGTAGAACTCGAAGTGCTCGTTCTCGGCGACGAGTTCGTCGAAGCGGCCGGTCACCTCGTCGAACGGCATCGGCTCCTCGCGGGCGGTCAGCAGGAACTCCGGCTCCACCGCCAGCGTCAGCTCGCTGACCACGCCCAACGCGCCCAGACCCAGCCGCGCCCCGGCGAACACCTCGGAGTTCTCCTCGGCGGAACAGCGCAGCACCGAGCCGTCGGCGGTGACCAGTTCCAGGGCGGTGATCTGCGCGGCGATCGACGCGGAGTCCCGGCCGGTGCCGTGGGTGCCGGTGCTGGTGGCCCCCGAGATGGTCTGCTCCATGATGTCGCCCATGTTGGTCAGCGACAGACCGTGCGCGGACAGCGCCTGGTTGAGGTGCTTGAGCGGGGTGCCGGCGGCCACCGTGACCGTCCCCGCCGCACGGTCGATCCGGCGGATCCCGGTCAGGCGCTCGGGGCGGATCAGCACGCCGTCGGTGGCGGCGGTCGGGGTGAACGAGTGTCCGGTGCCGGCTGCCTTGACCGAGAGGCCGTCCGTGACGGCGGCCTGGATGGCGGCCGCCAGTTCCTCGGTGCTCGCCGGCGCCACGGTCCGGGCGGGGTGGGCGGTCACATTGCCCGCCCAGTTGCGCCAGGGCCCTCCCGAGCCGCGCCCTCCTGAGCCGCCGATGACGTCGGTGACTGCCATGGTGACGATGCCTCCCCTCCCGCGCGGGCCGGCCGCGTTCGGCCGCCGTTGGTCAGCGCATGATGCCAGTCGCCGACGCCGCTTCCGGGAGGGGTGACCGGAATCACACCACCGAGAAAACGGGCGTAACCGCAAGGCTCCCGGACATGTCGTACCGCCGGTAACAGGAAATGCGGAGGGGCCGCACCGGCCGCCCACCCGCCAGGCATAAGCGCGCGGAAGCCAGCCGCGCCCGGAGTCAACCGAGTGCACGCGAAGTCACCTGAGGCGGTGACGTGTTGGGGGCGGCCGAGTGATGGTGCAGAGAGGAGCGCCGGCTGTACCGGTGAGGTATACGGGACGGACGGTCGTGGTGATGGTGCAGAGAGGAGAGCCACCTCCACGAGTCAGGGGCACGGGCGCGGACACGGACACGGCAACGGCGCGGACCGCGTGCCCCATGGGTGCCGCCAATCCGCGCCGTGCCCGCACGTTCCTCGGGTCAGCCCGTTCGCGACCCGTCATGGCGTTCCACGACCTGGGGTTCCGCCGGAGCCGGGACGCCGCCGGCCGCGGGGGAGGACGGAGCCAACACGCCCCGCGGACGGAGCCAGCGGTAGCCGGCGAGCGCCACCAGCGCGGCCAGGACACCCGCGGCGAGCGGCACCAGATAACCCCGAGCGGCACCCGCCGCGTCCACCGCCCAGCCGGCCGCCGACGAGCCGAGCGCCACCCCCACCGCGAGGCCGGTGCTCGTCCACGTCATGCCCTCGGTCAGCTGCGTCCGCGGCACATGCTCCTCGACCAGCGCCATCGTCGTGACCATCGTCGGCGCGATCGACAGCCCGGCGAGGAACAACGCAACGGCCAGCAGCACCAGCGAACCGCTCAGCGACGCCGCCAACTGGAGCGGCACCATGCTCACCGCCATCGCGGCCACCCCCACCAGCCACCGACGGGACGGCGGCCCCGCCAGGTGCAGCAGCCCGAACACCGCGCCGGCCACACACGACCCCAACGCGTACACCGCCAGCACCAGGCTCGCCGCGGCCTTGTGACCGGCCTCCTGCGCGAACGCCACGGTCACCACGTCGATCGCCCCGAAGATCGCGCCGGTCGCCACGAACGTCGCCACCAGCACTCGCAGCCCCGCCGACCGCAACGCCGACCCCTTGGCGTGCTGCTCGCGCGGATGCGGCACCGGTTCCGTCGCGCGCTGCGCGGTCAGCCACAACACCCCCGCCGCCAGGAACACCCCGGCCAGCAGCGGCCCGGACTCCGGGAACCACGCCGTCGACAGCCCGATCGACAGGATCGGGCCGATGATGAAGCACATCTCGTCGACGATCGACTCCCACGAGTACGCGGTGTGCAACTCGCGCGGCGAACCCCGGTACAGCTCCGCCCACCGCGCCCGCACCATCGAGCCCACGCTCGGCACACAGCCCGCACCCGCCGCGAAGGCGAACAGCGTCCAGTCCGGCCACCGCTGCTGCGCACTCAGCAGCAGTCCGGCGACCGCCGCCAGCGACACCAGCGTCGCCGGACGCAGCACCCGGCGCTGGCCGTGCCGGTCCACCAGGCGGGAGATCAGCGGCCCCAGGACCGCCGCGGACAGCGCGAGCGTCGCGGACAACGCCCCCGCCAGGCCGTACCGACCGGTCAGCTGGGACACCATCGTGACTATGCCGATGCCCATCATCGACAGCGGCATCCGCCCCAGTAGCCCCGCGGCGGAGAACGACTTGGTGCCGGGGCGACCGAAGATGGCGCGGTAGGGACTGGGCAACGGGGTGCTCCGCCAGGTGAGGAAGTCGGTAAGGAATGTCTATGGCCAATACAGCTTACGGCTGGCGGGGTGCTCGGCGCCTCCTGGTTTCCGCCCCGGATTCCGCCCGCTCCACCAGGGCCTGACCCCTCGCGTCCGAGCCGGGAGTGGGAGGATCGGAGGCATGCCCGAACAGTGCGATCCCCGCCCCTACGACGCCCTGCTGCTGCTGTCCTTCGGAGGCCCCGAAGGCCCCGACGACGTCGTGCCGTTCCTGGAGAACGTCACCCGCGGCCGCGGCATCCCCCGCGAGCGCCTCAAGGAGGTGGGCCAGCACTACTTCCTGTTCGGCGGCGTCAGCCCCATCAACGCCCAGAACCGCGAACTCCTCGACGCACTCCGCAAGGACTTCGCCGATCACGGCCTCGACCTGCCCGTCTACTGGGGCAACCGCAACTGGGCGCCCTACCTGGCCGACACCCTGCGCACCATGGTCACCGACGGCCACCGCCGCATCGCCGTCCTCGCCACCAGCGCCTACGCCTCGTACTCCGGCTGCCGCCAGTACCGCGAGAACCTCGCCGACGCGCTCACCACCCTCCAAGCCGAGGGCCTGCCCGCCCCCCAGGTCGACAAGCTGCGCCACTACTTCAACCACCCCGGCTTCGTCCGCCCCATGGTCGACGGCGTCCTCGCCTCCCTCGCCGAACTCCCCGAGGAGACCCGCGCCGGCGCCCACATCGCCTTCACCACGCACTCCATCCCGACCGCGGCCGCCGACACCTCCGGCACCCCCGACGACCACACCGAAGACGGCACGGGCGGCGCCTACGTAGCCCAGCACCTCGACGTCGCCCAGGCCATCGCCGACGCCGTACGGGACGAGACCGGCATCGACCACCCCTGGCAGCTCGTCTACCAGTCCCGCAGCGGCGCCCCGCACATCCCCTGGCTGGAACCCGACATCTGCGACCACCTGGAGCAGCTGCACGGCGCCGGCGTCCCGGCCGTCGTCATGGCCCCCATCGGCTTCGTCTCGGACCACATGGAGGTCAAGTACGACCTCGACACCGAGGCCACCGCCAAGGCCGCCGAACTCGGCCTGCCGGTCGCCCGCTCCGCCACCGTCGGCGCCGACCCCCGGTTCGCCGCCGCCGTCCGCGACCTCCTCCTGGAGCGTGCCGCCACCGAACGCGGCACCACCCCCGAACGCTGCGCCCTGGGCGCACTCGGCGCCTCGCACGACCTCTGCCCCATCGGCTGCTGCCCCGCCCGGGCGCCCCGCCCGGCCGCCGCCGGCGCCGACTGGACCGGCCCCACGGCCGAGGCCCTCGCCTGACCCGCCCCGCCCGCCCGAGCCCCCGACCACCGCTCGTCCGAGCAAGGAGCACCGTGCCCGACCCGCAGCACCCCCACCAGCCGCACACCGACCCCCTCCTCGACGAACTCCTCGAACTGGCCCTGGAGGCCGCCCGTCGCGCCGCGACCCTGCTGCGCGACGGCCGCCCCGCCGACCTGGGGGTGGCCGCCACCAAGACCAGCCCCATCGACGTCGTCACCGAGATGGACCTCGCCTCCGAGAAGCTGATCACCGACTTCATCGGGGAGCACCGCCCCACCGACGGCTTCCTGGGGGAGGAGGGCGCCGGCAGCCTTGGCACCAGCGGCGTGCGCTGGGTCATCGACCCCGTGGACGGCACCGTCAACTACCTCTACGGTCTGCCCTCCTGGGCCGTGTCCATCGCCGCGGAGAAAGACGGCGAGACCGTCGTCGGCGTGGTCGCCGTCCCGATGCGCGGCGAGACCTTCCAGGCCGTCCGCGGCCGCGGCGCCCACCTCGACGGCGAGCCGATCCGCCACCGGCCCGCCCCACCGCTCGCCCAGGCCCTGATCGCCACCGGCTTCGGCTACCTCACCGAGCGCCGCGCCGCCCAGGCGGAGGTCGTCCGCGCCCTGCTCCCAGAGGTCCGCGACATCCGCCGCGGCGGCTCGGCCGCCATCGACCTGTGCGACGTGGCCTGCGGCCGGCTCGACGGCTACTACGAGCGCGGCCTCAACCCCTGGGACCACGCGGCCGGCGTCCTGATCGCCGCCGAGGCCGGCGCCCTCACCGGCGGCCGCCCCGGCCGGGCCGCCAGCCACGAACTGACCGTCGCCGCCTCGCCGGGCGTCTTCGCCGACCTCCAGCCGCGACTGGACGCACTCGGCGCCTGGCACGACTGACCCGACCCCACGCCCACGAACTGCGTGCGGGCATGACTGCGCCCCGGCACCTTCCCCCGGTGCCGGGGCGCAGCTGCTGTCCTACGCAGCCGAAATCAGGCGTTGACGGTGTACCGCACGCCGTGCTCGGTAGCCAGGCGCTGCAAGTCCTCAAGCTCCGCCAGCTCGACCTCGGCGAGAAGCTCGTCACCCGACTCGCGGGCCCGGACCAGATCGGCTTCGGTGTTCCGTATGCGCTGCAAAATACCTGCGGTGAACGCGTCCATGGTGCGCCCCCTCGTCGTAGGTCGGTGGCACGGGGGTGTGCCGACGGGTGGGTCGATCACGGCGTGATCCCTGCGATGGAAACGAAGCGTGCCAAGACGCCGATACAGGGCGTGATCGCGGGTGTGCAGTCGTCCTCCCCACACGCACCCTCAGGGAAACCTCAATCGGCCCGGAAATCCACGCCCCCACCGCCCAGGCCCCCCGCCTTCCCCCCCTCCACACCCCCCTTACCGCCGGTTTATGACTCTTCGGGGCAGGATGGAAGAGCTCTGAACGTTGGTGTGCCCTGCTCATCGAGGGCCGTAAGGAAGGACTGCGACGTGCGTGTTCTCGTCGTCGAGGACGAGCAGCTGCTCGCCGATGCTGTGGCCACCGGACTGCGCCGGGAGGCCATGGCCGTCGACGTGGTCTACGACGGCGCCGCCGCGCTGGAACGGATCGCGGTCAACGACTACGACGTCGTCGTCCTCGACCGTGACCTCCCGCTCGTCCACGGCGACGACGTCTGCCGCAAGCTCGTCGAGCTGGGCATGCCCACCCGCGTCCTGATGCTCACCGCCTCCGGTGACGTCAGCGACCGCGTCGAGGGCCTGGAGATCGGAGCGGACGACTACCTCCCCAAGCCGTTCGCGTTCACCGAGCTGACCGCCCGGGTCCGCGCCCTGGGACGCCGCACCACTGTGGCCCTGCCACCCGTCCTGGAGCGCGCCGGGATCAAGCTCGACCCCAACCGCCGCGAGGTCTTCCGCGACGGCCGGGAGGTCCAGCTCGCCCCCAAGGAGTTCGCGGTCCTGGAGGTCCTGATGCGCAGCGAGGGCACGGTCGTCTCGGCCGAGCAGCTCCTGGAGAAGGCCTGGGACGAGAACACCGACCCGTTCACCAACGTCGTCCGGGTCACGGTCATGACGCTGCGCCGCAAGCTCGGCGAGCCCGCGGTGATCGTCACCGTCCCCGGCTCGGGATACCGGATCTGACCGCCGATGCCCTCCCTCCCCTCGTTCTCCAGCTCCAAGGCCGCACCGCCACCGCCACCGGTCCCGCCCAAACCGGCCTGGGACCCGAAACCGGTCAACGTCCGGCCCTTCCCGTGGCTGCGCCCCACCATCCGGATACGACTCACGCTGCTGTACGGCGGCATGTTCCTGATGGCCGGCATCGTGCTGCTCACGATCATCTACATGCTCGCCGCGGCCGCCCTGCACGACGGCAGCGCACTGCCGCTGAAGATCCTCGGCGGGAAGTTCCAGTCCACCAGTGACATCTGCGACCTGCCCACCGAGACCTCCGGGGCGCTGCTGCAGGAGGCGGTCAACAACTGCCTGATGCACCAGCGGGCGGTGGCCCTCAACAACCTCCTCAACCGTTCGTTGCTGGCGTTGTTGGGGTTGACGGTCGTGGCGTTCGCGTTCGGTTATGCGATGGCGGGGCGGGTGTTGTCGCCGTTGGGGCGGATCACGCGGACCGCGCAGCGGGTGGCGGGGTCGGATCTGCATCGGCGGATCGAGTTGGGGGGTCCGGATGACGAGCTGAAGGAGTTGGCGGACACCTTCGACGAGATGTTGGACCGGTTGGACCGGGCGTTCGAGTCGCAGCGGCGGTTCGTTTCGAACGCGTCGCACGAGTTGCGGACGCCGTTGGCGATCAATCGGACGTTGTTGGAGGTGCAGCTGGCCGATCCGGAGGCTTCGGCGGAGGTGCAGCAGCTGGGGAAGACGTTGTTGGCGACCAATGAGCGCAGTGAGCAGTTGGTGGAGGGGTTGCTGCTGCTGGCGCGTAGTGAGAACAAGATCGTGGACAGGCGTCCGGTGGATCTGTCGGAGGTGGCCTCGCAGGCGGTGGATCAGACCCGGGAGGAGGCGCAGGGCAAGGGGGTGGAGCTGCGGGGGGTGCGGCAGCAGGTGTTCGTGCAGGGCAATGGTGTGCTGCTGGAGCGGATCGCGTTGAACCTGGTGCAGAACGCGGTGCGGTACAACGTGCCCGAGGGTGGCTGGGTGGAGGTGGCCACCGAGCCGCAGCCGGGGTGTGCGGTGCTGGTGGTCTCCAATACGGGGCCGGTGGTGCCGGCGTACGAGGTGGAGAACCTCTTCGAGCCGTTCCGGCGGCTGCGCACCGAGCGGACCGGCAGCGACAAGGGCGTCGGCCTGGGCCTGTCCATCGTCCGCTCGGTGGTCCGGGCCCACGACGGCACCATCACCGCCGAACCACGCGAAGGCGGCGGACTCGACATGCGGGTGGTGCTGCCGCTCTGACACCGGCGACAGGGCCCCTGTGCGGCCGCTGGAGGGGCCGCTGGGGCCGCCGGGGACTCCTGGCTACCCGCGCGTACGGTCGCCCGCCCGGCGGCCGCACACCCCGATTCCGTCCGTTCCCGGCCGACCGTTTCGGTTTGACGGGACGAGGGGTCTCCGGGGATCCTTCGCCGAGTTCGCTTTGCGCGGAATTCGGCGGGTCCGCCTGCCGCCCTGACCGTGTGTGATCCCTCACAGAGGCTCCATTCCG
The DNA here is from genome assembly GCF_042886435.1 of Streptomyces sp. NPDC058000. NCBI lineage: Bacteria > Bacillati > Actinomycetota > Actinomycetes > Kitasatosporales > Streptomycetaceae > Streptomyces > Streptomyces sp. NPDC058000. Next base: position 74,651 of record NZ_JBHVQS010000031.1, read on the forward strand.
GCCATCTACCCTCCGTGATCGAAATGCCTGGTGGAAAGCCGGGAAAATCCGGGTTTCCCAGGGCCCTGATCACGGGAAGTACACGTGATGGGCTGCGCGAGGTGCGACATTCGGACCGTGTACGGTCCTGATCGCCATCCAAACCGATCACCTCTTCAGGGGTGCGGTTGGGTGTCGATTGAGTAACAGACCTTGATGTGAGGCAAAATCTCCGCCTCAGGTCGGGCACAAGTCCGGCCTCTCACGCGTTACGAGCGCTGAGACACCGCAGACACCCAGAGGGGGAGAGCGACCATGGCTACGGATTACGACACTCCACGCAAGACCGATGACGACCTCAACGAGGACAGCATCGAAGAACTGAAGTCGCGGCGGAACGACAAGTCCGCCTCGGCCGTCGACGTCGACGAGTTCGAGCAGGCCGAGGGCCTGGAACTCCCCGGCGCCGACCTGTCCAACGAAGAACTCGCGGTCCGCGTCCTGCCCAAGCAGCAGGACGAGTTCACCTGCATGAGCTGCTTCCTGGTCCACCACCGCAGCCAGCTGGCTGCCGAGGACAAGAACGGCAACCCGATCTGCCGCGACTGCGCGGCCTGACCGGTTACGCCGTGCCAGGCGTGAACCCGTTCCGTAAGGGCCGCAAGGGCGGCAACGGTCCGGCGGCCGGCGCACGATCACGCGAGGAAACCGCGCCCGTGCCCGCCGACCTGACCGCCCTCCCCGAGGAACGGACGACCGGTGGACTTCAGCGGCGAGGCCGCCCGGCCTCGCTCGCGGGCGCGGCCGTCCGCGGCGCCAGGAAGGGCCGCGACGGCGTACGGTCCGCGCTCGGCGTGATCGCCGACCGGATCATCGCCACCGCCCCCAGGATCCCGGTACGCGACCTCGCCACCTTGCGCGCGCACTTCCCCGGACTGACCCCCGAGGAACTCGCCGACAAGCTGGTGGCGGGCGCCTGCGCGGGCACCGCCACCGTAGGCGCGGGCGTCGGCGCAGCCGCCATGCTGCCCGTCCCACCCGCCATGCCCGCCGAACTCGCCGCCGAGGTCGCGGGCGTCGCCTCGGTGGAGCTCAAACTGATCGCCGAACTCCACGAGGTCTACGGCCTGCGGCCGGCGGGGAACCGCACCCAGCGCGCCACCGCCTACCTGACGTCCTGGACCCAGGAACGCGGCATCGACATCGCCAAGCCCGCCTCGCTCAACCTCGCACTCGGCGGGCAGATGAGACGCGAACTGCGCCAGCAGATCATGAAGCGCACCCTGCGCAACCTGCCCAACCTCACGCCGTTCCTGGTCGGCGCCGCGGTCGGCGCGTTCCTCAACCGCCGCGACACCAGGAAACTCGCCGACAAGATCCGCGCGGACCTCCGCCGCCGCCAGATCCCCTGGGACGCCCTCCCCGCCCCGACGGGTCAGCCGCGCGCCGACGCCAGCGCCGCGACCAGCCGCTCCGGCTCCCGCGTCGACAGATAGGCGTACGGCGTCGGATCCTCGGGATCGGCGATCTCCACCCGCACCGCCGTCCGCACGTAGCTCCGCAGCAGCATGAAGGCCCGCGCATCGGCCTTGTGCGTCCGCCAGGCCAGCGCCTCCGCCGCGTCCAGCGCCCGCGCCTCACCCAGTGCCGACACCGGGATCTTCGCCTCCCCCGCGATCAACGCGCCGCCCACCACCCGGATCCGCGCCGAGCCGTACGAGCTCACCGCCACCGCGGACAGCGCCGCGCCGCCGATCAGCCCGCCGAGCATCGGGAGCGTCCCCAAGGGGAGCAGCATCAGGGCACAGGCGACGCCGAGGAGCGCGGCGATCACCCACCAGGAGCGGGGCGCGGTGAGACGTTCTTCGTACGACTGCATGCCCCCAGCTTGGCACGGCGGCATCCGCCCCTTATCCGCGCGGGTAGGGTCTGCACTCGTGAGTGGAACTGACCAACCCAGGACGCGGCTGACGCCCCCCGAGGACGCCACGGCCCCGGTCCGGCACCCGGACGCGCCGGCCCCCGGAGAACTCCTCGGCGCGCACTACGACGGGTGCTTCGGCTGCGGCACGGGCCAGCCCCACGGGCTGCACCTGGAAGCCCGGGCCGGCGACGGCGTGCTCGTCACGGCCGAGTTCACCGTCAAGGAGGCCCACCAGGGAGCGCCGGGCCTGGCACACGGCGGAGTACTGGCCACCGCGCTCGATGAGACGCTCGGCTCGTTGAACTGGCTGCTGCGGGTGATCGCGGTGACCGGACGGCTGGAGACCGACTTCGTCACGCCTGTGCCCCTGGGCACGGTCCTGCACCTGGAAGCGCAGGTCACCGCCGTGCACGGCCGGAAGATCTATTCGACGGCGGTCGGCCGGATAGGCGCCCCGGACGGCCCGATCGCGGTCCGCGCCCAGGCCGTGTTCATCGAGGTCAAGGTCGACCACTTCATCGACAACGGAAGGACCGAGGAGATCCAGGCGGCGATGTCCGACCCGGACCAGGTCAAGCGCGTACGCGCCTTCGAGGTGAACCCGTGAGCCAGCTACGGAATCCGGTGGACGTACTCCTGCGCCGGCTGGACCCGGACGTTCCTGTTCCGTCCTACGCGCATCCAGGCGACGCCGGGGTCGACCTGGTCACCACCGAGGCCGCCGAACTGGCACCGGGCGAACGCACCGTTCTCCCCACCGGCGTTTCGATCGCACTGCCCGACGGCTACGCGGCGTTCGTGCACCCCCGCTCAGGGCTGGCGGCCCGCTGCGGATTGGCGCTGGTGAATGCCCCCGGGACGGTCGATGCCGGGTACCGTGGAGAGATCAAGGTGATCGTGGTCAATCTGGATCCGCGCGAGAGCGTGCGGTTCGAGAAGTATGACCGGATCGCCCAATTGGTCGTCCAGCAGGTCGAGAAGGTGCGCTTCCACGAGGTGGCGGAACTTCCCGGCTCGGCGCGGGCCGAGGGGGGATTCGGGTCCACCGGCGGTCACAGGGCGGTGGACGGCTCCACGGGCGGGAATGAATACGCAGCGGTCGGTGACGACCGGGAAGGACAGTGACGTGTTCGGACGTCGCAAGAAGAACGAGGCTCCTGTAGAGCCGGCCGAGGACACGGCGCTCGCCGACGAGGCGGAGACCGGCGAGGACGACGCGACGCAACAGCGGCTCAACCTCCCGCCCGCGCCGCGCCCCGACGGCCCCTGGGACCTGTCGGAGGTCAAGGAGCCCGGCGAGGGCCGGGTCGACCTCGGCGGCCTCTACGTGCCCGGTGTCGAAGGCATGGAACTGCGCGTCGAGGTCGCCGGTGACGCGATCGTGGCCGCGACCGTGGTCCTCCAGGACAGCGCCGTGCAACTGCAGGCGTTCGCGGCCCCCAAGAACGAGGGCATCTGGGGCGAGGTCCGCGCGGAGATCGCCGCGGGCATCACGCAGCAGGGCGGCGTCATCGACGAGGCCGAGGGCCCGCTGGGCTGGGAACTGCGCGCCCAGGTACCCGTGCAGCTACCGGACGGCACCAACGGCGTCCAGGTCGTGCGCTTCGTCGGCATCGACGGCCCGCGCTGGTTCCTGCGCGGAGTGATCTCCGGACAGGGCGCGGTGCAGCCGCAGGCCGCGGGTGTACTGGAGCACATCTTCCGGGACACCGTCATCGTCCGCGGCGAGGGCCCGATGGCACCCCGCGACCCGATCGTCCTCAAGCTGCCCGACGACGCCCAGATGGTGCCCGACGGCGTGCAGCAGGAGCCGGCCCAGGGGTCGCGCTTCGGCGGCGGCGTGGAGCGCCTGGAACGCGGACCGGAGATCACCGAGATCCGCTGACCCACCACGGCACAGCACGGCGCAAGGCCGCACGGTGCCAAAACGCCGCCTCGGCGGCTCAATCGTGACGGTCACAGGGGCCGTACTCCCATACAGGGGGTACGGCCCCTCAGCGTTTACGCAGGTCAGGTCGGGAAGCGTAAGAAAACCGTCAACGGAACGCTAATGGCCGTAAGGGAGGCGTCAACAGCGTTCAAACGGCGGAAGAACGCCGCTTTGCTCTAGGGGTCCCATTCCGTCTGCCCATCTAGGAGCAACGATGGCCGACGTGGCCTTCGTCGTCGTCACCCTCGCGGTCTTCGCTGCGGTGGCTCTCGTCGCCAAGGGGGTGACGAAGCTGTGACCATCGAGAACATCGTCGGCCTCATCGTGGCCGTCGCCCTCCTCGGCTACCTGGTCCTCGCCCTCGTCTTCCCGGAGAGGTTCTGAGGTGTCGACAGCTGCCACCGCAGCGGGCCACATGAGCCCCGCTCTCGCGGGCGTCCTCCAGTTCACAGCGCTCATCGCAGCGCTCGCCCTGGTGTACCGCCCCCTCGGCGACTACATGGCCGCCGTCTACAGCTCCCCCCGCCACCTGCGCGTGGAAAAGGTCATCTACCGCTGCATAGGCGCCAACGCAGAGACCCAAATGCGCTGGCCCGCCTACCTCCGCGGAGTCCTCGCCTTCTCCCTCGCCGGGATGCTCTTCCTCTACCTCCTCCAGCGCCTCCAGGGACACCTACCGCTCTCCCTCGGATTCGCCTCGATCAGCCCCGACCAGGCGTTCAACACCGCCGCCTCCTTCGTCGCCAACACCAACTGGCAGTCCTACAGCGGCGAACAGGCCATGGGCCACGTCGTCCAGACCGCCGGCCTCGCGGTACAGAACTTCGTCTCCGCCGCCACCGGCATGGCCGTCGCCATCGCCCTCGTCCGCGGTTTCGCCCGCTCCCGCACCGGCGAACTCGGCAACTTCTGGGCCGACCTCGTACGCGGCACCATCCGCGTCCTGATCCCCATCTCCATCATCGGCGCCCTCGTCCTCGTCGCCTGCGGAGCCCTCCAGAACTTCTCCGGCATCCACGAAGTCGGCCAGTTCATGGGCGGCGCCCAACAGACCAACGGCGGCGCCGTCGCCTCCCAGGAAGTCATCAAGGAACTCGGAACCAACGGCGGCGGCTACTTCAACGCCAACTCCGCCCACCCCTTCGAGAACCCCAACGCCTTCACCAACCTCTTCGAGATCTTCCTGATCCTCGTCATCCCCTTCGCGCTCACCCGCACCTTCGGCAAGCTCGTCGGGAACGTGAAGCAGGGCTACGCCATCCTCGCCACCATGGCCATCATCTGGCTGGGCCTCACCGCCCTCATGATGTGGAGCGAATTCGCCCACAGCGGCCCCGCACTCCAGGCCGCCGGCGCCGCCATGGAAGGCAAGGAAAACCGGTTCGGCGTAGGCGCCTCCGCGATCTTCTCCGTCGCCACCACCCTCACCTCAACCGGAGCCGTGGACGCCTTCCACTCCTCCTTCACCGCATTCGGCGGCGGCATCCAGCTCCTCGGCATGATGCTCGGCGAAATCGCCCCCGGCGGCGTCGGATCCGGCCTCTACGGCATGCTCGTCATGGCCGTCATCGCCGTATTCATCGCCGGACTCATGGTCGGCCGCACCCCCGAATACCTCGGCAAGAAGATCGGCACCCGTCAGATCAAACTCGCCGCCTGCTACATCCTCATCACGCCGACACTGGTACTCGGCTTCACCGCCGCCGCCATGGTCCTCCCCGACGCCCTCGGCTCCATGCTCAACACCAAGGCACTCGGCGCCGGACCCCACGGCTTCTCCGAAGTCCTCTACGCCTACACCTCAGGCGCCAACAACAACGGCTCCGCCTTCGCCGGACTCAACGCCAACACCCCCTGGTACAACACCACGATCGGCCTGGCCATGCTGCTCGGCCGCTTCCTCCCCATGGTGTTCGTGCTCGCCCTCGCCGGCTCATTCGCCGAACAGCAACCGGTCCCCGAGACCGCGGGCACCCTCCGTACCGAAAAGCCGCTCTTCGCCGGGCTGCTCGTCGGCACGATCCTGATCATCACCGGTCTGACCTACTTCCCGGCACTCGCCCTCGGGCCGCTGGCGGAGGGCCTGTCATGACCGCCCCCGTGAAACCGGAGGAGCACGGCTCCATGTCCACCGCCACACCGACCCGCGCTCCAGAACAGGACGCCAACGGCGGCCAACAGTCCGGCGACGGCCGCGTGGGCGGCGGCCTCTTCGACCCCAAGCAACTGGTCACCTCACTGCCGGACGCCCTGCGCAAACTCGACCCGCGGGTGATGATCAAATCCCCCGTCATGTTCGTCGTCGAGGTCGGCTCCGTCCTCACCACGATATTCGCCTGCGCCTCACCCAACGACTGGTTCGGCTGGGCCATCGCCGTCTGGCTCTGGCTCACCGTCATCTTCGCCAACCTCGCCGAAGCCGTCGCCGAAGGCCGCGGCAAGGCACAGGCCGACACCCTCCGCAAAGCCAAGACCGACACCGTCGCCCGCCGCCTCAACGGCACCGACGAAGAACGCGTACCCGGCACCGAACTCCGCGTCGGCGACCTCGTCGTCTGCGAAGCCGGCGACATCATCCCCGGAGACGGCGACGTCGTCGAAGGCGTCGCATCGGTGGACGAATCCGCGATCACCGGTGAATCGGCTCCGGTCATCCGGGAATCCGGCGGCGACCGCTCCGCCGTGACCGGCGGGACCAAGGTGCTCTCCGACCGCATCGTCATCAAGATCATGACGAAGCCCGGCGAGACCTTCATCGACCGGATGATCAACCTCGTCGAAGGCGCCGCACGACAGAAGACCCCCAACGAGATCGCGCTGAACATCCTCCTCGCGTCCCTCACCATCGTCTTCCTGCTGGCCGTCGTCACCCTTCAACCGTTCGCCATCTACGCCGGCGCCGAGCAGTCCATGATCGTGCTGCTCGCCCTGCTGGTCTGCCTCATCCCCACCACCATCGGTGCCCTCCTCTCCGCCATCGGCATCGCCGGTATGGACCGCCTCGTCCAACGCAACGTCCTCGCCATGTCCGGACGCGCCGTCGAAGCAGCAGGCGATGTATCGACATTGCTGCTCGACAAGACCGGCACCATCACCTACGGCAACCGCCGCGCCGCCGAGTTCGTCCCCGTCCACGGCGCCACCGAAGAAGAACTCGCCGACGCCGCCCAACTGTCCTCACTCGCCGACGAAACCCCCGAAGGGCGCTCCGTCGTCGAACTCGCCAAAGAGAAGTACGCACTGCGCGAGGGTGAGTTCAGCGCCGACACGTTGACGGGCGCCGAATGGATCCCGTTCACCGCACAGACCCGGATGTCCGGCGTCGACGTCGACGGCCGCAAGATCCGCAAGGGCGCCACCAGCTCCGTCCTCGCCTGGGTCCAGGAACGCGGCGGCACCAACAGCGACGATGCCCAGCAACTCGCCGACACCATCTCCCAGGCCGGCGGCACCCCCCTGCTCGTCGCCCTGGAAGACGAGAGCGGCCCCCGCGTCCTCGGCGTCATCCACCTCAAGGACGTCGTCAAGGACGGCATGCGCGAACGCTTCGCCGAACTCCGCAAGATGGGCATCAAAACGGTCATGATCACGGGCGACAACCCGCTGACCGCCAAGGCCATCGCCGAGGAAGCCGGCGTCGACGACTTCCTCGCCGAAGCCACGCCCGAAGACAAGATGGCGCTCATCAAGCGCGAACAGGCCGGCGGCAAACTCGTCGCCATGACCGGCGACGGCACGAACGACGCCCCTGCCCTCGCCCAGGCCGACGTCGGCGTCGCCATGAACACCGGCACCTCGGCCGCCAAGGAGGCCGGGAACATGGTGGACCTGGACTCCAACCCGACGAAGCTCATCGAGATCGTCGAGATCGGCAAGCAACTCCTCATCACCCGAGGCGCCCTGACGACCTTCTCGATCGCCAACGACGTCGCGAAGTACTTCGCGATCATCCCCGCGATGTTCGCCGTGGCCTACCCCGGCCTCGACACCCTCAACATCATGCGGCTGCACAGCTCCCAGACCGCGATCCTGTCCGCGATCATCTTCAACGCGCTGATCATCGTCGCCCTGGTGCCGCTCGCCCTCAAGGGCGTCCAGTACCGACCCGTCAGCGCCGACAAGATGCTCCGCCGCAACCTCGCCGTCTACGGACTCGGCGGCCTCATCGCACCCTTCATCGGCATCAAAATCATCGACCTGCTCATCTCCCTCATCCCCGGAATCGGGTGACCGCCATGAACAACTCCGTACGCAACACCGCCCGGTTGCTGACAGCGGGCCTGCGCGCCCTGCTCGTCCTGACCGTGGTCTGCGGCGTGATCTACCCCCTGGTGGTCACCGGAGTCGCCCAGGCCGCCTTCCCCGGCAAGGCCAACGGATCCGAGGTCACCTCCCACGGCAAGGTCGTCGGCTCCTCCCTCATCGGCCAGCGCTACGACAAGGGCACCGACAAGAAGGGCAACCCGATCCCCGACCTCCGCTACTTCCAGCCCCGCCCCTCGGCCGGCCTGGGGAGCAACCGCACCAACGGCGTCAACACCCAGTACGACATCCAGGTCTCCGGAGCCTCCAACCTGGGCGCCACCAACACCGACCTCATCAAGGCCATCAAGGAACGCAAGCAGTGGGTCGCCACCACCTACGGCGTTCCCGAGTCAGAGGTACCGGCCGACGCCGTGACCTCCTCCGGCTCCGGCCTCGACCCGGACATCTCACCCGAGTACGCACTCCTCCAGGCCAACCGCGTCGCCAAGGAGAACCACCTCCCCGCCGACAAGGTCGAGCAGCTCGTCCAGGACCACACCCAGGGACGCCAACTGGGCTTCATGGGAGAACCCCGGGTCAACGTCCTGGACCTGAACGTGGCACTCCGGGACCTGGCACAGACACACCGGTGACGGACGACGGCTTACGGACACGCCACACGCGGTGCACCACCGTCACACACGAGGGCGGCCCCGGGGATGACCTTCCCCGGGGCCGCCCCCTTGCGTACGCCGCGGACCACCGCCACCCCTTGCTGCCAGGCGCAGCCACTACGGGGAAGCCAGGCGCCGGGCACCGCAGCCCGAACGCGACTTCTGCCACCGGGACGTGACGGCCCGCGGGCCGACCGAACCCCACCTGACCTGCCCCTCCCCGAGTTATCCACAGGCATTGCCGGCCCGCGCGCCCCATCCTCATACTGTTTCGCAACGGGCAGACAACACACCAACGAAGACGAGCGGTTGCCCCTCCGGTGAAACTAACTGGGGGAAATCCAAGGCAAGTTGGAGGGCTCCAGCGACACAGGGGCTAAGACCAGAACGGGGGAACCACCCACCATGAACGGGAACAGCGAGGCAAACGGCGGGACGACGACCGCGGGTACGGCCGTCGCCGACGCGGTGCCGGCGAAGGCGATGGTCCTCGTCGAGGACCTGCACCGGACCTACGGCACCGGAACGGGCGCCGTACACGCCCTGCGCGGAGTGACATGCCGTGTCCCGCACGGCGAACTGGTCGCCCTGCGCGGCCGCTCCGGATCCGGCAAGACCACCCTCCTCAACCTCATCGGCGGCCTGGACACCCCGGACTCCGGACGGATCACCGTCGACGGCACACCCCTGACCGACCTCGGAGAAAACGAACTACTGGCGATGCGCCGCGACCGCATCGGCTTCGTCTTCCAGTCCTTCGGACTGATACCGATACTCAGCGCCGCCGAGAACGTCGGAGTACCGCTGCGGCTGCGGAAGGTCCCACCGCGGGAGCGCGAAGCGCGCGTCGCACTCCTGCTGTCCCTGGTGGGCCTCGCCGACCACGCCACCCAGCGTCCCGGGGAGCTCTCCGGTGGCCAGCAGCAACGCGTCGCCATAGCGCGCGCCCTCGCCAACCGTCCCGCCCTGCTCATCGCAGACGAGCCGACGGGACAACTGGATGCCGAAACCGGCCTGGAGGTGATGGAACTGCTCCGCGCCGTCGTCCGCAGCGAGCGTGTGACGGCGCTGGTCGCCACACACGACACCACTCTCCTCACCCTCGCCGACCGGGTGCTGGAGCTGGACGACGGGGTGGTCACGGTGGCGGGGGAGGGGTGAACGGAGGGGAGGAGGGACGTGACGTGGGGGCGGGGCCGGGGGCGCGGGGTGGGGGAGGGGTGGGGGGGAGCCCCCCAAGGGCAACGGCAGCCGAGGGACCCCCACCCCACCCCCCCCCCCCCAAACCCCCCCCCCCCCCCCCCCCCCCCCCCCCCCACCCCCCCCCCCCCCCCCCCACACCCCCCCCCCCCAACAAACACCCCCAGACCCACACACACCACCACCACACAAACAAAAACACAAAGATAGACGGGGGCGAAAAGAAACCCGCCCAC
>NZ_JBHVQS010000031.1:84846-107519 GCF_042886435.1 Streptomyces sp. NPDC058000
GTCGGGGGGGGGGGGGGGGGGGGGGGGGGGGCCGGGGGGGGGGGGGGGGGGGGCCCGGGGGGGGGGGGGGGGGGGGGGGGGGGGGGGGCAGCCCCCCAAGGGCAACGGCAGCCGAGGGACCCCCTCCCCACCCCAGCCGCCCAACCCCACCCCACCCCACCACCCCCTCACCACACATCCCCCTCCCGCCAATCACACGTCAGATCACCTCCGAGGTTCAACGACACGGACGTGGCCAGGACGTACAGGGCGCCGTCCTCGTCGGGTGTGCGTTGGATGCCGTCGGGGGTGAGGGCGGAGGAGGGGCCGCGCCATAGTTGCCAGCCGCGGGTGGCGTAGAAGGTGGCGGCGTTGTCGGCGGCGCCGAGTGCGCCGAGGTCGTAGGCGTTGTGGATCACTTGCTCCAGGGCGGCCATCATGGCGGTGCCGTGGCCGCGTCCGCGGCGGTCCGCGCGGACGCCGACGCCCTCCACGTAGCCGCAGCGCAGTGCCCGGCCGTTGTGCAGCAGTCGGCGTTGGACGACGGCGGCGTGCCCGATCAGTTCGCCTTCTTCGTGGACGAGGGCGTGCAGGCCGCCGAGCGCGTGTTCCCAGTCTTCGGCGGTCATGTCGTCGAAGACGTCGTAGAGGAGGATCCGGGCGGCCGTGAGGGTGGCGGCGTCCAGGTCGGCGGTGTGGGCGAGGCGTACCTCGGTCGTGCCGGTGGGGCGTTCGGCGGGGGTGGGGGTGCGGGTCATGGGAGGCATCGTCGCAGGGGGTACCGGCGGGAGCGATGGCTTTGTTTCGGCCAACGGGCGGCCAACGAGCGGGCAGGGGTCGACCAAGGGGCGGCCGAGGTACGGCCCGTGGTGCCGGGGCGGGGGGACGGCTCCGGGGATGCCCGAGCCGTACGTGTCGCGCTCGGGTCGGCACCCGAGTCGTGCCTGCGTCGCGGCGGTGTCGTGCCCGTCTCGCATGGTCCGCGACCCCCGTTCGGCCCCTCCCGTAGGTCTGTATCAGAGTCGCGTCAAGACCGGGCGGAAAGCCGCTACCTGGGCGTTTTTCGAGGTCAACGGTCGGTAGGGTCGCATCAGGTCAAGCCCGGTGGGGGCGACCTTCACGTAAGACAATGGGGCCATGGCACGCGGCAAGCTACGGATATATCTCGGCGCGGCACCGGGCGTCGGCAAGACGTACGCGATGCTGTCCGAGGCACACCGGCGTGTGGAGCGCGGTACGGACGTCGTGGTGGCGTTCGTCGAGCACCATGGCAGGCCCCGTACGGAAGTCATGCTGCACGGGCTGGAGCAGGTCCAGCGGCGGGACCTGGAGTACCGCGGTTCGACGTTCACCGAGATGGACGTCGATGCGGTGCTGGAGCGCAAGCCGGCCGTGGCGCTGGTCGACGAGCTGGCGCACACCAACGTTCCGGGGTCCCGCAACGGCAAGCGTTGGCAGGACGTCGAGGAGTTGCTGGAAGCCGGGATCACGGTGATCTCGACGGTGAACATCCAGCACCTGGAGTCGCTCGGGGACGTCGTCGAGTCGATAACGGGCGTGCGGCAGCGCGAGACGGTGCCGGACGAGATCGTTCGGCGGGCCGATCAGATCGAGTTGGTCGACATGTCGCCGCAGGCGATCCGGCGGCGGATGGCGCACGGCAACATCTACCAGTCGGACAAGGTCGATGCGGCGCTGTCGAACTACTTCCGGCCGGGGAACCTCACCGCGCTGCGGGAGCTGGCGCTGCTGTGGGTGGCCGACCGGGTGGACGAGTACCTCCAGGAGTACCGGGCGGAGCATTCGATCCGTTCGACCTGGCAGGCGCGGGAGCGGATCGTCGTCGGGCTGACCGGTGGGCCGGAGGGGCGGACGTTGATCCGTCGGGCCGCCCGGATGGCCGCGAAGGGGTCGGGCAGTGAGGTGCTCGCCGTCTACATAGCCCGTAGCGACGGGCTGACCTCGGCGTCGCCGAAGGAGCTGGCCGATCAGCGGACGCTGGTGGAGGATCTTGGCGGGACGTTTCACCACGTCATCGGTGATGACATACCGAGTGCGTTGTTGGAGTTCGCCCGGGGGGTGAACGCGACCCAGATCGTGCTGGGGTCGAGCCGCCGCAAGGCGTGGCAGTACGTCTTCGGGCCGGGGGTGGGCGCGACGGTGGCCCGGGAATCCGGGCCGGACCTCGATGTGCACATCGTGACGCACGACGAGGTCGCCAAGGGCCGGGGGCTTCCGGTGGCGCGGGGGGCGCGGCTGGGGCGGACGCGGATCATCGCCGGCTGGCTGGTCGGGGTGGGTGGTCCGACGTTGCTGTCGCTGCTGCTCACCAAGCTCTCGAACGGTCCGGGGCTGGCCAATGACGTGTTGTTGTTCCTGTTCCTGACGGTGGTGGCGGCGCTGCTCGGTGGGCAGTTGCCGGCGTTGGCGTCGGCGGCGGTCGGGTCGCTGCTGTTGAACTTCTACTTCACTCCGCCCACCCACACGCTCACGATCAGTGATCCGAAGAACATCGTGGCGATCGTGATCTTCTTCGCGGTGGCGGTGTCGGTGGCGTCGGTGGTGGATCTGGCTGCTCGGCGGACGCATCAGGCGGCGCGGTTGCGGGCGGAGTCGGAGATCCTGTCGTTCCTGGCGGGGAGTGTGCTGCGTGGTGAGACCACGTTGGACGCGCTGCTGGAGCGGGTGCGGGAGACGTTCGGGATGGACACCGTGGCGTTGCTGGAGCGGCGCAGCGATGTGGATCCGTGGACGTGTGCGGGGCGGGCGGGTGGTGGCAGTGGGGCGCCGCTGGCGCGTCCGGAGGATGCGGACGTGGACATGCCGGTGGGTGACCACATGGCGTTGGCGCTGACCGGTCGGGTGTTGCCGGCGGAGGACCGTCGGGTGTTGGCGGCGTTTGCCGCGCAGGCCGCGGTGGTGCTGGATCGGCAGCGGCTGGTGGGGGAGGCCGAGCGGGCTCGGGAGCTGGCGGAGGGGAACCGGATCCGGACGGCGTTGTTGGCGGCGGTCAGTCATGATCTGCGGACGCCGTTGGCCAGCATCAAGGCGTCGGTGACGTCGTTGCGGTCGGACGATGTGGCGTGGTCGGAGGAGGACGAGGCGGAGCTGCTGGAGGGGATCGAGGCGGGTGCTGACCGGCTCGATCATCTGGTGGGGAATCTGCTGGACATGTCCCGGTTGCAGACGGGGACGGTGACGCCGCTGATCCGGGAGATCGACCTCGACGAGGTGGTGCCGATGGCGCTGGGTGGGGTCCCGGAGGGCAGTGTCACGTTGGACATCCCGGAGGAGCTGCCGATGGTGGCGGTGGATCCGGGGCTGCTGGAGCGGTCGGTGGCCAATCTGGTGGAGAACGCCGTGAAGTACAGCCCGGACGGTGAGGTGGTGCTGGTATCGGCCAGTGCGCTCGGTGACCGGGTGGAGTTGCGGATCGCGGACCGGGGCCCGGGTGTGCCGGACAGTGCGAAGGACCGGATCTTCGAGCCGTTCCAGCGGTACGGGGATGCTCCTCGGGGTGCCGGGGTGGGGCTGGGTTTGGCCGTGGCGCGTGGTTTCGCGGAGGCGATCGGCGGGACGTTGGCGGCGGAGGATACTCCGGGGGGTGGGATGACGATGGTGCTGACGTTGCGGGCTGCTGCGGGTGTTCCGCCGGTCCGTCCTGATCTTCCGGCGCAGGCGACGACATGAGTCGAGATCACGGCGGGCGTATCTGCGGCGGGATGCGGCTGTCTTCCGGACGTTCCGGTGACGGTGCGTGTCCGCCGCGCGGCCCGGGAGGGGGCCATTTCACCGGCCGGGCGGTACCGGCCGCACTTACGACGTGGTCGGCGGGCGTTGCCCGTCGGCGACCGACACTGCGAGGAGAACGCCAGTGAACCGGGTGCTTGTGGTTGATGACGAGCCGCAGATTGTTCGCGCCCTTGTGATCAACCTGAAGGCGCGCAAGTACGAGGTGGATGCTGCCCCTGATGGGGCCACTGCCCTGAAGCTCGCTGCGGCCCGCCATCCCGATGTGGTGGTCCTGGACCTGGGGCTGCCCGATATGGATGGTGTGGAGGTCATCAAGGGGCTGCGTGGCTGGTCGCGGGTGCCGATTTTGGTGCTGTCCGCGCGGCAGACGTCGGACGAGAAGGTGGAGGCGCTGGATGCGGGGGCGGACGACTATGTGACGAAGCCGTTCGGGATGGATGAGCTGCTGGCGCGGTTGCGGGCGGCGGTGCGGCGGGCGGAGCCGACCGGGCCGGCGGATGACGAGGTGATCGTGGAGACCGAGGGGTTCACGGTCGATCTGGCGGCGAAGAAGGTCAATCGGGGCGGTCGGGACATTCGCCTGACGCCGACGGAGTGGCATCTGCTGGAGGTGCTGGTCCGTAATCAGGGGCGGCTGGTCAGTCAGAAGCAGTTGTTGCAGGAGGTGTGGGGGCCGTCGTACGGGACGGAGACGAATTACCTGCGGGTGTACATGGCGCAGCTGCGGCGGAAGCTGGAGGGCGATCCGTCGCATCCGCGGCACTTCATCACGGAGCCGGGGATGGGGTATCGGTTCGAGGGGTGAACGCGGGGCGGCCGGGGGATGGCGGCTGGTGGGGGCCGTCCTGGGGGGATGGCCTGGTGGTCGGGGTGCGGGCGGGTCGTCGTTTCGAGGGGTGAACGCGGGCGGCGGGGTGCGGGTGCGGGGTGCGGGGGACGCCGTGCGGGCCCCGGTACGCTGGGGTTATGAGTGCTGGGATCCGACCCGAGAAGCCGGCCGGCCGGTTCCGCCGGATGCTCGACAGGCTGTCGTCCTCCGAGGAGGAGCTGCAGTCCGCCGAGTTGCAGGAGGACGCGCAGGCGACGGGGTGTACGCGGATATGCGACTGCGATGACCGTCAGATAGTGAAGGTCTCCGGCACCCTGCGGCATGTCACGCTGCGGCCGCGTGCCGGTGTGCCCGCGCTGGAGGCGGAGCTGTTCGACGGCTCCGCGGCGCTCGACGTGGTGTGGCTGGGTCGCCGTTCCATCGTCGGCATCGAGCCGGGCCGTAAGCTCATCGCCTCGGGCCGGGTCTCGTTGAGTCACGGGCGCCGGGTGCTCTTCAATCCCAAGTACGAACTGCGACCGCTCGGACAGGAGTAGCCGGTGACGTCGTACGACCGACCGACCACTGACCCTGAGGCTTCCACTTCCGCTTCTGTCGACCGCCCTGTGGGGGTGCCGGCTGCTGCCGGGGCCCCGCTGGAGTCCGGCGCGGGTTCTGGCGCCGATGGCAGGCAGGTGACGGAAGCGGCGCTGTTCGAGGCGTTCGGTGGCGTGCGCGGCATGGTGGAGACGGTGCTGCCGGGTCTGCTGTTCGTCGCGATCTTCACGGTCAACAAGGATCTGCACGTCTCGGCGATTGCGGCGCTGGCGGTGTCGTTGGTGCTGTGTGCGGTGCGGCTGGTGCGGAAGGACACCGTCAAGCACGCCTTCAGCGGGGTGTTCGGGGTGGCGTTCGGTGTGGTCTTCGCGATGATGACCGGTAACGCCAAGGACTTCTACCTGCCGGGGATGCTGTACACGCTGGGGCTGGCGGTGGCGTACATCGTCACGACGCTGGCGGGTGTTCCGTTGCTCGGGTTGATTCTGGGCCCGGTGTTCAAGGAGAACCTGTCGTGGCGGACGCGTAATCCGGGGCGTAAGAAGGCGTACGCGAAGGCCAGCTGGGCGTGGGGGCTGATCCTGCTCGCCAAGTGCATGATCTTGTTCCCGTTGTACTGGTGGGCGGACACCACGCAGCTGGGGTGGGTGTTGGTGGCCCTGAAGATTCCGCCGTTCCTGTTGGCGCTGTATCTGACCTGGATGTTCCTGGTGAAGGCGCCGGCGCCGATCGATGTCTTCGCGGAGATGGAGGCGCAGGAGAAGGCCGGGGAGGCCGAGCGGGAGCGGCGGCGGGGGCTGTCGGCGGCGGCGCCGGAGGCGGCTGCCGCGGACCGTCCGCACGAGGGGCCGCGGCACCGTCGCTGATCTGCGGCGCGAGGCGTGATAGGCCGAAGGGCCCGGGAGCTTTGTGGCTCCCGGGCCCTTCGTGTGGTGTGTCTGCTGGGCCGGTGGGTCGGCTCAGCTGTCGTCGCGGCGGACCGACAGCAGGTCTTCGAGCTGTTCCTCGCGGGACTGGGCGGCGACGAAGAGCAGTTCGTCGCCGGCTTCGAGGGCGTCGTCCTTGTTGGGGGTGAGGACCCGGGTGCCGCGGATGATCGTCACCAGGGAGGTGTCCTCGGGCCAGTCCACGTCTCCGACCCGGGTGCCGGCCAGGGCGGCTTCCGGGGGGAGGGTGAGTTCGACGAGGTTGGCGTCGCCGTGGCTGAAGCGCAGCAGCCGGACGAGGTCGCCGACGCTGACGGCCTCTTCGACCAGGGCGGACATCAGGCGTGGGGTGGAGACCGCGACGTCGACGCCCCAGGCTTCGTTGAACAGCCATTCGTTCTTGGGGTTGTTGACGCGGGCGACGACCCGCGGCACGCCGTACTCGGTCTTGGCGAGCAGGGAGACGACGAGGTTGACCTTGTCGTCGCCGGTTGCGGCGATGACGACGTTGCAGCGCTGGAGGGCTGCTTCGTCGAGTGAGGTGATTTCGCAGGCGTCGGCGAGCAGCCATTCGGCGAGCGGGACCCGTTCGACGGAGATGGCGGTGGGCGCCTTGTCGATGAGCAGGATCTCGTGACCGTTTTCGAGCAGTTCGCCGGCGATGGAGCGGCCGACCGCTCCTGCGCCCGCAATGGCGACCCTCATGCGTGCGCCTCCTCGGGACCCTGGGCGAATGCCGCCTCGACCTTTTCGACTTCGTCGGTGCGCATCATGACGTGCACCAGGTCGCCTTCCTGGAGGACCGTCTGGGAGGTGGGCAGCGTGGCCTCGCCCAGGCGGGTGAGGAAGGCGACGCGGACGCCGGTCTCCTCTTGCAGTTTGCTGATCTTGTGGCCGACCCAGGAGGGGGCGGTGTGGACCTCGGCGAGCTGGACGCCGCCGCTGGGGTCGCGCCAGAGGGGTTCGGCGCCCGAGGGGAGGAGCCGGCGCAGCATCTGGTCGGCGGTCCAGCGGACGGTGGCGACGGTGGGGATGCCGAGGCGTTGGTAGACCTCGGCGCGGCGCGGGTCGTAGATCCGGGCCGCGACGTTCTCGACGCCGAACATCTCGCGGGCCACGCGGGCGGCGATGATGTTGGAGTTGTCGCCGCTGGAGACGGCGGCGAAGGCGCCGGCCTCTTCGATGCCGGCTTCGCGGAGGGTGTCCTGGTCGAAGCCGACGCCGGTGACGCGGCGGCCGCCGAAGGCCGAGCCGAGGCGGCGGAACGCGGTCGGGTCCTGGTCGATCACCGCGATGGTGTGGCCCTGGCTCTCCAGGGTCTGCGCGAGCGCGGAGCCCACGCGGCCGCATCCCATGATGACGATGTGCATGCTGATTACCCCGTGCCTTGCACTAGCGCGCTGACCTGCACAAACACCCTGCTCACTACTTTCTTCTCCGACGTACCGGCGACACGGAGCCGCTGTCTTGTGACCGCGGCCCGGTGCGTCAGACGGGAGCGCCGGCCGCACCGTGGTCCGGTACAACCGTAGCTGTAATGGCGTGTCCGGTAGGGGGCGCGGTGAGTGCTGGTCCGTTGTGGGCGGGTGCCGGGGTGCGGTGGGATCGTGCGCTGCGCTGCGCGGGGGCGGGCCGATAGGGCACGCTACGACGTGTGCCACAACTGCCACATCAGCCCCAACAGGTCTCTCTCGCACCGCACATGGTGGTGTGCGGCGATGACGCGCTCGCCCACCGGCTCGCCGCCGAGCTCCGTGACGTCTACGGCGAACGGGTGACGCTGATCGTGCCGTCCGCGCGGGAGCCGAACCGCCCCCGTGTTCCGTCGCCGTCCCGCGGCCTGGGTCGGGCCACCGCGCTGCTCGGCCGGATGTCGGCGGCGGTGGCGCGGGGCGGGCCCGGTGCGCTCCCCGGTCCGCCGCCCGCGCCGGCACGCGAGGACGGGCAGTCGCCGCCGGAGTCGATACGCGTCCTGGTGGCGACGCAGGTCGACGACGAGGCGCTGACCGCGGCGGGGATCACCGAGGCGGGCGCGCTGGCGCTGGTCCACGACGACGACGATCTCAACATCCACGCCGCGCTCCGGGCCCGTCGCCTCAACCCCCGGTTGCGGCTGGTGATCCGGCTCTACAACCGCAAACTCGGCCAGCATCTGGAGGAGTTGCTGGACCAGGCCGCGGCGGTCGCCGCGAGTCGTGGCGCGGACGACGCGCAGCCGCCGCGAGCCGAAGCCTCCACCATGGTGCTCTCCGACGCGGACACCGTCGCGCCGGCGTTGGTGGCGACGGCGGTCGCCGGGACCAGCAAGGTCATCGAGGCGGACGGGCTGATGCTGCGGGCCGTGGAGCGTGCGCCGGGGCAGTCCGGTCCGGCGGGGGCGCGGCGGCTGTGCACGTTGGCGTTGCTGTCGCCGTCGCCCGGTGAGGCGTCCGGTGGTTCCGCCGGTGGCCCCCCAGGCGGGCCGTCCGGTGCGCCCGGCGCGGCGTCGGGTGACGAGGGGCCGGTGCTGCTGCCGGACGACGCCTCGGCCGCGGCGGCCACCGGCTGCGGCCGGATCGTCCTGGAGACCGTGGCCTATACGGGGCGGACGGTGCGGCCGCGCCGGCTGCGCGGTCGGGGTGCGCCGCTCGCCTCCCTCTTCTCCCGGCGGTTGCGCTGGTCGCTGGCCGGGATCGTCGGGGCGGTGCTGGCGCTGGCCGTCGCCGCGTCCCTGGCGACGGGGGAGAAGCCGTTGCACGCGGCGTACCTCACGCTGCTGGACCTGTTCGCGATCAATGAACCGGCGCTCGACGCCCCGTTGGCGCGCAAGCTGCTCCAGTTGTTGTCCGGGTTGGTCGGGCTGTTGTTGCTGCCAGTGCTGGTGGCGGCGGCGTTCGAGGGGCTGGGGACGTTCCGCAGTGCCTCGGCGTTGCGTCGTCCGCCGCGTGGGTTGTCCGGGCACGTGGTGTTGCTGGGGCTGGGGAAGATCGGTACCCGGGTGCTGGCGCGGTTGCACGAGATGCGGATCCCGGTGGTGTGCATCGAGGCCGATCCGGAGGCGCGCGGGATCGCTTTGGCGCGCCGGCTGCGGGTGCCGACCGTCGTGGGGGACGTGACGCAGGAGGGGGTGTTGGAGGCGGCGCTGGCCGACCGGGCCCGGACCTTGCTGGCGCTGACGAGTGAGGACACCACCAATCTGGAGGCGGCGCTCTACGCACGGTCGGTCAATCCCCGGCTGCGGGTGACGCTGCGGCTCTTCGACGACGGGTTCGCCGCCGCCGTCTACCGGACGTTGCGCGCGGCGCATCCGGGTGCGCGGACCCGTAGCCGCAGCGTGTCGTTCCTGGCGGCGCCGGCCTTCGCCGGGGCGATGATGGGCCGCGAGATCCTCGGGGCGATCCCGGTGGAGCGGCGGGTGCTGCTGGTGGCCCGGGTGGAGGTGCGCGGCCATGCCGCCCTGGAGGGGCGGACGGTCGGTGAGGTGCTGCGGCCGGGCCGGCTGCGGGTGCTGGCCGTCGACAATTCCGCGCCGGACGAGCCGGCGGCGGAGCCCGCGGCGGGCGCGCCGCAGCCGGGGGACGGTCCGGCGCCGGCGCATCTGGCGGACGAGTTGGACGACTACGTCCTGCGGCCGCAGGACGTGGTGCTGCTGGCGGCGACCCGGGAGGGGCTGGGCGAGCTGCTGTCCCGCCGGCCGCGCCCGGCGGTGCGCGCGGAGTGAGGCCACGCCCCCCCGACACGCCCGGCGGCGCCCGGCGAGTGACGACACGCCCCCCGCGACACGCCCGGACTCCGTGACATCCACCACGAAGTTCGGGCCCGCGGGGTTCCCCGTATCGACGATGCCGCCGTGTGCGTGGCGTGCAGATGTTGCGGAGATGCCGAGTGGCGAATGCGGAGTCGGATGGTTCTGTGCATGGTGGCGCATTCGGGTGTTCCGACCCGTCCGGGTGGCGGGTGGGCGAGGACCTTGACGAAGGCTTAGCATCCTCGGGTGTCCAAACTGACCGACGTGCCCAAACGGATCTTGATCGGGCGCGCACTGCGCAGCGACAGGCTTGGGGAGACCCTTCTCCCCAAGCGCATCGCACTCCCCGTCTTCGCCTCCGACCCGCTCTCCTCCGTGGCCTACGCGCCCGGCGAGGTACTGCTGGTCCTGTCCGTGGCGGGGGTCTCCGCGTACCACTTCAGCCCGTGGATCGCGGTCGCGGTCGTCGTGCTGATGTTCACCGTCGTCGCGTCGTACCGGCAGAACGTGCACGCCTACCCGAGCGGCGGTGGTGACTACGAGGTCGCCACCACCAACCTCGGGCCCAGGGCCGGCCTGACCGTCGCCAGCGCACTGCTGGTCGACTACGTCCTGACCGTCGCGGTCTCCATCTCCTCCGGAGTGGAGAACCTCGGCTCCGCCGTCCCCTTCGTCGTCGAGCACAAGACGCTCTGCGCAATCGTGATCATCGTGCTGCTGACCTTGATGAACCTGCGCGGTGTCAAGGAGTCCGGCAAGCTCTTCGCGATCCCCACGTACGTCTTCGTGGCCGGCGTCTTCATCATGATCTTCTGGGGCGCGATCCGCGGCCTGGTCCTCGGCGACACCATGAAGGCCCCCACCGCCGACTACACCATCCACGCCGAGCAGGGCGGCCTCGCCGGCTTCGCCATGATCTTCCTGCTGCTGCGCGCCTTCTCCTCCGGATGTGCCGCGCTCACCGGCGTCGAGGCGATCTCCAACGGTGTGCCCGCCTTCCGCAAGCCGAAGTCGAAGAACGCCGCGACCACCCTCGCCCTGATGGGCGGACTGGCCGTCACCATGTTCTGCGGCATCATCGCGCTGGCCATGACCACCCGCGTCCGGATGGCCGAGAACCCCGCCACCGACCTCCTCAGCAACGGCAAGCCGATCGGCTCCGGCTACACCCAGAACCCGGTCATCTCGCAGGTCGCCGAGGCGGTCTTCGGCAAGGGCAGCTTCCTCTTCGTCGTGCTGGCCGCGGCCACCGCACTGGTCCTGTTCCTGGCCGCCAACACCGCCTACAACGGTTTCCCGCTGCTCGGCTCGATCCTCGCCCAGGACCGCTACCTGCCGCGCCAGCTGCACACCCGCGGCGACCGGCTGGCCTTCTCCAACGGCATCGTCCTGCTGGCCGGCGCCGCCACCGTCCTGGTCTACCTCTACGGCGCGGACTCCACCCGCCTGATCCAGCTCTACATCGTCGGAGTCTTCGTCTCCTTCACGCTCAGCCAGATCGGCATGGTCCGGCACTGGAACCGCCACCTGGTCGGCGAGAAGGACCCCGCCAAGCGCCGCAAGATGCACCGCTCCCGCGCCATCAACGCCTTCGGTGCCTTCTTCACCGGCCTGGTCCTGGTCGTCGTCCTGCTCACCAAGTTCACCCACGGTGCCTGGGTGGCCCTCCTCGGCATGGTCATCTTCTTCGTGACCATGACCGCGATCCGCCGCCACTACGACCGGGTCGCCGACGAGATCGCCGCCCCGGACGCCCCCGACGACGACGTGGTCCGCCCCTCCCGCGTGCACGCCATCGTCCTGGTCTCCAAGCTGCACAAGCCCACCCTGCGCGCCCTGAACTACGCCAAGCTGATGCGCTCGGGCACCCTCGAAGCGGTCAGCGTCGACGTCGACCAGGCCGACACCCGGGCCCTGCGCGCCGAGTGGGAGCTCCGCGGCATCGAGGTCCCGCTGAAGGTCCTCGCCTCCCCGTACCGCGAGATCACCCGGCCGATCATCGACTACGTCAAGTCGCTGCGCCGGGAGAGCCCCCGCGACGCGGTCTCCGTCTACATCCCCGAGTACGTCGTCGGCCACTGGTACGAGCACCTGCTCCACAACCAGTCCGCGCTGCGCCTCAAGGGACGCCTGCTGTTCACCCCCGGCGTCATGGTCACCTCCGTGCCCTGGCAGCTGGACTCCTCCGAGGCCGCCAAGAAGCGCGCCCGCAAGCGCGCCGAATGGAACGCCCCCGGCGCGGTCCGGCGCGGCCCGGTCACCGCACCCAAGAAGGAGTCCGCGGCCACCAAGAAGTGACCGCGGCGGCCGGGGGCACCCCCGGCACGCCGTAGAATGGACGGCTGGCCTCCACCCGGAGGCCGGCCGTCACGGTTTCCTCCCACCCCACCCAGGAGCTCCCCGCCATGCAGCCGGACACGCCGCCGGAACCCAGGAAGTCACTGGTCGGCGAGGAGTACGAGGTCGAGATCGGCCCGGTCGCGCACGGCGGCCACTGCATCGCCCGCACCGACGCCGGCCAGGTCCTCTTCGTCCGGCACGCACTGCCCGGCGAACGGGTCCGCGCCCGCGTCACCGACGGCGAGGAAGGCGCCCGCTTCCTGCGCGCCGACGCCGTCGAGATCCTCGACCCCTCCAAGGACCGCGTCGAGGCGCCCTGCCCGTTCTCCGGCCCCGGCCGGTGCGGCGGCTGCGACTGGCAGCACGCCGCGCCCGGCGCGCAGCGCCGCCTCAAGGCCACGGTCATCGCCGAGCAACTGGCGCGGCTCGCCGGCCTCACCCCCGAGGAGACCGGCTGGGACGGCACCGTCGAACCGGCCCCCGGCGACAAGGTCGCCAAGGGCGAGGTCCCGGCCTGGCGCACCCGCGTCCAGTACGCGGTCGACGCCGACGGCCACCCTGGCCTCCGCAAGCACCGCTCGCACGACGTCGAGCCGGTCACCCACTGCATGATCGCCGCCCCCGGCGTCTCCGAACTCGGCATCGAGCAGCGCACCTGGCCGCAGATCGCCACCGTCGAGGCGATCGCCGCCACCGGCTCCCACGACCGCCAGGTCATCCTCACCCCCCGCCCCGGCGGCCGCCTCCCCATCGTCGAACTCGACAAGCCGGTCTCCGTCCTCCGCGTCGACGAGAAGGACGGCGGCGTCCACCGCGTCCACGGCCGCCCCTTCGTCCGCGAACGCGCCGCCGGCCGCACCTGGCGGGTCGGCAACGGCGGCTTCTGGCAGGTCCACCCGAAGGCCGCCGACCTCCTCGTCGAGGCCGTCATGCAGGGCCTGATGCCGAAGAAGGGCGACATGGCCCTCGACCTCTACTGCGGCGTCGGCCTCTTCGCCGGAGCCCTCGCCGAACGCGTCGGCGACAAGGGCGCCGTCCTCGGCATCGAATCGAGCAAGCGCGCCGTCGAGGACGCCCGCCACAACCTCGCCGACCTCGACCGGGTCCGCATCGAACAGGGCAAGGTCGAGCAGATCCTCCCCCGCACCGGCATCACCGACGTCGACCTCGTCGTCCTCGACCCGCCCCGCGCCGGCGCCGGCAAGGCCACCGTCCGCCACCTCGCCTCCCTCACCCCCCGCCGCATCGCCTACGTCGCCTGCGACCCGGCCGCCCTCGCCCGCGACCTCGCGTACTTCCGCGAGGCGGGGTACGGGGCACGGCGCATGCGGGCGTTCGATATTTTCCCGATGACCCATCACGTGGAGTGCGTGGTCATTCTGGACCGGGCAGCTAAGGGCGCGTGACCTGCGGTTCTGCCGGTGCGCATGAGGTGCGTATGAGGTCGGAAACGACCTGTGGGCGGGGCAACCGGTTCCTGGACCGCAGGTTCATCGCGCCGGTCGGCGACCCGGATCTCGTCCTGCTCCCGGGCCCTGGCCCTCTCGGCTGCCGGGCTCATCCGACCCGGCTGACGGCTGATGTGCCAGCGGTCAGCCAGGGCGCCTGCGCGGTCAGAACCGGGCGTGATTCGGTCAAGTACTTTCGTCCCTGCCGATCATGGTCGGAGGGTCGGGAGAATGGCCGGCGATGGATATGACTTCTCCCCGGCCGGAGGGACTGCCGGCCGGGTACGGGCCGTTCGCGCACCTCACCGCCCCGAACGTGCTGCTCTACCGCGCGGTGATGCGGGCCTTCCTCGTCGCCAAGGAGCGGTTCGCCGTGCATCTGCGGCCCGAGGACGTGCAGGCCGCGCTGTCCTCGGATGTCCGGCCCGGGGAGCTCGACGCTGTGGTCAAGGCGCTTGACAGCCTTGTGGGTTGGGGGAACCTGCGGGCCGATCCCGACACCGGGCGGGTCACCGCCGTCGAGGACTTCTACCGCAAGCGGTTCATCTACCAGCTCACGCGCGAGGGCGAGGCGGCCGAGCAGGCCCTGTCCGCGTACGACGAGGCGCTGGGGCGGCGGGGTGCGCTTCAGGCCGTCGCGTTGCACGACATCGTGACGCAGCTGCGCGCTCTCCTCGTGCTCACCGCCGAACAGGAGCCGGATCCGGCCAAGACCCATCTCGCGCTCGACGGGCTCGCCAGCCGCTTTGCCGCGCTCGCCGACAACGCGCGGGCCTTCATGGGGTCACTCCAGCGGACCATCGACCTCCACGAGGTCGGGGAAGACGTCTTCCTCGCCTACAAGGACCAGCTCATCCAGTACCTGGAACGCTTCATCCAGGACCTGATCACCCTCGGCGGACGCATCGCCCGGCTGATCCTGGAGCTGGAGGGCGACGGCCGGATCCAACCCCTGCTGCTGGCCGCCGCGGTCCGCGAGGCCGCCGATGCCACCCCGCAGGAGGTGGCGCACGCCGAGCAGGCCGCGTACGAGCGGTGGGCCGGCCGGTGGGCCGGACTCGCGGCCTGGTTCCTCAGCCGGGACGGCCGGGAGTCGCAGGCCCGGCTGCTGCGCGGCCGGGCGCTGGGCGCGATCCCGCAACTGCTGGCCGTCGTACGGTCGCTGAACGAACGCCGGGCCGGGCGCTCCGACCGGTCCGCCGATTTCCGGACCCTCGCCCGGTGGTTCGCCGAGGCCCCCGACGACGACGCCCGACACCGGCTGTGGCGCACCGCCTTCGGGCTGTACCCGGCGCGGCACCTCTCCGTGGACGCCGAGACCCTGGCCGCCCGGCTCGCCCGCCCGCAACCCGCGGCCACCGCGTGGGCCGACGCCGAGCCGCTGCACATCAGCCCGCAGCTGCGCCGTACCGGCAGCTACGAGCGGCGCGGCAAGCCCCGCAAGGTGGAGGACCGGCAGGAGGCGCGGCGCCTGCTCGCCGAGACGGCCGCCAAGCAGGCCGCCGAGACCGCGGCCGCACGGGCCCGGCTCGCCACCGACGGCATCACCAGACTGTCCGGGCTCGGTGAGCTCGACCCCCTCAGCTTCCGGCTGTTCCTCCAGCTCCTCGGCGACGCACTGGCCACCTGGCGTCCCGGTATGACGCACACCGCGGCCACCAGCAACGACGGATCCATGGAGATCCGGCTCGCCGCCTCCACCGACGGGTCCATCGCCGAGGTCCGCACACCGGACGGCGTGTTCCGCGGCCCCGACCACACCATCGAGATCGTCGACCTCACCGAGGGCCAAGAGGAAGGGACCACGGGACCGTGACCACCCCGCTCGCCGAAGTGCTGGACGGGCAGCACGCCGCCGAACTGCGCAAGGCCGCCCGCGCCCTCCTGAAACAGCCCCTGCTGCTCGCGCACGGCACGCACGCCGACGCGTTCCGTCTCGTCCGGCGGCACGCCTCCGAGCTGCGCGACTGGTTCGACCGCAACACCGGCTGGCCCCTCCAGATCGATGCCGAGACGGCGAGGCTCGGCAAGATCCCGGTACGCCTCGCCGACGCCACCCATCCGGCCCGCGAGGCCACGCGGAGCGCCGCACCGTTCACCCGCCGCCGGTACGTCCTGCTGTGCCTCGCCCTCGCCGCCCTCGAACGGGGCGAGGCACAGATCGCACTGGGCCGACTCGCCGACCAGGTCGTCCTCGACGCCACCGACCCCCAACTCGCCGCCGCGGGGATCCGGTTCACCCTGGACCGCCGAGAGGAGCGGCT
The DNA here is from genome assembly GCF_042886435.1 of Streptomyces sp. NPDC058000. Lineage (NCBI taxonomy): Bacteria > Bacillati > Actinomycetota > Actinomycetes > Kitasatosporales > Streptomycetaceae > Streptomyces > Streptomyces sp. NPDC058000. Next base: position 100,650 of record NZ_JBHVQS010000031.1, read on the forward strand.
CGACCTGGCAGCCGTCGTACGGCTCCTGCTCGGCCTCGGGGTCCTGCGGCGGGTCGCCGGTGACGAGGACGCGTACGTCAGCGGAGCCGGCGACGTCCTGTACGACGTCGAACGGCGCGTGCTCGCCGGACTGCTCGCCACCCGTCGGGGCCCCTCCACGATCCGAGCCCGGGCGATGGAGGAGCGACTGGCCGAGCTCACCGCCGAGACGGCCCTCGACAGTGACGAGCTGCGCTTTCGCGCGATGCGCCGCGCGCTGACCCGCCGGCTGCTGGACGACCCCGTGCTCTACTACGACGAACTGACCGACGCCGAGCTGGGGTATCTCACCCGCCAGCGCGGCTTCCTCACCGCGCGGATCACCGAACTGACCGGGCTGGTCGCCGAGGTACGGGCCGAGGGCATCGCCATGGTCGACCCCGAGGACGACCTCACCGACATCCGGATGCCGGAATCAGGGACCCACGGTCACGTCACCCTGCTGCTCGCCGAACACCTCACGGCGGCCGGGGGCTTCGTCACCACAGCCGCTCTGGAGCGCCGTGTGGTCGACCTGGCCTCGGAGCACGGCGGCTTCTGGTCCAAGTCCGCGCGGGAGCCGGGAGCCGAGGGAGAACTGGTGGAGCGGGCGGTCGCGCGGCTCGCCGCCCTCGGCCTGATCTCCCGTACCCCTGAGGGGGTCGTGCCCCGCCCGGCACTCGCCCGGTACGCGGTCGGTCCGACCGTCGTCATCGACCCCGGAACGGCGGCCGCCACCGAGGTGCCCGCACCGCGAAAGGCAGGCCGACGGTGATCCCCTCCAACGGACTTCCGACCCCTGCGCGCTCCCGCTGGCAGCCCCTGCGGATGGGTCTCGTCGACCTCTTCCACTACGACGTGGAGGAATTCCACTTCCGCGACGGCAGGCTACTGCTCCGCGGGAACAACGGCACCGGCAAGTCCAAGGTGCTCGCCCTGACCCTCCCCTTCCTCCTCGACGGCGACCTCAGCGCCCGCCGGGTCGAGCCGGACGGGGACGCGGGCAAGCGGATGGAGTGGAACCTCCTCCTCGGGGGCGAGCACCCGCACTCCGAACGACTCGGCTACACCTGGGTGGAGTTCGGGCGCCGCGACGAGGCGAGCGGGGAGGAGGATTTCCGCACGCTCCTCTGCGGCCTCAAGGCCGTCAGCGGGCGGGGCATCGCCCGTCACTGGTGGGCGGTGACCGCGCAGCGGATCGACCACGCACCGGCCGAGGCGCGCTCACCGGGCTCCCTCAGCCTCCTCGACACCACCGGTACCGTGCTGTCCCGAGACCGGCTCATCGAGGCGGTATCCGGACACGGAATGGTCTACGACCAGGCCAAGGCATATCGCCGCGCCGTCGACGAGACGCTGTTCGGCCTCGGCGAGCAGCGCTACGGGGCCCTGGTGGACCTGCTCATCCAGCTGCGCCAGCCCCAGCTGTCCAAGCGCCCCAACGAAGCCGCCCTCTCCCGCGCCCTCACCGAGGCGCTGCCGCCCATGGACCAGGCCGTGATCGCGGACGTGGCGGAAGCCTTCCGTTCCCTGGACGAGGAGAAGGAGGAACTGCGGGCCGCCGGGGCCGCCGAGCGCGCCGCCTCCGCGTTCCTCGACCACTACCGGCGCTACGCGCGCATCGCCTCCCGCCGCCGGGCACGCCTCCCGCGGACCGAACACTCGAAGTACGAGCAGCTCCTGCGTGATCTCGCGGTGGCCCAAACCGAGAAGACCGAGGCCGAGGGCGAGCGGGACGCCGTCGACGAGCGCAGCACCGAGCTGACCGAGACGCAGGCGAGGCTGGCGGCGGCGGAGGCCGCCCTGCGCGAAGGTCCGGAGATGCGCGATGCCCGTGAACTGGAGCGCGCCGCACAGACCTTGGAGCGGTCGGCGCACGCCCATGGCCAGGCACGCGAGGATCAAAAAGAGGCCGATGCCCTGCACACCCGGGCGCTCGGCCGCCTCGGGACCGCCGAGGGGCGGCTCCGGGCGGCACACGAGCAGGCCGGGGACACGTTCCGCAGCGCGCGGGAAGCAGCCGCCGCGGCCCAGCTGGAGCTGCCCGGGGACGAGGAACTGACGACGGCCGAACTGCGTGCGGCGGTAGCCGATGCGACCGACCGCCGGCACCGCACCCTCGCGCACCTGGAGGGCCTCGTGGACCGGGCCGACGAGGCTGCGGCCGCACACCGGAATGCCGTACTGCGGCTCGACGAGGCGGAGACCGACCGGTCGCAGGCCGACGAGGCCCAGAACGCGGCCGACGAGGCCGTGACGGCCGAGGGGCGCGCCCTGGTGGATGCCGTACGTGAGCACGCGGGCCGGTGCGAGGCGCTCGCCTACACCGACCTCACGGGGCTGCTGGACGAGCTCCAGGAGTGGACCCGGCACCAGGACGGCCCCAACCCGGCTCGGCGGCACGCAGCGCAGGCGCACAGCGTCACGGCAACGGTGCTCGCCGAGCGAACGGCGCAAGCGGCGCAGCGCCGGGACGACCTGGCTGCCCGCACCCGTGAGGCCGAGGAGGAACTCGCGTCCCTGGAGGCCGGTGGCGGGCGCGGGCCGGTGGCACCGCCCACCCGGACGCCGGGCCTTCGCGACCAGATGGCGGGCGCCCCCCTGTGGCGGCTGATCGACTTCCAGGACCAGGTCGGAGACCGTGACCGGGCGGGGCTGGAGGCGGCCCTCGAAGCGGCCGGACTGCTGGACGCATGGGTGTCCCCCGACGGCGAAGCCCTCGCCGCGGACAGCCACGACGTGCTCCTCGACCCGGGAAAGGGGCCGGTCGACGGAGCGTCACTCGCCACCGTCCTGTGCCCGGCCGTGGACCGGGGCGATGCCCGGGCAGCCGTCGTGGGCGAGGAGGCGGTGGCCCGTCTGCTCGCGGCGATCGGCCTCGGTGCGGCTGCCGGGGACACGGCCGCGGGCACGGGAACGTCCGACGCCGGGTGGAGGAGTACGCGGGCGGCGGGGGACACCTGGGCCGCGGTGGACGGAACCTACCGCGTCGGTGCCCTCACCGGTCGCTGGGCCAAGCCGGCAGCCGAGTACATCGGTGCAGGCGCCCGGGAGGCCGCGCGGCGCATCCGCGCCCACGCCCTGCGCGCCGAACTGGACGTCCTCCACCGGGACTCGGCGTCCCTCGCGGCTGAGGTGCAGGCGTTGGCGGCCCGCCGCCGTGCCCTCGACGCCGAGCTTGCCGCCGTGCCGGACGAGACCGCGCTGACCCGGTCCCACGCCCGCGCTGCGGCTGCCGCCGAGACCGGCCGCCGGGCACGGGCCCGTCGTGAGGAGCGGGCCACCGACGTGCTGGCCGCGGCCGAACGCGTCGAGCTGGCCAACGCCGACCTGCATGAGGCGGCGGCCGATCTGGGGCTGCCCGCGGACCGGCCGGCCCTGGCGGGCGTACGGCAGGCGCTCACCGAACTCGCCGCCGTACTGGCCGCGCTCTGGCCCGCACTGCGCGAACGGACGGAAGCGGCCCAGCAGGTGGGGGAGGAACGGGAAGAGGTCGGCCGGGTGGCGGAACGCTCCGTCGAACTCGGCCTTCGCACCCAGGCGATCGCTCGCGAGGTGGCAGCCGCCGACGAGCGGCTCGTCACGCTGCGCTCGACCGTGGGTGCGGCCGTGGCCGAGCTGGAGCGGCGGCTCGCCGAGACCGCTCAGGCGCAGCGCGGCTGCGCGGCCGAGCAGCGGCTGTGCCAGGACCGCCGTACGCAGGCGGACGGGCGGGCCAACCGGGCCCAAGGGCGGATCGAACAGCTGGAGAAGGACGTCACCGGTGCCGCAGCCGCGCGTTCACAGGCGATCGCCGCGCTCCAGCGTTTCGCGACCACCGGGCTCATCACGGTCGCGCTTCCCGAGCTCCCCGTACCCGCGGCGGGAGACGGACCCTGGGCAGCCACCCCGGCCATCGCACTCTCCCGGTCCCTGGAGGCGGAGCTGGCGGCCACCGACGACTCGGACGGGGCCTGGGAGCGCGTGCAACGGCGTCTGAGCGAAGAGCTCAAGACGCTCCAGGACGCGCTGTCCCGCCACGGCCACACCGCCTCGGCCCGGATGGTCGAGGACGGCATGGTCGTCGACATCGTGTACCAGGGCCGTGAGCGGGCCGTGCCCGAACTCGCCGACGCGCTGGCCGTGGAGGTCGGCGAACTCACCCGCATCCTCTCCGCGCACGAACGCGAGATCCTCGAAACCCACCTCATCACCGAGGTCGCGGGCACTCTCCAGGAACTCATCGGGGCCGCGGAACGCAAGGTGCTGGCCATGAACGCCGAGCTGGAGGAGCGTCCGACATCCACCGGCATGACGCTGCGGCTGGTATGGCGAGCCTCCCGCAAGGCGCCCGCCGGCCTTGCCCAGGCCCGTGGCCGGCTGCTTCAGACGGCCGATGCCTGGACTCCCGAGGACCGGGCCGCAGTCGGGGAGTTCCTCCAGACGCAGATCGCCCGCCAGCAGACCGAGGACACGGCGGGCAGCTGGTCGGAGCACCTCGCGGCTGCCCTGGACTACCGCTCGTGGCACGAGTTCGCCGTCGAGCGCCAGCAGCACGGTCGCTGGGTACCCGCCACCGGGCCGGCTTCGGGCGGTGAACGCGTACTCGCCGTCTCCGTACCGCTGTTCGCCGCGGCCTCCTCGCACTACGCGAGTGCGGGGAGCCCGCACGCACCACGGCTCGTCACCCTCGACGAGGCGTTCGCGGGCGTCGACGACGACTCCCGCGCCAAATGCCTCGGACTCCTGCACGCCTTCGACCTGGACGTCGTCATGACCAGTGAGCGGGAATGGGCCTGCTACCCGCAAGTGCCGGGCATCGCCATCGCCCAGCTCTCCCGCGTCGACGAGGTGGCCGCCGTCCTCGTCACCCGCTGGGAGTGGGACGGGACGGCTCGTACCCGCCAGGAAGATCCGGTGCGGCCAGCCGATCGGGAACCGGAGTCCCTGTGGACGTGACGTGGCCCGCAGCCGACGATGACCGCCTGCACCGGCTCCTCGGGGGCGCCGACCTGGCCTGGCTGCTGGAGCGCGCACGCCGTCGGCTGGAGCGCGGAAAGCCGCTCACCGGACCGGTGTCCCTCGCCGCTCCCACCGTCGCCCAACGCGCCGCGGCCGAGCGGCTGCTGGGGCGGGCTCCGGGCGGTGGCGCGTCGCTGACGGTACGGCTCGACGCGGTGGACGCCGTACTGCGCAGATCCGGCATCAGCCCCGAGGGCCTGGCAGCGGCCGTCACCGCACTCACAGGTCCCGTCGTACTCCTGGAGGAGGCCCGCCGGAGCGACGAGCGGGCCTGGGAGGAGGCGTACGCGCCCCTCACCCTGCTCGCGGACGACCTTCCAGGTCTCGCAGCGTGGGCCGCCCGCGTTCGTGACGAGGGCCTCGTGCAGCGGGTCGCCCGTACGCCCGCCTCCGCTCGCCTGCTGCTGGATCAGGCCGTCCGCGTACTTCGGGAACTGCCTGCCGAACCGGCACGCTCACTGTCGGTTTTCGCCGCGGAGGCGCTGGGAAGTGCACACGCACTCGACGACGGCACGTCGCTTGCCACCCTTGTCCTCTCTGGCGTCCGCGCGCTGACCGGCCACCCCGAGGGAACAGGAGCGGCCTGGCGGCGGGCCGCGTGGGCCTCCGCCGGCCTCCTGCGGGACGACGTCTCCTCGACGGTTCTCACTCTCAACCTCCGCGGGACCCCGGCTCTGGACTGGATGGCCGATATGGGTGATCCCTGCGTACTGACCCTCAGACAGCTCGCCCACCGTCCGCCGAGGACGGCACTTCCTGTCGTCCACATCTGTGAGAACCCCGCGGTCCTTTCGGCTGCGGCGGACACCCACGGCCCGGACGCCCGACCGCTGGTCTGCCTCCAGGGCCAACCGTCGGCTGCCGCTCTGACTCTTCTCGACCGACTGCACGAGCTCGGCGCTGCCTTCCGCTACCACGGCGACTTCGACTGGGGCGGCCTGCGCATTGCCACGACATTGCTGCACCACGTGCCGTGGCGGCCCTGGCACTACATGGCCGACGACTACCGCGAGGCGGTATCAGCGGCTGGGTCGGATGCGCAGCTCCTGTCCGGGAAGCCGGCCCAGTCACCATGGGACCCGGATCTGGCACCCGCCCTTGCCGAACACGGGCTGCGCATAGAGGAAGAGGCAGTACTGGAGACGCTGCTGGGGGACCTTGGGTGAGGGGGCCGCGACGTCCGTGCGGGCGCGAGGAGGCGGCTGAGGTGCTCGTCACCTCACTGATCACACAGGCCACGCAAGGGGAAAGGCTCTCGCGGCCTCTCGGGCGGTGACCCTGGCCAACGGCGTGCGTCCATCAGGGGCCCGACTCCCCTCGCCGGCGGCTGCATCACTGAGAGGGCGCTGGCCCGGGGTAGCTCATCGGAACGCCTGCCTCCTGGGCGACCCGGTGCCCCGGTGCCCCGGTGACTCGACGACCCGGAGAGCAAGTGGTCCGGCGATCTAGCGGCTCGGGATAGCTCGATCCGCCGAGGATGCGCCCCCAAGTAGTGCCGCATCCATATGATCGTGTAAGTTCTTCGAGTTGCCACGGAGCCGACAGGCCCCGCGGCGGCCATCCCGCCGCTTCAGCGGCACACCACTACTGCACGGCCCCTCACCGGGAACAATTTCGGCATGCCGGAATTCGGACCGGGACTCGATTATGTGTCTCCGAGGGATTCCGCTAAAGTAGTGAACACGCCGAAAGGCAAACCCCTCCGACGGGAAATCGGAACCGAATTCGATCCGGTAGCGCCTCACTGAGAAGCGGGCCGGAAGCGAAAAAGGATCTGATAAAGTCGGAAAGGCCGAAAAGCGAAAGCGAAGCGGCCGGACCCCGCTCCAGCAGGGGGCCAGAGACGGAAAC
>NZ_JBHVQS010000032.1:0-102698 GCF_042886435.1 Streptomyces sp. NPDC058000
CAACAACAGACTCCGCACACCATGCTCAGCAACCAAGTGCCGCGCCACCACACGCCCCAGACCACCGGTACCACCAGTGATCAACACCGTGCCGGCGGCGTCCCAGGGGGCGCCGACCCGGGCCCGCGTCACCGGCGCCCGTTCCAGCCGCGCCGCCAGCACCGCGCCGTCGCGCAGCAGGAGCTGCGGCTCGTCCGCGGCCAGGGCCCGCGGCAGCACCGCGGGGTCCGCGTCGGGACCGAGGTCCACCAGGCCGAACCGGCCCGGGTGCTCCGACTGCGCCGACCGCACCAGGCCCCACACGGTGGCCCCGGTGAGGTCCGTGCCGTCCACCGCGCCGCGCGTGGCGAACACCAGCCGCGAAGTGGCGAACCGCTCGTCCGCCAGCCAGGACTGGACCAGCGCCAGCGTGTGGGTGGCGGTGGCGTGCGCCGCCTCCACCACGTCGTCGGGGGCGGCCGTCACCGGCACCACCACCGCGCCCGGCACCTGACCGGCCTCGGCCAGCGCCGCCAGGTCCGGGTAGCTGTCGAACGGTGCGCCGGGCAGGGAGCCGAGCAGGGCCACGGACTCCGCGGCCCCGGCCGGGGGAAGCCGGACCGGGTTCCACTGGAGGCGGAACAGCGCGTCACGCCCGATCCGGTCCGCGGCGCCCGCCAACTGCTCGGTTGCGGGCGCCCGCAGGTCGAGGGTGCCGATGGAGGCGACCGGCTCGCCGGAGGTGTCGGCGACCTCGACGGACAGCGTGTCGCCGCCATGCTGGACGATCCGGGCGCGCACGGCCGCGGCGCCGGAGGCGTGGAGCGAGACGCCCTCCCACGAGAAGGGCAGCACGCCCCGGTCCAGGCCGTCGAGGGCCCAGGCGTGCAGGGTCGCGTCCAGGAGCGCCGGGTGCAGACCGTACGCGGACGCGTCGCCCTCGGCGACGTCGGGCAGGGCGACGTCGGCGAACACCTCGTCGCCGCGGCGCCATGCGGCGCGCAGGCCCTGGAAGTGCGGTCCGTAGTCGTATCCGCTGGCGGCCAGTTGCGGGTAGAGGCCGGTCAGGTCGACGGGTTCGGCGCCGACCGGCGGCCAGGACTCGGCCTGGAAGTCGTAGCCGGCGTGGGCCGCCCGCTCGCCGGGCGTCAGCACGCCGCTCGCGTGCTGGGTCCACGGCCGGTCGCCGTCGCCTTCCGGACGGGAACGGATGGTGACCGGCCGGCCGCCGGCCTCGTCGGCGGGGCCGACGTGCAGTTGCAGCTGCACGCCGCCGTGCTCGGGCAGCACCAGCGGGGCGGCCAGGGTGAGTTCCTCGATCCGGTCGCAGCCCGCCTCGTCGGCGGCCCGGACGGCGAGTTCGACGAAGGCCGTTCCCGGCAGCAGCACCGAGCCGTTCACCGCGTGGTCGGCCAGCCATGGGTGCGACTGGAGCGACAGGCGTGAGGTGAACAGCAGGCCGGCGCCGTCGGACAGTTCCACGGCGGCGCTCAGCAGCGGGTGCCCGGCCGCGTCGAGGCCGGCCGCGCCGAGGTCGCCGGTGGCGGTGCGGTCGGGGACGGGCCAGTAGCGCCGGTGCTGGAAGGCGTACGTCGGCAGGTCGACGGCGTGCGCGTCGGTGCCGGCGAAGAGCGCGGCCCAGTCGACCGCGGTGCCCTGCGCGTGGAGCTGGGACAGGGCCGCGAGCAGCGTCGGCTCCTCGGGGCGGTCCTTGCGCAGCGCGGGGACGACCGTGGTCTCGTCCGGCAGCGACTCGCGGGCCATGGCCGCGAGGGTGCCGTCGGGGCCCAGCTCCAAGAAGCGCGTCACGCCCGCGTCGTGGAGGGCGCGGATGCCGTCCGCGAACCGTACGGCCTCGCGGACGTGGGTGACCCAGTAGTCGGGGGTGCGCAGGTCGTCCGGGGTGGCCGGGGCGCCGGTCACGTTGGAGACGACGGTCAGGTGCGGCTCGTCGTACGTCAGGTTCTCCGCAACGGCGCGGAAGTCGGCGAGCATCGGGTCCATCAGCGGGGAGTGGAACGCGTGCGAGACCCGCAGCAGGCTGGTCTTGCGGCCCTCGCCGGCGAAGTGCGCGCGGACCGCCTCGACGGCGTCCTCGGCCCCGGAGACGACCACGGACGACGGGCCGTTGACGGCCGCGATCGCGACGTCGTCGGTGAGCCGCGGGCGGACCTCGTCCTCGGTGGCCCGGATCGCCGCCATGGTGCCGCCGGCCGGCAGCGCCTGCATCAGCCGTCCGCGGGCCGCCACCAGGGCGCAGGCGTCGGCCAGTGAGAACACGCCGGCCACGTGGGCCGCGGCGATCTCCCCGACCGAGTGTCCGGCGACGTACTCCGGCCGCACTCCCCAGGACTCCACCAGGCGGAACAGCGCGACCTCGACGGCGAACAGTGCGGCCTGGGCGTGGCCGGTCTGGTTCAGCGGTTCCGGGTCCTCGCCCCACACCACGTCGCGCAGCGGGCGGTCCAGGTGCGCGTCGAGGCCGGCGCACACCGCGTCGAACGCCTCCGCGAACACCGGGTGGGTGTCGTACAACTCCCGTCCCATGCCGAGGCGTTGCGCTCCCTGGCCGGAGAAGAGGACGGCGTCCTTGCCGTCGTGCGCGGTGCCCGTGGTCAGTGCGCCGTCGGCGTCGCCCTCGGCGAGGGCGGCCAGGGCGCGCACCGCGGTCTCGTGGCTGTCGGCCGCGACGGCGGCGCGGTGGCCGAAGGCCGTCCGGCCGGCCAGCGTGAACGCGAGGTCCGCGAGCCGCGCTTCGGGCGCGCGGTCGAGGTGGGCCAGCAACCGGGCCGCCTGGTCCCGTACCGCACGGTCGGACTTGCCGGACAGCAGCAGGGGGACCGGCGTCGCGGGGGCGACCGACGGCGCCTCGTCCTCGGTCGGTTCGGCCTGCTCCAGGATCACGTGCGCGTTGGTGCCGCTGACGCCGAACGCGGAGACGCCGGCGCGCCACGGGCGGTCCGTCTCGGGCCACGGCAGCGGCTCGGTGAGCAGCTCGACGGCGCCCGCGGTCCAATCGACGTGCGGGGTGGGCGCGTCGACGTTCAGGGTGCGGGGCAGCACGCCGTGGCGCAGGGCCAGGACCATCTTCATGACGCCGGCCACGCCGGCGGCGGCCTGGGTGTGTCCGATGTTGGACTTCAGGGTCCCCAGCAGCAGCGGACGGTCCTGCGGCCGGTCCTGCCCGTACGTGGCGAGCAGTGCCTGGGCCTCGATGGGGTCGCCGAGCCGCGTGCCCGTGCCGTGCGCCTCGACGGCGTCGACGTCCGACGCTGTCACGCCCGCGTTGGCGAGTGCCTGGCGGATGACGCGCTGCTGGGACGGGCCGTTGGGCGCGCTCAGTCCGTTGGACGCGCCGTCCTGGTTGACCGCCGAGCCGCGGACGACGGCGAGCACCTGGTGCCCGTTGCGCCGGGCGTCCGAGAGCCGCTCCACGAGCAGCAGTCCGACGCCCTCGGCCCATCCGGTGCCGTCGGCCGCCGCCGCGAACGGCTTGCAGCGGCCGTCCTCGGACAGGCCGCGCTGCCGTGAGAACTCCACGAACGTCTCCGGCGTCGCCATGACCGTCACGCCGCCGGCGAGCGCCAGCGAGCACTCGCCCGACCGCAGCGACTGCACCGCCATGTGCAGGGCCACCAGCGACGACGAGCACGCCGTGTCGACGGTGACCGCCGGGCCTTCGAATCCGTAGGTGTACGACACCCGGCCGGAGACCACGCTCATCGAGTTGCCGGTGAGCGAGTGGCCGGTGACGTCCTCCCGGCCGGAGTTCAGCACCGAGCGGTAGTCCTGGGTGTTGGTGCCCACGAAGACGCCGGTGCTGCTGCCCCGCAGGGTCTCCGGGTCGAGGCCGGCCCGTTCGAGGACCTCCCAGGACGCCTCCAGCAGCAGCCGCTGCTGCGGGTCCATGGCGAGGGCCTCGCGCGGCGAGATGCCGAAGAACTCGGCGTCGAAGTCGGCCGCCTCGTAGAGGAAGCCGCCCCCGCGGGCGTAGCTCGTACCGGGGTGCTCGGGGTCGGGGTGGTAGAGCCGGTCGAGGTTCCAGCCCCGGTTGTCGGGGAGGACGGAGATGGCGTCCCGGCCCTCGGCCAGCAGCTCCCAGAGGTCTTCGGGCGACTTCACGCCGCCGGGGAACCGGCCGGCCATGCTGACGATCGCCACCGGCTCGTCGAGGGCGGCGACGGTCCGTTCCACGACGGCCGTGGTCTGTTCCGTGCCCAGGATCTCGGCGAGCAGGTACGCGGTGACCGCGCTGGGCGTGGGGTGGTCGAACAGCAAGGTGGTGGGCAGGGCGAGGCCGGTCACCGTGGCCAGGCGGTTGCGCAGTTCGACCGACATCAGCGAGTCGAAGCCCACGTCGCGGAAGGCCCGCCGCGCCTCGATGCCGTCCGCCGAGTCCAGTCCGAGGGTCTTCGCGGCCTCCTCCTGGACCGTCTGCAACACCACCCGTTCCCGCTCGTCGGCGGAGAGCGCGCCGAGCCGGCCGCCGAGCGGGGAGGAGTCCGCGCGCGCGGACTCGGGCGCGGCGGCCAGGACGCGGCGCGCCTCGGGCAGGTCGGCGAGGAGCGGACTGGGGCGGACCGCGGTCAGGGCGGGGGCGTACGCCGTCCAGTCCACGTCGGCCACGGTCACGTTCGTCAGCCCCTGGGCCAGTGCCTGGCGGAGGGCGGCGAGCGCGGAGGCCGGGGCCATGGGGATCAGTCCGTCGCGGCTCACCCGGTCGGCGACGTTGCTCTGCGTCGCCATGCCGCGGTCCGCCCAGGCGCCCCAGGCCGTCGCGGTGGCCGGCAGTCCCTGTGCGCGCCGGTGCTCGGCGAGCGCGTCGAGGAAGGTGTTGGCGGCACTGTAGTTGGCCTGCCCGGCGTTGCCCAGCGATCCGGCGATCGAGGAGAACAGCACGAACAGTTCCAGGTCGAGGTCCCGGGTGAGTTCGTGGAGGTTCAGGGCGGCGGTGGCCTTGGGGCGCAGCACGGCCTCGAAGCGTTCGAGGGTCAGCGCGTCCAGCATGCCGGCGTCCATGACGCCGGCGGCGTGCACGACGCCGGTGAGGGGCGTCTCGGCGGGGATGTCTGCGAGGACGGCGGCCAGGGCGTCGCGGTCGGCGGCGTCGCAGGCGACGATGGTGACCGGGGTTCCCCGGTCGGTGAGTTCGGCCGCGAGTTCCGGTGCGCCGGGAGCCTCCAGGCCGCGCCGGCTGGTGAGCACCAGGTGCTCCGCCCCGGCGTCGGCGAACCAGCGCGCCAGTTCGGCGCCGAGCGCACCGGTGCCACCGGTGATCAGCACCGTGCCGTGAGCGGTCCACCCGGCGCCGGTGTCGCCGCCGGGGGCGATCCGGGCCAGGCGGCGGGCGAAGGTCCCGGCGGCGCGGATCGCGACCTGGTCCTCCGCCCCGGCGAGCACGTCGAGGAGGCCGGAGACGGCCCGGGCGTCCGGGGTTTCGGGGAGGTCGACGAGTCCGCCCCAGATCCGCGGGTACTCCAGCGCGGCCACCCGGCCGAAGCCCCAGTGCTGCGCCTGGAGCGGGTTGGTGAGCGCGTCCCGGTCGTCGACGGCGACGGCGCCGCGGGTCGCGCACCACAGCGGGACCGGCTTGCCGGAGCCCTCCACGGCGCGCAGCAGGGCGGTGGTGGCGGCCAGGCCGCGCGGTACGGAGGTCAGGTCGGGGTGCGGGCGCTCGTCCAGGGCCAGCAGCGACAGCACGCCGTCGATCGGGCCGTCGGGCCAGGCGAGGGGCTCGGACGGGTCCTCGGTGCCGGAGAGCACCAGCACCTCGGTGTGCAGGCCCTGAGCGCGCAGCGCGTCGAGGAGCCGGGCGGTCCACGGGTCGTCGGTGACGCTGTCGGGCAGCGCGACGAGCCAGTTCCCGGTGGCGGTGAAGCCGGTGCGGGCGGTGACCGGGGTCCAGCCCGCCCGGTAGCTCCAGCCGTCCGCCACCGCTTGGGTCCTGCGCTGCCTGCGCCATGCCGAGAGCGTGGGCAGGAGGCTGCCGAGCGAGTCGACCGTGCTGCCGTCGATGGCCAGGACGGCCGAGAGTCCTTCCAGGTCCTCGCGTTCGACGGCTTCCCAGAATCCGGCCTCGCCGGCCTCGGTGGCGTCGGCGGCGGCATCGGGGCCGCCGGTGGCCTCGTCGGCGGCGTCCAGCCAGAACCAGCGGCGCTGGAAGGCGTAGGTCGGCAGCTCGACGCGGTGGGCGTCGAGCGGGCCGAGCAGGGCGGTCCAGTCGACGGGGACGCCGTGCGCGGACAGGGCGGCGACGCCCTCGGAGAGGGACTGGGCCTCGGGGTGGCCGCTGCGCAGGAGGGACAGCAGGAGCGGCCGTTCGAGGGTGGTCAGGGAGTCCTGGACCATCGTGGTGAGCACGCTGGTGGGGGCGAGTTCGACGAACGAGGTGACGCCCTCGGCCTCCAGGGTGCGCACGGTGTTGCAGAAGCGGACGCCCTCCCTGATCTCCCGGACCCAGTAGTCGGGGGTGCGCAGGTCGTCGTCGACGGCGAGCTCCCCGGTGACCGTGGAGACGACGGGGATGCGCGGGGCGTGGTACTCCAGGGTCGCGGCGACGCTCCGGAAGTCCTCCAGGATGCTGTCCATGCGCGGGCAGTGGCCGGCGACGCGCACCTTGATCCGCTTGACCCGGCGCCCCTGGCCCTCCCAGTGGGCGGCGACGTCGGCGACGACGTCCTCGTCGCCGGCGATGACCTGGGCCTGCGGTCCGTTGACCGCGGCGATGGTGGCGCGGTCCTCCTTGCCGGCGAGGGAGGCCCAGATCTCCTCCTCGGTCGCCTGCACGGCCACCATGGCGCCGCCCGGGGGCAGCGTCGCCATGAGGGCGCCACGGGCCGCGACGAGCTTCGCGGCGTCCTGGAGGGAGAGGATGCCGGAGACGTGGGCGGCGGTGAGCTCGCCGACGGAGTGGCCGGCGACGAACTGCGGGGTGACGCCCCAGGATTCGACGAGCCGGAACAGCGCGGTGGCGAAGGCGAAGAGCGCGGGCTGGGTGTAGTCGGTGCGGTCGAGCAGGGCGGCCTCCTCCGTGCCCTCCTCGGCGAAGACGATGTCGCGCAGCGGCCGTTCGAGGTACGGGTCGCACGCGGCGCAGACCGCGTCGAAGGCCGCGGCGAACACCGGGTATGCGGCGTGCAGTTCGCGTCCCATGCCCGCCCGCTGGGGGCCCTGGCCGGTGAACAGGAACGCGGCCGGCGCCTGGGCCGCGACACCGGTCACCAGCCCCGCCGCGGTGCGGCCCTCGGCGAGGGCGTCCAGGCCGCGGAGGAAGGCGTCCCGGTCGCCCGCGACGACGGCGGCGCGGTGCTCCATGAGGGACCGGGTGGTGACCAGGGAGTGGGCGACGTCGGCCGGTTCCAGGGCGGCACGGGCGCGGACGTGGCGGCCGAGTTGCGCCGCCTGGGCCCGCAGGGCCTCGCCGGTCCGCGCGGACAGGATCCAGGGCAGCACGCCAGGCCGGGCGGCCGGCGCGGGAGCCGGCTCGGAAGCGGCCTCGGGCTCGGGCTCGGGCGCCTGTTCCAGCACGACGTGGGCGTTGGTGCCGCTGATGCCGAAGGAGGAGACGGCGGCGCGACGCGGGCGGTCCAGCGTCGGCCAGGGCTCGGGCTCGGCGAGGAGCTTGGCGTTGCCCTCGCTCCAGTCCGCGTGCGGGGTGGGCGCGTCCATGTGCAGGGTCTGCGGCAGCACGCCGTGCTGCATCGCCAGGACCATCTTGATGACGCCGGCGATGCCCGCGGCCGACTGGGTGTGCCCGATGTTGGACTTCATGGAGCCGATCAACACGGGCCGGTCCGCCGGGCGTTGCTGTCCGTAGGTGGCGAGCAGGGCCTGCGCCTCGATGGGGTCGCCGAGCCGGGTGCCGGTCCCGTGGGCCTCCACGGCGTCGACGTCGGCGGAGCCGAGCCCGGAGTCGGCCAGTGCCTGGCGGATGACGCGCTGCTGGGACGGGCCGTTGGGGGCGGTGAGTCCGTTGGAGGCACCGTCCTGGTTGACGGCCGAGCCCCTCAGCACCGCGAGCACGGGGTGGCCGTTGCGCACCGCGTCGGAGAGCCGCTCGGCGACCAGCAGGCCGACGCCCTCGCCCCAGGCCGTGCCGTCGGCGGCCGCGGCGAACGGCTTGCAGCGGCTGTTGGCGGCCAGGCCGCGCTGACGGGCCAGGTCCACGAACATCTGCGGGGTCGACATGATCGTCGCGCCGCCGACCAGGGCCAGGTTGCACTCGTCCCGCCGCAGCGACTGCGCCGCCAGGTGCAGCGCCACCAGCGACGAGGAGCACGCGGTGTCCACGGTCAGGGCGGGGCCTTCGAGACCGAGGACGTAGGAGATCCGGCCGGAGGCGACGCTGATGAGGTTGCCGGTCAGCAGATGCCCGCCAGTCTCCTCCGTCCGCTGGCTGCTGTCCGCGTCGTAGCCGGCGTGGTTGGTGCCGACGAACACGCCGGTGTGGCTGCCCGCGAGGGACTGCGGGGCGATGCCGGCGCTCTCCACGGCCTCCCACGCGGTCTCCAGCAGCAGCCGCTGCTGCGGGTCCATGGCGAGCGCCTCGCGCGGCGAGATCCCGAAGAATCCGGGGTCGAACTCGCCCGCGTCGTAGAGGAATCCACCCTCGTGGGCGTACGTGGTGTCCTGGCGCTCCGGATCGGGGTCGTGGAGCCCGTCGAGGTCCCAGCCGCGGTTCCCGGGGAAGGCGCCCATCGCGTCGACTCCGCCGTGGAGCAGTTCCCACAGCTCCTGCGGCGACCGCACGCCGCCGGGGAAGCGGCAGGCCATCGACACGATCGCGATGGGTTCGCGCTGCTTCTGCTCCGTCTCGTCCAATTGCTGGCGAGTCTCTTGGAGGTCCGCGATCGCGCGCTTGAGGTACTCGCGAAGCTTCGCCTCGTTCGACATCAGAATGCCAACCCCTCATGGAATGCCGGTTCTGGGGCACAGAGCGACGACACTCACGTCTGACCCACTGTTCCCGGTCATCCTCAACCGAGGCGTACTGCGGGTTTCCGTAGTCTCGCCGGCACGACGGCAGATCCACGCCACGGCGGCCAAATAGCGCTAAGAGATTCCGGGTTGCCTGGCCACTAGCGTCGCGCTTTCGCGCGTACACGCACCGTGCGCGGAGCTCCACCGCACTTGTGAAAGGGATCCTTCATGACCTCCCCCCACCGTGATCTGCCGTCCCTCGACCTCGAAACGCCCGCCCTACTGCGCGTCAGCCCGCTCCTGCGGGACCTCCAGGAACGGGGGCCGGTCTGCCTGGTGCGCACCCCCGCCGGGGACAAGGGCTGGCTGGTGACCCGCCACTCCGTGCTCAAGCAGCTGCTGAACGACGAACGCATCGGCCATTCGCATCCGGACCCGGCGAACGCGGCACAGTACGTGCGCAACCCGTTCCTGGACCTGATGATCGCCGACACCGACGCCGAGACCGCCCGTCGCACGCACACCGAGTCCCGCCGGCTCCTGGCCCCGATGTTCTCCGCCCGGCGGGTGCGCGAGATGGAGCCGCGGGTAGCGGCGGTCGTGGACGCCGTGCTGGACGACTTCACCGCCCAGGAGCCGCCCGGCGACCTGCACGGCGGCGTCTCCGTGCCGGTGGCGAGGACGGTGCTCTGCGACATCATCGGCGTGCCGCCGCAGAACCGCGAACACCTCACGGCGCTGCTGTCCCAGACGGCCGTGCTCGGGGACCGCGAGGGGGTGCAGCGCACGCAGCGCGACCTGTACGCCTTCGTCGGGGGGTTGGTCGAGCACAAGCGGGCCGAACCGGGCCAGGACATCATCACCCGCCTGGCCGAGGGCGGACTGTCCGACGAGCGCGTGACGCACCTGGCCGTGGGCCTGCTGTTCGCCGGGCTGGACAGCGTCGTGACCATCATGGACCACGGCGTGGTGCTGCTGGCGACCCACCCCGAGCAGCGGGCGGCGGCGCTGGCAGACCCGGACGTGATGACGCACGCCGTCGAGGAAGTGCTGCGGGCCGCGAAGGCCGGCGGGTCGATCCTGCCGCGCTACGCCACGGAGGACCTGACGGTCGGCGGAGAGACGATCCGGGCCGGGGACCTGGTCCTGTTCGACTTCAGCCTCCCCAACTTCGACGAGCGGGCCTTCGACGAGCCGGAGCGGTTCGACGTCACCCGGAGTCCCAACCAGCATCTGACCTTCGCGCACGGGATGTGGCACTGCATCGGCGCGCCCCTGGCGCGGATCGAGCTGAACACGGTCTTCACCCAGTTGTTCACGCGCCTGCCCGACCTGCGACTGGCGCTGCCGGCAGGCGAACTGGCGGAGAACGAAGGCCGGTTGTCCGGCGGGCTCAGTGAGCTGCCGGTGACCTGGTAGTCGGCGCGACGCAACGGCGGGCGGCCCGGTGGGCCGCCCGCCGTTGCCGTGTCACGGCGCCGCCGTCACTCGCCGAAGGTCGCCGCGAGCCAGTCGTCCGCGATCTGGGAGGCCGCGGAGGCGTCGGACCGGACGATGGACAGGTGGTCCGCGTCGAGCTTGACGATCTCGGCCGACGGGATCATCTCGCTCAGCCCTTCGCCGCCGGCCGCGATGCCCGGGTACAGCCGGGTCGCCTGGATGCTGAGCACGGGGGTGTTCATCTGGGGCACGTCGATGCTGTTCAGCAGGTGCATCCACCGCCCCATCGCGGACAGGTTGGCGTTCAGGATCCGGACCTGGGTCGCCTCCGATGCCAGGAAGTTCGCCTTCAGCAGGCCGCCGTAGTCGATGTCCTCGTTCTCCTCGTGCCGGATGCTGAGGGTGTCCAGCAGCACCAGTCCCGCGGGCTTGATGCCCCAGGTGCTCTCCAGCACGCCCGCGGCCGCGTAGGAGAACGCGCCGGCGGAGGAGTGTCCGACCAGGATGAAGGGTTCGCCGTCGCTGGCGCGCAGCGCGCTCTCCGCGATCGTCCGGGCGGCGCACTCGGCCGTGGCCGGCTGCGGGTCCCCCGGGGCGAAGCCGACCAGCGGCAGGGCACAGACGTTCCGTCGGCCGCGGAAGCGGGCGGCGAACCTGGCGTACTCGTGGACGCCGCCGTTGGCGGTGGGCGTGCTGATGCAGATCAGCCGCGGTGACGCCGGGCCCTCGGCGAGCGTGGTCGGCAGCGGCAGGTCCTCCAGCTCGGCGGTGTTCTCGTAGGACGGGCCGACGCCGCCCATCGCCGACACCAGGCGCCGCGCCTCGCTGATCCGGTCCTCCCTGATGGAGGTGAGGAAGTGCTGCACCAGCCAGTCGTCCTGGTCGGCGCTGCCCGAGCGGGCTCCCCCGGCACTGGCGGACGCGGCGACCCCGCCCGGCCGCGCGACGAGTTCGCCGTCCAGCCAGGTGGCGAGCTTCTCGGTGGTCCTGTTCTCGAAGACCACGGTCGCGGGCAGTTGCAGACCGGTGGCCGCGGCAAGCCGGTTGCGCAGTTCGACGGAGGTCAGCGAGTCGAAGCCCAGCTCCAGGAACTCCCGCTGGGTCTCGATGCCCTGCGGCGAGGCGTGCCCGAGCACGGCGGCCGCCTCGGTCCGCACCAGGTCGACCAGGACGTCCATCCGCTCGTCCTCGGCCAGGTCCGCGAGCTGCGCGGCGAGGTCGCCCGCCGAGTCGGCGGCGGGCTTGCCGGCGGCGCGCCGGCGGGTGGCGACCAGTCCGCGCAGTACGGGCGGCACTGGGCCGTCGATGCGCAGCGGGCCGGCGGTCCGGCCCAGTGCGACGAGGTGGGCCGCGTCGCACACCCCGGCCGCGTCGAACAGCGCCATGCCCTGCTCGACGGTGAGCGGCTTGGCTGCGTACGCGGCGATCCGCTGGAGGTCGGCGTCGGTCAGGTCGGCGGTCATGCCGCTGCCCTGGGCCCAGGCACCCCAGGCGAGGGACTGCGCGGGCAGTCCGTTGGCCGTGCGGAGCCGGGCGAGCGCGTCGAGGAAGACGTTGCCCGCGGCGTAGTTGCCCTGGCCGGGGGCGCCGGTCACGCCCGCGATCGAGGAGTAGAGCACGAACGCGGCCAGGTCGAGGTCCTTGGTGACCTCGTGCAGGTGCCAGGCGGCGTCCACCTTCGGGCGCAGCACGGCCGCCAACCGCTGGGGCGTCAGCGAGGTCACCACGCCGTCGTCGAGGACACCGGCGGTGTGGATCACGGCGGTCAGCGGGTGTGCGGCGGGCACCGCCGCCACGGCGGCGGCGAGCTGCTCG
Source organism: Streptomyces sp. NPDC058000 (assembly GCF_042886435.1). NCBI lineage: Bacteria > Bacillati > Actinomycetota > Actinomycetes > Kitasatosporales > Streptomycetaceae > Streptomyces > Streptomyces sp. NPDC058000. Next base: position 12,154 of record NZ_JBHVQS010000032.1, read on the forward strand.
CGGTCGGCCACGTCGCAAGCGCGGACGTCGATCTCGGCGCCGTGGGCGACCAGTTCGTCGCGCAGGGCGTCCGCGCCGGGGGCGTCGGGGCCGCTGCGGCTGAGCAGCAGCAGGTGGCGCACGCCCCGCTCGGTCACCAGGTGGCGGGCCAGCTCGCGGCCCAGGCCGCCGGTGCCGCCGGTGATCAGGACGGTGCCTTCCGGGTCCCAGGCGCGCGGCATGGTCAGCACGGCCTTGCCGGGGTGCTCGCCGCGGTGCACCGCGTCGAACGCCGTGGCGCTCCGTCGGACGTCCCGGACGGTGACGGGCAGCGGGTGCAGCACGCCCCGGTCGAACAGCGCCAGCAGTTCCTCGAACGTCTCCTGGAGGCGCTCCGGGCCCGCCGCGGCGAGGTCGACGGTGCGGTGGCGCTCGGCGGCGTCCGGGCCGGGCTCGGGGGCGTCGCCGCCGAGGTGCAGGAAGTGGCCGTCGGGCGCGGTCAACCGCAGGGCGGCGGCCGCGGGTTCGCCCGTCTGGGCGGTCAGCACCACGTCCACCCCGCGGTCTGCGGTGGCCGCCCGGAAGCGCTGCTCGACGTCGGTGGTCAGGGCGGGGGCGATGCGGTCGGGCGCCACGCCCAGCTCCCGCAGGGACGCGCCCTGGCCCTCGTCGGCCGTGGCGAACACCTCGGCGCCAAGGTGCCGGGCCAGTTGGACCGCCGCCAGGCCGATGCCGTCGGCGTCCACGTGCACGAGGACCGACTGGCCCGGCCGCAGCCCGGCGAGGTCCTTCAGCGCGTGGTGGGCGGTCAGGAAGGCCAGCGGTACGGAAGCGGCCTGCTCGGGTGTCCAGCCGTCGGGAATGCGGGTCAGCAGCCGCCCGTCGGCGACGGCCACCGGCCCGAAGCCGCCGGGCACCAGGCCCATCACGCGGTCACCGGGGCGCAGCCGGTCCGCTCCGGGTCCGGTCTCGGTCACCACGCCGGCGGCCTCGACGCCCAGCGGGGCGGTCGCGTCCCGGTGCGCGCCCAGGGCGTTGTCCACGTCCCGGACGTTCACACCGGCGGCCTGGACCTGGATGCGGAGCTGTCCGTCGGTGAGCGGTTCCAGGGCCTGCGGGCACGGCGCGAGCACCAGGTTGGCGAGGCTGCCGCGGGCCGCGCTGTCCAGCCGCCACGGCCCGGCGGGCGGCAGCAGTCCCGCGTCGCTGCCCAGGAGCGCCAGCCGTCCCACCTTGATGACTCCGTCGCGGAGCACGAACTGGGCGTCCTCGGTGGCCAGCAGGCCCGGGAGTTCCGCGAGCAGCGTGGCGAGGTCCCCGTCGGTGTCGTCGAGGTCCAGCAGCGCGATGCGCCCCGGGTTCTCGGTCTGTGCCGAGCGGACCAAGCCCCACACCGCGGCCGCGGCCACGTCCCGCACGGGCTCGCCCTCGGCGGTGGAGACGGCACCCTGCGTGAGGAACACCAGGCGTGCGGAGCCGGACGCCCACTCCTCCCACTCGTGGAGCAGACCCAGCACCTTGGCGGTCAGCGCGTGCGCGGCGGCGGGCACGTCCTCGCCCGCCCCGGACACGGGGACGATCACGAGGTCCTCGTTGCCGGTCAGTTCCGCCAGGGAGGCGACGGAGGCACCCACGCCGATGTCGTCGGCGCCCAGGGCCACGCTGCGGACGGCGGCGGGCTGCACCTCGGGGGCGGCCACCCAGTCCAACGACAGCAGCGCGTCGTGCTCCGGGCTGCGCCGGGTGGCCACCGGGGCCGCCGCGCCGGCCAGTTGACCGCGCAGTACCAGTGCCTCGGCGGACAGGACGGGGGCGCCCTCGACGTCGACGGCCGCGATGGACACCGCGTCGTCAGCGGTCTTCACCACGTGGGCGCGCAGCACGGAGGCGCCGCCGGCGTGCAGCGAGACGCCCTGCCAGACGAACGGCAGGAGCTGGTCGTCGTCGGCGCCGACACCGGCCATCCGGTGGGTCTGCAACACCGCGTCCAGCAGGGCCGGGTGGAGGCCGTAGGACGCGGCGTCGTCCGCGACCTGGGACGGCAGTGCGACCTCGACGAACGCCTCGTCGGCACGGCGCCACACCGCGCGCAGGCCCTGGAAGGCCGGGCCGTACCCGGTGCCGTCGTAGAAGCCTTCCAGGTCGACGGCGACCGCGTCGCGGGGCGGCCAGACCGGGGCACCGAAGTCGGCGATGCGCTCGGTGGTGGTCAGCGTGCCGTTGGCGTGCTGGATCCACGGCTGGTCGGGCGCGTCGGCGGAGCGCGAGTGGACGGAGATCGTCCGGGTGCCCCGCTCGTCGGGGGCGCCGATCAGCACCTGGACCTGGGCGGCGCTCTCCTCCGTCAGCACCAACGGGGCAAGCAGGACGAACTCCTCGACCCGGCCGCAGCCGACCTGGTCTCCGGCGCGCAGGGCCAGCTCCAGGAATCCGGCACCCGGGAAGAGGACGTGTTCGCCGATGGCGTGGTCGGTCAGCCACGGGTGGGTCCCAAGCGAGAACCGGCCGGTGAACACGGCCTCGTCGGAGTCCGCAAGGGTGAGTGTCGCGCCCAGCAGGGGGTGGTGCGCCGGGAGCAGCCCGACGCCGGTCACGTCCCCGGCCGAGACGGCGGGCCGGGGCCAGTACCGCTCGTGCTGGAAGGGGTAGGTGGGCAGGTCCACGCGGCGGGCGCCGGTCCCGGCGAACCACTCGGCCCAGTCCACCGGCACGCCCGTGACATGCAGCCGGGCCAGGGCGGTGAGCAGGGCGGTCTCCTCGGGACGGTCCTTGCGCAGCGCCGGGACGACGGCCGCCTCCCCGTCCAGGGTGTGCTGGGCCATCGCCGACAGCACACCGTCCGGGCCCAACTCCAGGAACACCGAGGCGCCTTCGGATTCCAACGCCCGCACGCCGTCGGCGAATCGCACCGTCTCCCGCACGTGCCGCACCCAGTAGTCCGGCGAGCACAACAATTCCGCGGCGGCGACCTCACCCGTCACGTTCGACACGACGGGGATCCGCGGAGCCTCGTACGACAGCCCCTGCACCACCCGCCGGAACTCCTCCAACATCGGCTCCATCAGGGGCGAGTGGAAGGCGTGGCTGACCTGTAGCCGCTGCGTCTTGCGGCCTTCGTCCTTCAACTCCGCTGATATGCGGAGCACTTCGGCTTCGTCACCGGCGAGGACGACCGCTTCGGGGCCGTTGACCGCCGCGATCGACACCCCGTCCACCAGCCGCGGCCGCACCACCTCCTCGGACGCCTGGACGGCCACCATCGCACCGCCCCTCGGCAACGCCTGCATCAACCGCGCCCGCGCCGCCACCAACGCACAGGCATCCTCCAACGACAGCACCCCGGCCACGTGCGCCGCGGCAACCTCACCGATCGAATGCCCGGCGACGAAGTCCGGCCGCACGCCGAGCGACTCCGCCAACCGGAACAGCGCCACCTCGACGGCGAACAACGCCGGCTGGGTGAACCCCGTCTCGTCCAGGCCGTCGGCCTCGCCGAACATCACCTCCCGCAGCCCCTGGTCGAAGTGTGCCAACACCTCGTCCAAGGCCGCCGCGAACACCGGGAACCTGGCGGCCAACTCCTTCCCCATGCCGGCGCGTTGCGCACTCTGCCCGGAGAACAGCACCGCCACCTTGCCGTCGACGTCCTGGGCGAGGCCGCGCGCGACCTCGACGGTCCCGTCGTCCCCGGCCAGCAGCACCGCGCGACGCTCCAGGTGGGCGCGGGAGGTGGCCAGCGAGTAGCCCAGGTCGACGGGGGCGGGGTCGGTCAGCGCGGTGATCTGCTCCAGCTGTGCGGCCAGTGCCTCCTCGGTGCGTGCGGAGACCGGCCACGGCACGGTCGACGGCGCAACGGCCGGCGCCGCGGGCACCGCCTCGCCGTCCTCCTCGTCGCCCTCCCCGGCGACCGGCGCCTGCTCGATGATGACGTGGGCGTTGGTGCCGCTGATCCCGAACGACGACACGCCCGCCCGCCACGGCCGGCCAGCCTTGGGCCATTCCTGAGACTCCGTCAGCAGTCGTACCGCGCCGGAGGACCAGTCGACGTGCGACGACGGTGCGTCCACGTGCAGGGTCGGCGGCAGCACCCCGTGCCGCATCGCCAGGACCACCTTCAGGATGCCCGCCACGCCCGCGGCCGCCTGCGTGTGGCCGAGGTTGGACTTCACCGAGCCCAGCAGCAACGGGCGTTCGGGGTCACGGCCCTGGCCGTAGGTCGCCAGCAGTGCCTGGGCCTCGATCGGATCGCCGAGGGTGGTGCCGGTGCCGTGTGCCTCGACGGCGTCCACGTCATCCGTCGACAGTCCGGCGTTGGCCAGTGCCTGCTGGATCACCCGCTGTTGGGAGGGGCCGTTGGGCGCCGTCAGACCGTTGGAGGCGCCGTCCTGGTTCACGGCCGAGCTGCGCACGACGGCGAGGACCTCGTGCCCGTGCCGGCGGGCGTCGGACAGGCGCTCCAGCACCAGCAGGCCCACGCCTTCGGACCAGCCGGTCCCGTCGGCCGCCTCGGCGAACGCCTTGCACCTGCCGTCCGCGGCCAGTCCGCCCTGCCGGCTGAATCCGGCGAAGCTCATCGGCGAGGACAGCACCGTCACACCGCCGACGAGGGCGAGCCCGCACTCGCCGGAGCGCAGTGCGTGGGCCGCCAGGTGCAGGGAGACGAGCGAGGAGGAGCAGGCCGTGTCGACGGTGACGGCCGGGCCCTCCAGGCCGAAGGTGTAGGACAGCCGCCCGGACAGGACGCTGCCTGCCAGGCCGGTGCTGGCGTGTCCTTCGACGTCCTCGCGGGAGTTCAGCACGACGTTGGTGTAGTCGACGCCGTTCGTGCCGACGAAGACACCGGTGTCGGTGCCGCGCAGCGAAACCGGGTCGATGCCGGCGCGCTCCAGGGCTTCCCAGGAGGTCTCCAACAGGATGCGCTGCTGGGGGTCCATGGCCATGGCCTCGCGGGGCGAGATGCCGAAGAAGCCGGCGTCGAACGCGGCGGCGTCCACGAAGCCGCCCTCGGCCGTTGTGCTGCTGCCGCTGCCCCCGCCGGTGAGCGAGCTCAGGTCCCAGCCGCGGTCGGCGGGGAACTCCGCGATGCCGTCGCGTCCCTCGCTGAGCAACTGCCAGAGGTCTTCCGGCGAGCGCACTCCGCCCGGCAGGCGGCAGGACATCCCGACGATGGCGAGGGGCTCCTGTTGGGCGGACTCGGCCTCCCGGAGCCGTTCGCGGGTCTGGTGCAGGTCGTTGGTGACCCACTTCAGGTAATCAACGAGCTCGTGGTCGTTCGGCATGACGAGGAACCTTCCGTGTGAATGGGGGCCGGGTTCAGCGGTCGCTGTGACGCCCGAGTTCGTTGTCGATGAAGGCGAGGATTTCCACCGCGCTGGCGGATTCGAGGCGTTCGGCGACCCCGGAGCCGTTCTCCTGCGCCGCGGTCCCCCGCCAGGTGTCCAGGAGTTGCGACAGGCGGTTGGCGACGGCGGTCCGCGTGCGGGAGTCGGGCGCGCCGGCCGCGAGTGCGGCGTCGAGCCGATCGAGTTCCGCGAGCAGGGCCGGGCCCGCCGCGGTCCGGGCTTCGTCCACGAGCTGCGGGACGAGGTGTGCGGAGAGGGCGAGGGGGGTGGGGTAGTCGAAGACGAGGGTGGCGGTCAGCCGCAGTCCGGTCGCGGTGGCCAGACGGTTGCGGAGCTCGACGGCGGTCAGCGAGTCGAAGCCCAGGTCGTGGAACTCCCGCCGGGCGTCCACCGCCTTGGCCGAGGGGTGTCCGAGCACGGCGGCGGCCTCGGTCCGTACGAGGTCGGTCAGCAGCCGGACCCGGTCCTCCGGCCGTGCCTGCGCCAGGTTCCGGGCGAGCTCGGCGGGGGCGTCGGCGCCGGGGGCGGAGCTCGCGGCGGTCCGCCGGGCGCCCTTGATCAGGCCCCGGAGCACCGGCGGAACCGCGCCGCGGACCCGGGTTCCGGCGGCGACCGGACCGATCGGGACGAGGTGGGGTGCGTCCGTCGCGGTGGCGGCGTCGAACAGCGCCAGGCCCTGTTCCGCGGTGAGCGGCGGCACGCCGGTCGCCGCGATCCGCTGCATGTCCGCGTCGGACAGTGCCCCCGTCATGCCACTCGCCTGTGCCCACGCGCCCCAGGCGAGGGACTGGGCGGGCAGGCCCCGGGCGGCGCGGTGCCTGGCCAGGGCGTCGAGGAAGACGTTGCCCGCGGCGTAGTTGGCCTGGCCGGCGCCGCCCATGACGCCGGAGATCGAGGAGAAGACGACGAACGCGCCGAGGTCCGTCTCCCGGGTGAGCTCGTGCAGGTGCCAGGCGGCGTCCACCTTCGGGCGCAGCACGCCCGACAGTCGCTCCGGCGTCAGCGCGGTGACCACGCCGTCGTCCAGTACACCGGCCGTGTGGATCACCGCGGCCAGCGGATGGGCGAGGGAGTCGAGCACCCGGCCGAGCGCGGCCCGGTCGGTGGTGTCACAGGCCGCGATCGTCACGTCGGCGCCGAGGGCCGTCAGTTCGGCGCGCAGCGCGGCGGCACCCGGTGCGCTCTCACCACTGCGGCTCACCAGGACGAGGTGCTTGGTCCCGTGCTCGGCCACCAGGTGCCGGGCGAGGAGACCGCCCAGGCCGCCCGTACCGCCGGTGATCAGCGTCGTGCCGTCCGGGTCCCAGGCGGGGAGGCGGGGGGTGGCGTCGTCGGGTGCGGGCAGCCGGGCGAGCCGGGCGAGGTGCACCGTGTCGTCGCGCACGAGGAACTGGGCGTCGCCGGCGGCCAGCAGGCCCGGCAGCGCGGCCGGGAGGTCCGCTTCCGGCGTGTCCACCAGGGCGAAGCGGTCCGGGTGCTCCGACTGCGCCGAGGCCACCAGGCCCCACACCGCCGCGGCGGCCAGGTCGTCGCCGGACACCGCGCCGTCGGTCATGAACACCAGCCGGGCGGCGTCGAACCGCTCGTCCGCCAGCCATGCCTGGATCAGCCCCAGCGCCCACGCGGTCCGTTCGTGGACGGTGCCCGGGACGTCGTCGCCGGTGCCCGGCACCGTGGCGACGACGAGTTCGGGCACGTCCTCCAGCGACGCCAGTCCGCCGGTGCCCAGCGTCACGCTGCGCACGTCGTCGGTGGCCGGTGTCGGGGCGGCCGGCACCCAGTCCAGTCGCAGCAGGGTGCCTTCTTCGGCGCCGCTGCCGGCCGCGCGCGGGAGCGGTTTCCTGGCTTCCAGGACCAGGGAGTCCACCGACAGGACGGGGGCCCCCGCGGCGTCGGCGACGGCGACGGCGTACGTGCCCGGGCCGGTCTTCGCCAGGCGTATGCGGACCTCCGACGCCCCGCTGGCGTGCAGTTCGACGCCGTGCCAGGCAGAGGGGGCGAGGTCGCCGTCGGGTGCGGCCGCCTGCGTCACGGCTTCCAGCAGCGCCGGGTGCAGGCCGAAGTCCGCCGCGTCGGCGACCTCGTCGGGCAGCACGGCCTCGACGAAGGTCTCGTCGCCGTGGCTCCACAGGGCGCGGACGGTCCGGAACACCGGGCCGTGCTCGACGCCCTCGTCGTGGTCCGCGGGGTGCGTCGCCTCGGCTCCGGCCGGCGGCCAGGCGGAGGCGTCGAACGCCGCGGTGCCGTGCGCCGTCCCCCCGGCCGACGGTGCGGGCGTCAGCGTGCCGTAGGCGTGGTCCGTCCACGGCCGGTCGGGGGCGCCCGCGGGCTGCGAGGACACCCGGACCTCGCGCTCGCCGTTCACGTCGGGTGCGCCGAGCAACACTTGGAGCAGCACGGCGTCGTCGCCGGCCAGTACGAGCGGCTCGGTGAGGGTGAGCGTGTGCACGCGGTCGCAGCCGACCTGGTCGCCCGCGCGGACGGCGAGTTCGAGGAAGCCGGCGGCGGGCAGGACGCACGCGCCGTCCACCACGTGGTCCAGCAGCCAGGGGTGGGTGCGGGTGGACAGCCGGCCGGTGAGCAGCAGCCCGCCCGAGGCCCCCAGGGGCACCGCCGCGCCCAGCAGGGGGTGGTCGGCGGGGAGCAGGCCGGCGCCGGTCACGTCCCCGGTCGACGCGGTCGGCGCGGGCCAGTAGCGCGCGCGTTGGAAGGGGTAGGTGGGCAGGTCCACGCGGCGCGCGCCGGTGCCGGCGAACCACGCCGCCCAGTCCACCGCCATGCCCGCGACGTGCAGCCGGGCCAGCGCGGTCAGCAGGGCCCGTTCCTCGGGACGGTCCGCGCGCAGGGCGCTGACGCACAGCGCGGCCTCGTCCAGAGTGTGCTGCGCCATCGCCGTCAGCACGCCGTCCGGCCCCAACTCCAGGAACGCCGAGGCGCCTTCGTCCGCGAGGGTCCGCAGGCCGTCCGCGAAGCGGACCGTCTCCCGCACGTGCCGCACCCAGTAGTCGGGCGAGCACACCGATTCCCCGGTGACCAGGCGTCCGGTCACGTTGGACACAAGGGGGAGCCGCGGCGGCGAGAACGACAGTCCCTCGGCCACCCGCCGGAAGTCCGCCAGCATCGGCTCCATCAACGCCGAGTGGAAGGCGTGGCTGACCGCGAGGCGTTGCGTCTTGCGGCCTTCGTCCTTCAACTCCGCTGATATGCGGAGCACTTCGGCTTCGTCACCGGCGAGGACGACCGCCTCGGGGCCGTTGACCGCCGCGATCGACACCCCGTCCACCAGCCGCGGCCGCACCACCTCCTCGGACGCCTGGACGGCCACCATCGCACCGCCCCTCGGCAACGCCTGCATCAACCGCGCCCGCGCCGCCACCAGCGCACAGGCATCCTCCAACGACAGCACCCCGGCCACGTGCGCCGCCGTGATCTCGCCGATCGAGTGCCCGGCGACGAAGTCGGGTCGGATCCCCCAGGACTCCACCAGCCGGAACAGCGCCACCTCGACGGCGAACAACGCGGGCTGGGTGAACCCGGTCCCGTCCAGGCCGTCGGCGTCCCCGAACATCACCGGCCGCAGTTCCGGCAGTGCGCCTTCGAACTGCGCCAGCACCGCGTCCAGGGCCGTCGCGAACGTCGGGTGCCGGTCGTACAACTCCCGGCCCATCCCTGCGCGTTGCGCGCCCTGCCCCGAGAAGAGCACGGCGAGCGGGCGGTCCGTCTCCGCCCGGCCCCGCGCCGCCTCGGTCAACGCGCCGTCGGGGTACGGCGCGAGCAGCACCGCGCGGTGCGCAAACGTCGAACGCCCCGAGGCGAGCGAGAAGCCCACGTCCAGCGGTGTCGCCGTGCCGCGGTCGGACCCGATCCGCTCGATCTGTGCCGCCAGTGCCTGCTCGGACTTGGCCGACACCAGCCATGGCACCTCGGCGGGCGCCCCGCCCGGTTCCGTGCGGGGCGCGTCGTCGGGGTCGGCCCGTTCGATGATGACGTGGGCGTTGGTGCCGCTGATCCCGAACGACGACACCCCGGCCCGCCACGGTCGGTCGACCCCGGGCCATCCCTGGGCCTCCGTCAGCAGCTCCACCGCACCGGCCGACCAGTCCACGTGCGACGACGGCTCGTCGACGTGCAGGGTCGGGGGCAGCACGCCGTGCTGCATCGCCAGGACCACCTTCATGACCCCGGCCACGCCCGCGGCCGCCTGCGTGTGGCCGAGGTTGGACTTCACCGAGCCCAGCAGCAGCGGACGTTCGGGGTCACGGCCCTGCCCGTACGTGGCCAGCAGCGCCTGGGCCTCGATCGGATCGCCCAGCGCGGTGCCGGTACCGTGCGCCTCGACCACGTCCACGTCGCCGGTCGACAGTCCGGCGCTGGCCAGGGCCTGCCGGATCACCCGCTGTTGGGCCGGGCCGCTGGGGGCGGTGAAGCCGTTGGAGGCTCCGTCCTGGTTGACGGCCGAGCCGCGCACGACGGCGAGGACGGGGTGCCCGTTGCGGCGGGCGTCGCTCAGGCGCTCCACGAGGAGCACCCCGGCGCCCTCCGACCAGCCGGTGCCGTCGGCGGCGTCGGCGAACGCCTTGCAGCGGCCGTCCGCCGCGAGGCCGCCCTGCCGGCTGAACTCCATCAGGGAGCCGGGGGACGCCATCACGTTGACGCCGCCGACCAGGGCCAGCGTGCACTCGCCGGCCCGCAGGGCGTGGGCCGCCGAGTGCAGGGCCACCAGGGACGAGGAGCAGGCCGTGTCGACGGTCACCGCGGGGCCTTCCAGGCCCAGCGTGTAGGACAGCCGGCCGGACGTGGCACTGGCGGCGATGCCGGTGCCGATGTCCCCGGTGGCGTCGGTCAGGGAACGGATGAGCAGGTGGGCGTAGTCCTGGCCGTTGGTGCCGATGAACACCCCGGTGCGGCTGCCGCGCAGGGCGGTGGGGGCGATACCGGCGCGCTCGATGGCCTCCCACGAGGTTTCCAGCAGCAGCCGCTGTTGCGGGTCCATGGTGACGGCTTCGCGCGGGGAGATGCCGAAGAAATCGGCGTCGAAGTCCCCCACGCCGTCGAGGAATCCTCCTTCCTGGCTGACGGCGTTGCCGCGTTCGTCGACGCCGGCGTCCCGCAGGGCGCCCAGGTCCCAGCCGCGGTCTGTGGGGAAGGCGCCGATCGCGTCCTTGCCCGCGGCCAGCAGCTCCCAGAGGTCGTCGGGCGAGTGCGCGCCACCGGGGTACCGGCAGGCCATCGCCACGATCGCGATCGGTTCGGTGGCCGCGGCGGCGAGCTTGTGGTTCTGCCGGCGCAGGTGCTCGGCCTCCTTCAACGAGGCGCGGAGGGCTGCGACGACGGTTTCACTGGATGTGGTCATGGTCCGCTCTTTCAGCTCTGTCCACGCTCGTGGGAGGAGTTGCCGTCGAACGCCGCCTGCACCAGGTCGGCGACGTCCATGGCGTCGATCGATGCGTCGTAGGCGTCGTCCGCCGTCGTGGCGGCCGCGTCGTCGGAGGCCGCGGCCTGTTCGGCGGCGAGCTTCAGCAGGGGGTCGAGCACGCCGATCTCGCGCAGTCGCTTCATGGGGACGGAGGTGAGGAGGGCCCGGATGCCCGCGGCGTCCGCCTCGTCGTCGCCGGCCGCATCCTGCCCCGGCCCCTCGTCGGGGACGAGCCGGGCCAGGACGTGGTCCGCCAGCTCGCTGGGGTTGGGGTGGTCGAAGACGAGCGTGGCGGCCAGGGTCAGTCCGGTCGCGGCGCCGAGTTGGTTGCGCAGTTCGACGGCGCTGAGGGAGTCGAAGCCGAGGTCGCGGAAGGCCCGGTCGGCCCCCACGGCGTCGGCCGTGGGGTGTCCCAGTACCGCCGCGGCGCGGCTGCGGACCAGGTCCAGTACGGTCCGGGCGCGCTGCGCCGGTGTCTGGCCCGTCAACTGCTCGCGCAGGGCGTCAGCGGTGGCGCCGGCGCCACTGTCCTGCGCCGCCTGGTCCTCGGTGCCGGCCGGCACGCCGAGCAGCGGGCTGGGCCGTACGGCGGTGAAGGAACGGACGAACCGGTCGCGGTCGAGGTCGGCGACGATCTCGGTGGGCCGTCCGTCCATGACGGCCCGGCGCAGCGCCACGACGGCGAGGTCCGGGTCCAGCGCACGGATTCCGGTGCGCTGGGCCAGGTCGGCCGCCCGCTGGTCGGCTGCCATGCCCTCGCCGCCCCACACGCCCCAGGCGACCGAGGTCGCGGCCAGGCCCCGGGCCCGGCGGTGTTCGGCCAGGGCGTCCAGGTAGGCGTTGGCGGCGGCGTAGTTGGCCTGGCCGAGGTTGCCGACCGCTCCGGAGGACGAGGAGAACAGGGCGAAGACCGCCAGGTCCCGGTCCCGGGTGAGGTCGTGCAGGGCCAGGGCCGAGGCGGCCTTGGCGCGGAATACGGCCTCGTAGCGGTCCGGGGTGAGGCTGTCGAGGACACCGTCGTCCAGGACGCCCGCGGTGTGGATCACCCCGGTCAGCGGCGCGTCGTCGGGGACCGCGGCGAGGACCGCGGCGAGCGCGTCGCGGTCGGCGGCGTCGCAGGCGGCGAGGGTGACCTCGGCGCCCAGTGCGGTCAGTTCGGCCCGCAGGCCGTCCGCGCCGGGGGCGTCGGCGCCCCGGCGGCTGAGCAGCAGCAGGTGCCGGGCGCCCGCCGCGGCGAGCCGGCGGGCGACCTGGGCGCCCAGGGCTCCGGTGCCGCCGGTGATCAGGACGGTGCCGGTGGGCTCCCACTCCGCCGCGCCCTGCCCGGCCGGTACGGGCACCAGTCGGCGGCCGAGGGCGGCGGAGGGCCGGATCGCGATCTGGTCCTCTCCCCCGGGGGCCGTGAGGGTTTCCGCGAAGCGGGCCGCGGTCCGCTCGTCGAGGGTGTCGGGCAGGTCGATCAGTCCGCCCCAGCGCTGCGGGTACTCCAGGGCGGCGACCCGCCCCAGGCCCCACACGGCGGCCTGGGCGAGCCCGGGCACCGGTTCGGCGGGGGCGGCCGCTACCGCGCCGCGGGTGACGCACCACAGGGGTGCGGCGATCTCCGCGTCGCCGAGCGCCTGGAGCAGGGCGGTGGTCAGGGCCAGTCCCGCGGGGGCCGTCGCCGTGTCGGGGCCGGGCCCCTCGGCGAGGGCGAGCAGGGAGACCACTCCGGTGAACTCGCCCCCTTCGTCGACCAGTTGGTGCAGTCGCGCGGCCAGCGCCACGCGGTCCGGGCCGGGCACTTCCAGGCGCACGGTGTTCGGGCCCAGGGCGGCGACGGCGTCGGCGGCCCAGGCGTCGTCGGACGAGCCGGCGGGGAGCACGGCGAGCCAGGTGCCGGCCGGGGCGGGGGCGGGCTGTGCGGTGAGCGGCTGCCAGCCGATCTGCTGCCGCCACCCGTCGACGGTGTGCTCCTCGTCCCGCCGGCGGCGCCAGTCCGCGAGCGCGGGCAGCACCTTGGCCAGGGCGTCACCGTCGACGTTGAGGGTCGTCTCCAGCGCGGCGAAGTCGGCCTCGCGCACCGCCGACCAGAAGCCGTCGTCCCCCTCGGCCGGGGCCCCGGGGTCGGCGGCGGACTCGGTGGCCGGCCAGTACCGCTGGTGCTGGAAGGGGTAGGTGGGCAGGTCGGTGCGGCGGGGCGCGGTCGCGGCGGTGCCGAACAGTGCGTCCCAGTCGGGGGCGACTCCCCCGACGTACAGCCGGGTCAGCGCGCTGAGCACGGACTCCTGTTCACCTCGGTCCCGGCGCAGCGCCGGTACGGTGACCGGCTGCGTGGGCAGGGCGTCCAGGGTGTCCTGGGCCATGGCGCAGAGCGTGCCGTCGGGGCCGAGTTCCAGGAAGGCGGTCACGCCGCGTTCGGCCAGGGTCTGCACCCCGTCGGCGAAGCGGACCGCCTCGCGGACGTGCCTGACCCAGTAGTCCGGGTCGCACACCTGCTGGTCGGTGGCGGCCCGGCCGGTCACGTTGGACACGAGCGGGATCGCCGGGGCGTGGTAGGTGAGGGTCGCGGCGACCCGTCGGAAGTCCTGGAGCATGGCATCCATGTGCACGGAGTGAAACGCATGGCTGACCCGCAAACGCGTAGTCTTCCGGCCGTCCGCGGTGAACTTCTCCGCCACCTCCGACACGGCGTCCTCGTCGCCGGAGAGCACCACCGACCGCGGCCCGTTGACCGCGGCGAGGCACACGTCGTCGGCCAGGTGCGACCGGGCCTCCTCCTCGGACGCCTGGACGGCGATCATGGCGCCGCCCGTGGGCAGGGCGTTCATCAGCCGCGCTCGGGCGGCCACCAGCCGGCACGCGTCGTCCAGGGAGAGGACCCCGGCCACGTGCGCCGCCGTGATCTCGCCGATCGAGTGCCCGGCCACGAAGTCCGGGCGGATGCCCCACGACTCGACCAGCCGGAACAGCGCCACCTCGACCGCGAACAGTGCCGGCTGGGTGAAGCCCGTCGCGTTCAGGCCCTCCTCGTCACCGAACATGACGTCCCGCAGGGGGAGGTCCAGTTCCGTGTCCAGGTGTGCCGTCACCGCGTCGAGGGCCTCGGCGAACACCGGGTAGCGGGCGTGGAGTTCACGTCCCATGCCCACCCGCTGCGAGCCCTGGCCGGAGAACAGCACCGCGAGCTTGCCCCGGCGCTCCGCCGCCCGGCCGTGCAGGACCTGGGGGGTGTCGAGGCCGTCGGCGAGCGCGGCCAGACCGGCGAGGAGCTCCTCGCGGTCTTCGGCGAGGACAGCGGCCCGGTGGGCGAAGGCCGACCGGGTGGTGGCCGCGGACAGTGCCACCTCGGCGACGGTGAGGTCCGGACGGGCGGCCACGTGGGCGTGCAGCCGTCGGGCCTGGGCCCGCAGCGCCTCCGGCACGGTGCCCGTCACCGGGACCGGCAGCAGGCCGGCCGGCTCGGGGCGGGCGGGTTCGTCCGCCGTGACCGGTGCGGGCTGCTCGATGATCACGTGGGAGTTGGTGCCGCTGGCGCCGAAGGCCGAGATGCCGGCCCGGCGCGGTCGTCCGGTCTGCGGCCACGCGACCGCTCCGGTCAGCAGTTCGACGCCGCCGGCGGTCCAGTCGACGTGCGCCGAGGGCTCGTCGATGTGCAGGGACCTGGGCAGTACGCCGTGCTGCATCGCCAACACCATCTTGATCACGCCGGCGACGCCGGCGGCGGCCTGGGTGTGGCCGATGTTGGACTTCAACGAGCCCAGCAGGAGGGGCAGTTCGGGTGCCCGGCCCTGTCCGTAGGTGGCCAGCAGTGCCTGCGCTTCGATGGGGTCGCCCAGGGTGGTTCCGGTGCCGTGGGCCTCCACCGCGTCCACGTCGGCCGGTGCGAGTGCCGCGGCGGCCAGCGCCCGCTGGATGACCCGGCGCTGCGAGGGCCCGTTGGGCGCGGTGATGCCGTTGCTGGCACCGTCCTGGTTGACGGCGGAGCCGCGCAGCACCGCGAGCACCTGGTGCCCGTTGCGGCGGGCGTCGGACAGCCGTTCCAGGACGAGGACGCCGACGCCCTCGGACCAGCCGGTGCCGCCCGCGGCGGACGCGAAGGGCCGGCAGCGGCCGTCCGCGGCGAGCGCCCCCATCTCGCCGAACTCGACGAAGTTCACCGGGCTGGACATCACCGTCACGCCGCCGGTGACGGCGAGGGCGCACTCCCCCGCCCGCAGTGCCTGGGCGGCCAGGTGGAGCGCCACCAGGGACGACGAGCAGGCCGTGTCGACGCTGACGGAGGGGCCTTCCAGACCGAAGGTGTAGGACACCCGGCCGGAGAGCAGGCTCGCCGACTGGGCGGTCTGCGCGTGGCCGAGCTGGCCGGCCTCGGGCCGGTAGTCGCCCGATCCGCCGCCGACGAACACCCCGGTGTCGCCGCCGCGCAGCCCGACGGGGTCGATGCCGGCGCGCTCCAGCGCCTCCCAGGTCGCTTCCAGCAGGATGCGCTGCTGCGGGTCCATCACCATCGCCTCGCGCGGCGAGATCCCGAAGAACCCGGGGTCGAAGTCGGCGACGTCGTAGAGGAAACCGCCTTCGCGGGTGACGGTCCGGCCGCGGCCGTTCCGGTCGCCGCGCAGCAGTCGGTCCAGGTCCCAGCCGCGGTCCGTGGGGAAGCCCCCGATGGCGTCGACTTCGTCCGTGACCAGCTGCCACAGGTCCTCGGGCGAGCTGACCCCGCCCGGGTAGCGGCAGCTCATGCCGACGATGACGACCGGGTCGTCGGTCGTGGCGGCGGACCCCACCCGCAGGGCCGCGCCGTGCTCCGCCGTTTCCTCGCCGAGGAGTTCGGCCCGCAGGTGGTCGGCGAGCGCCTCGGCCGTGGGGTAGTCGAAGACGAGGGTCGCGGGCAGTGCGAGACCGGTGGCGGTGGCCAGTTGGTTGCGCAGGTCCACTCCGGTCAGCGAGTCGAAGCCGAGGTCCCGGAACGGCTGGCCGGACGGTACGGCGTCGGCGTCCGCGAACCCGAGCACCGCGGCGACCCGGGTGCGGACGAGGGCCAGCAGGACCTCGGTCCGTTCCGCGGCCGGGCGGGCGGCGAGTTCGGCGCGCAGGCCGGTCGCGGTGCCTGCCGGGCCCGCCTCGGCGGCGTCCGGCTGCGCGAGCGCTGCCCGGGCCTCGGGCAGTTCCGCGAAGAGGGCACTGCTCCGGTTGCGGGTGAAGGCGGGCGCGAACCGGTCCCAGCGGACGTCGGCGATCGTCACCGCGTCGGTGTCGGTGTCGGTGTCGAGCGAGTGGGCGAGGGCGGTCAGGGCCTGCGCGGAGTCCATCGGCGGCAGGCCGTTGACCCTCAGGTGGGCCGCCAGGCCGTCGGACGCGAGGCCGGCCCAGCCGCCCCAGGCGACCGTCACGGCCGGCAGCCCGCGCTGACGCAACACCCTTGTCGCGCAGGCGAGTTGGGCGCCCGCCGCGGCCTCGATGACGCGGCCACCGGCGCCCCACGTCGCGGCGATCGTGGAGAAGAGGACGAACGCGTCCAGGGGACGGTCGCCGGCCGCCGCCTCGGCGATCTCCGCGAGCTGCGCCACGTTGGCGCGCAGTGCGGCCAGGGCGGCATGCGGCTCTGCCGCGTCGGACGGCTCGTCGGTGTGCACGACGGCGGTCAACGGTGCCTCGGCCGGCAGCGCGGCGAGCGCGGTCAGCAGTGCCTCCCCGTCGGAGGGGCCGCAGTCGAGGACCGTCACCGGCACGCCCAGATCGTCGAATGCCGGCCGCGCCGGCGCCCCGTCCGGGGCGGTGGGGTCGGCCAGCACCAGGTGCTGGGCGCCCTGCCCGGCGAGCCAGCGGACGCACTGGCCGCCGGTGCCGGCGGCCGGGCCGACGATCAGGACCGTGCCGGTCGGCTGCCACGGTGTCGCGGGGCCGTCGTGCGCGGCGCGCACCAACCGTCGCCCGTAGAGGCCGGAGGCCCGCAGCGCGACCTGGTCCTCGGCGCCGATGCCCGCGAGGACGGTGCGGAACCGTTCGGCCGCGCGCCGGTCGAGCACCGGCGGCACGTCCACCAGACCGCCCCAGCGGTCCGGGTGGTCCACGGCGGCGACCCGGCCGATTCCCCACACCATCGCCTGGGCGGGGCTGACCTCGGTCTCCGTGCGGCCCACCGACACCGCGTCGCGGGTGACGCACCACAGGGGGGCGTCGATCCCGGCGTCCGCCAGGGCCGCCACGGCCTCGGTCGGCCAGGCCGGTCCGGCGGGGAGCGCGTCGGCGTACGGGGCGGCGAGCAGTGAGACCGCTCCCGTGAACCCGTCCTCCTGCGCCGCGAGTTCGGTCAGCCGGCCGGTGAGCGCGGCGCGGTCGGTCGGGTCGGCCTCGACGAGGACGGCCGTCTCGCCGAGGGCGGCGAGGACGGCGGCGGTCCACACGTCGTCGGTGCCGCCCGTCGGGACGAGCGCCAGCCACCGTCCGGTGAGGGTGCCGGGCGCGGTGCCGGCCAGCGGGGTGAAGGTCACCCGGTAGCGCCAACCGTCGACGGTGGAGCGTTCGACGCGCTTGCGGCGCCAGGCGGACAGGGCGGGGACGAGGGTCGCCAGTGCGGCGTCGTCGAGTTCCAGGTCGTCGGCGAGCGCCGGGAGGTCCGCGCGCTCCACCGCGTCCCAGAAGTCGGCGTCCGCGGAGTCCTGCGGGCCGTCGTGGTGGGGCTCGGCGGCCGCGACCTCGGGCCAGAACCACTCCTGCTGGAAGGGGTAGGTGGGCAGGTCCACGCGGCGGGCGCCGGTACCAGCGAAGACGCCCGACCAGTCCACCGCGACGCCCACCACGTACAGCTGGGCGAGCGCGGTGAGCAGCGCGGTCTCCTCCGGCCGGTCCTTGCGCAGCGCCGGAACGACGGTCGCGGTCCCGTCCAGGGTGTGCTGGGCCATCGCGGTCAGCACGCCGTCCGGGCCCAACTCCAGGAAGACCGAGGCGCCTTCGGCCTCAAGCGTGCGCACGCCGTCGGCGAAGCGCACCGTCTCCCGCACGTGCCGCACCCAGTAGTCGGGCGAGCACAGCGACTCCGCGGCGGCGACCTGACCCGTCACGTTGGACACGACGGGAATCTGCGGGGCCTCGTACGACAGCTCCTCGGCCACCCGGCGGAAGTCCGCCAACATCGGCTCCATCAACGCCGAGTGGAAGGCGTGGCTCACCGCCAGGCGTTGCGTCTTGCGCCCCTCGCCTGCCAGCTCTGCCGCCAGGGCGAGCACGTCGGCCTCCCGGCCGGCGAGGACGAGCGCCTCGGGGCCGTTGACCGCCGCGATCGACACGCCCTCGACCAACCGCGGACCGACCTCGTCCTCGGACGCCTGGACGGCCACCATCGCGCCGCCCGCGGGCAGCGCCTGCATCAACCGCGCCCGGGCCGCCACCAACGCGCACGCGTCCGCGAGCGAGAACACCCCGGCGACATGCGCCGCCGCGATCTCACCGATCGAATGCCCGGCGACGAAGTCCGGTCGTACTCCGAGGGACTCCGCCAGCCGGAACAGCGCCACCTCGACGGCGAACAACGCCGGCTGGGTGAAGCCCGTCTCGTCCAGGCCGTCCGCAGCGCCGAACAGCACCTCCCGCAGCTCGTCGTCGAAGTGCGCCAGCACCTCGTCCAACGCCGCCGCGAACACCGGGAACCTGTCGTACAACTCCCGGCCCATGCCGACCCGTTGCGCACCCTGACCGGAGAACAGCACCGCCAGCTTCCCGTCGCTGCCGCGGGAGGCGCCGCGGGCGAGTTCCCGCACCGCCGTCCCGTCGGTGGCGAGCACCGCGCGGTGGGCGAAGGCCGAACGGCCGGTGGCCAGGGAGTGGCCGACGTCGAGTGGTGACGCCTCGGTCAGTGCCGAGACCCGCTCGATCTGGGCCGCCAGCGCGGCCGCGGACTTGCCCGACACCGGCCACGGCACCAGGCCCGGCACCGTCACGGGCTCCGGCGCCGCCGGCTCCTCGGTGTCCGGTGCCTGTTCGAGGATGACGTGGGCGTTGGTGCCGCTGACGCCGAAGGCCGAGACGCCGGCCCGTCGGACCTGCCCGGTCGCGGGCCAGTCCTGCTGCTCGGTGACGAGCGCGACCGAACCGTCGGTCCAGTCGACGTGCGAGGACGGGGCGTCGATGTGCAGGGTCTTGGGCAGGACGCCGTGGCGCATCGCCAGGAGCAGCTTGAGGGTGCCGGCGACGCCGGCGGCCGCCTGGGTGTGGCCCAGGTTGGACTTGACGGCTCCGACCAGCAGCGGCCGCGGCCGGTCCGGCCCGTAGGCGGCGATCAGGGCGCCCGCTTCGATGGGGTCGCCGAGGGTGGTGCCGGTGCCGTGCGCCTCGACGACGTCGATGTCGGCGGGGGCGAGGCGGGCGTCGGCGAGGGCCTGGCGGATGGCGCGCTGCTGGGCCCGCCCGTTGGGCGCGGTCAGCCCGTTGGAGGCACCGTCCTGGTTGACGGCGGTGCCGCGCACGATGCCCCACACCTCGTGGCCGTTGCGGCGGGCTTCGGAGAGGCGTTCCAGGACGAGCACGCCCACGCCCTCGGACCAACTCGTGCCGTCGGCCGCTTCGGCGAAGGGCTTGCACCGCCCGTCGGGGGCCAGACCGCCCTGGATCGTGAACTCGGTGAAGGCACCGGGGCTGGACATCACCGAGACGCCACCGGCCAGGGCGAGGGTGCACTCGCCGTTGCGCAGCGCGTTGGCGGCCATGTGCAGGGCGACCAGCGCGGAGGAGCAGGCGGTGTCGACGGTGACGGCCGGGCCCTCCAGCCCGAAGGTGTAGGACAGCCGTCCGGACAGGACGCTGGCGGTGTTGCCGGTCGCGACGTGGCCGCGGAGGTCGGCGGTGCCGGTGCCCTGACGCAGCAGCTCGGTGTAGTCCTGGCCGTTGGTGCCCACGAACACGCCGGTGCGGCTGCCACGCAGGGTGGTGGCGTCGATGCCGGCGCGCTCGAACGCCTCCCACGAGGTCTCCAGCAGCAGCCGCTGCTGCGGGTCCATGGCCAGTGCCTCGCGCGGCGAGATGCCGAAGAAGGCCGCGTCGAAGAGGCCCACGCCGTCCAGGAACCCGCCTTCGAGGGTGGCGGAGGCACCGTGGGCGAGCGCGTCGAGGTCCCAGCCGCGGTCCGCGGGGAAGCCGCCGATGGCGTCCTCGCCACGGCTCAGCAGCTGCCAGAGGTCCTCGGGCGACCGGATGCCGCCGGGGAAGCGGCAGTTCATGCCGACGACGGCGATGGGGTCGTCGTCCGCCGCGCGGCCGGCGGGGGCCGGGCCGGCCACGTCCACCGCGGGGAGGGTGCCGAGGAGTTCGCCGAGCAGGAAGTCGGCGAGTGCGGTCGGGGTCGGGTAGTCGTAGACGAGGGTCGCGGGCAGTTTCAGGCCGGTGGTGGCCGTGAGGGTGTTGCGCAGTTCGACGGTGGTCAGCGAGTCGAAGCCCAGGTCGCTGAAGGCGCGGTCAGCGCCGATGTCCGAGGTGCCGGCGTGTCCGAGGACCGCGGCCACCCGGGTGCGCACCAGGTCCAGGACGAAGCCGGGGCGCGCGGTCGGCGAGAGTCCGGCGAGCCGCTGGCGCAGAGCCGGCTCCGGCAGGGCGGCGTGCTCGGTCCCGGTGGGCGTGGTGGCCCGGCGCAGTGCGGGCAGGTCGCCGACGAGGGGACTGGGGCGCAGGGCGGTGAACACCTCCGCGTAGCGGGGCCAGTCGATGTCCGCGAGGGTCAGCGTCGGGGCGCCGTGCTCGATCGCCCGCCGCAGGGCGGTGAGGGCGAGTTGGGGTGGCAAGGGGGTGTAGCCGCCGCGGCGGATGCGTTCCTGGACGCTGGTGCCGTCGGCCGCCATCCCGGTCTCCGCCCAGGGGCCCCAGGCCAGCGAGGTGGCGGGCAGGCCGTGGGCGCGGCGCCGTTCGGCGAAGGCGTCGAGGAAGGCGTTGGCCGCCGCGTAGTTGCCCTGGCCGGATGCGCCGAGGGTGCCGGCGACGGAGGAGAAGAGCACGAACGCGCTCAACTCCTTCTCGCGGGTGGCCTCGTGGAGGTTGACGGTGGCGGTGACCTTGGCGCGCAGGACGGCGCTGAACTGCTCGGGGGTGAGGGTGTCCAGGGTGCCGTCGTCGACGGTGCCCGCAGTGTGGAACACCGCGGTGAGCGGCTGTTCGTCGGGGACGGTGGCCAGGAGCGCGGTGAGCGCGTCGCGGTCTGCGGTGTCGCACGCCGCGAGGGTGACCCGGGCGCCCGACTCCTCGATCTCCGCGGCCAGGTCGGCGGCGCCGGGCGCGTCGGCGCCGCGACGGCTGACGAGCAGCAGGTGCGGGGCGCCCGCCGCGGCCAGCCACCGGGCGACGTGTCCGCCGAGGGCGCCGGTGCCACCGGTGACCAGCACGGTGCCGGTGGGGCGGAAGGTGCCGGTCTCGGGGGCCGGTTCGGCGCGGTGGTGGGACAGGCGGCGGGCGAAGGCCGCGGTGGCGCGCAGGGCGAGTTGGTCCTCGCCGCCGCTGTCGGTGAGGACGGCGGTCAGGCGACCGAGGGTGGTGCCGTCGAGCGCGTCGGGCAGGTCGACGAGACCGCCCCAGCGCTGCGGCTGCTCCAGTGCGGCCACGCGGCCCAGGCCCCAGACGGCGGCCTGTGCCGGCCGGGCCGGGTGCTCGGCCCGGTCCACGGCGACGGCGGTGCGGGTCACGCACCACAGGGGCGCCTCGATGCCCGCGTCGCCGAGGGACTGGACGGCGGTCGCCGTCAGCAGCAGTCCGGTGGTCGTGGTGTCGGCGGGGTCCTCGGCGCCGTCGCCGGCCGTGGCCAGCAGGGACAGGACACCGTCGAACGTGCCGTGTTCCGCGACGAGTTCGGTCAGCAGCCCGGTCAGCTCGCGGCGGTCCGGGGCGGTGACGGTGAGGCGTACCGCGGCGGCGCCCAGGGCACCGGCGACCGCCTCGCACCACGCCGGATCGCCGTCGGCCGGTACGAGCACCAGCCAGGTCCCGGCGGGGCGGGCGGTGACCGTCGGGGCGGTCAGGCGCTTCCAGGTGGTGCGGTAGCGCCAGCCGTCGATGGTGGAGCGCTCCCGGCTGCGCCGCCGCCAGGCGGAGAGGGCGGGCACGACGGTCGTGAGGGTGTCGTCGTCCAGGTCCAGTGCGGATCCCAGGGACGCGAGGTCCGCGCGCTCCACCGCCGACCAGAAGTCCGCGTCCGCGGCGTCGGCGGGGTGGGCCGGTGCGGCGGCTTCGGCGCTCGGCTCGGGCCAGAAGCGCTGGCGCTGGAACGGGTAGGTCGGCAGGTCGATGCGGCGGGCCGCCCGGCCCGCGAACACCGCGTCCCAGTCGACCCGGACCCCGTGGAGGTGCAGTTGGGCCAGTGCCGTGGTCAGGGCCGGGGCCTCGGGCCGGTCCCGGCGCAGGGCCGGGACGGCGGTGGCGCGGGTCTCCTCGTCGGTGCCCTCGCGGACCGCGCCGCTGAGCACCGCGTCCGGGCCGAGCTCGAAGAAGGTCGTCACGCCGTGCTCGGTGAGCTGCCGCACGGCGTCGGCGAAGCGGACGGTGCCGCGGACCTGCCCGGTCCAGTACTCCGGTGCGGCGAGTTCGTCGTGGGTGAGCAGGGTGCCGGTGACGGTGGACACCAGCGGCACGGTGGGTGCCTGGCAGGTGACGTCGCGAACGACGCGGGCGAAGTCCGCCAGCATCGGGTCCATGTGCGGCGAGTGGAAGGCGTGGCTGACGCGCAGTCGCCTGGTGCGGCGGCCGCGCTCCTCGAAGTGCGCCGCGACGGCGTGCACCGCGTCCTCGTCGCCCGAGACGACCAGGGAGGTCGGGGTGTTGACGGCGGCGATCGCGGCCCGGCCCTCGTACGGGGCGAGCGCGGCGGTCACCTCGTCCTCGGTGGCTTCGACGGAGGTCATGGCGCCGCCGGCGGGCAGTGCGGCCATCAGCCGGCCGCGGGCCGCCACCAGGGTGCAGGCGTCCTCCAGGGAGAGGACTCCCGCGGCGTGCGCGGCGGCGAACTCGCCGATGGAGTGGCCCGCGACGTAGTCGGGGCGCAGGCCCCAGGACTCGGCGAGGCGGAACAGGGCCACTTCGAGGGCGAAGAGGGCGGGCTGGGTGTAGTGGGTCTCGTCCAGCAGCGCGGCCTCGGGGGTGTGCGGGGCGGCGAAGAGGATCTCCCGCAGCGGACGGTCGAGTTCCAGGTCGAAGCGGGCCAGTACGGCGTCCAGTGCCTCGGCGTAGACCGGGTGCCGGTCGTAGAGCTCGCGGCCCATTCCGGGGCGCTGGCTGCCCTGGCCGGTGAAGAGGAAGGCCAATCGGCCGTGGTCCGGGCGGCCGGTGAGCAGCCCGGCGTCGGCGGTCGCGTCGCGCAGTGCGGTCAGGGCCCGGGTGAGGGCGTCGTGGTCGTCGATGACGACGGCCGCACGGTGCTCCAGGGCGGACCGGGAGGTGGCGAGGGAGTGTGCGAGGTCGGTCAGCGGCAGGTCGGGGTGGTCGGCGAGGTGGGACAGCAGCCGGCCTGCCTGGGCGCGCAGTGCCGCTTCGGTGTGCCCGGACAGCAGCACCGGCACGGGGGCGGCATCGACCGCGCCGGTGGGCGGGGTGGCGGTGGTGTCCTCGGACGGGTCCTCGGGGGCCTGTTCGAGGATGGTGTGGACGTTGGTGCCGCTGAGGCCGAAGGAGGAGACGCCCGCGCGGCGCGGGTGTCCGGTGCTCGGCCAGGGCAGCGGCTCGGTGAGCAGTCGGAGGGCGCCGGAGCTCCAGTCGACGTGCGAGGAGGGCCGGTCGACGTGCAGGGTGCGCGGCACGGTGCCGTGGCGCAGGGCCATCACCATCTTGATGACGCTGGCGACGCCGGACGCCATCTGGGTGTGGCCGATGTTGGACTTCACCGAGCCCAGCAGCAGCGGGTGTTCGGGGTCGCGGCCCTGGCCGTAGGTGGCGAGCAGGGCCTGCGCCTCGATGGGGTCGCCGAGGGCGGTGCCGGTGCCGTGTCCGTCGATGACGTCGATGCCGCCGGCGTCCACCTTGGCGTTGGCCAGTGCCTGCCCGATGACGCGCTGCTGGGACGGGCCGTTGGGCGCGGTCAGGCCGTTGGAGGCGCCGTCCTGGTTGACGGCGGAGCCGCGGACGACGGCGAGGACCCGGTGCCCGTTGCGGCGGGCGTCGGAGAGGCGTTCGACGAGGAGCAGGCCGACGCCCTCGGCCAGGCTCATGCCGTCGGCCTGGTCGGAGTAGGCCTTGCAGCGGCCGTCGGCGGCCATCGCGCGCTGGCGGCTGAAGCCGACGAACGCGGCGGGCGTGGACATGATGCTGACGCCGCCCGCGAGGGCCAGGGAGCTCTCGCCGTTGCGCAGGGACTGGCAGGCCAGGTGCAGCGCGACCAGGGAGGAGGAGCAGGCGGTGTCGAGGGAGACGGCCGGGCCCTCGAAGCCGTAGGTGTAGGAGAGCCGGCCGGACAGGACGCTGGAGATGGTGCCGGTGATCAGGTGGCCCTCGGCGCTCTCCGGGCTCGCGCCGGAGGCTCCGTAGTCCTGGTAGCTGGCGCCGATGAAGGTGCCGGTGCTGCTGCCGCGCAGGGTGGCGGGGTCGAGACCGGCGTGCTCCATCGCCTCCCAGGACGTCTCCAGCAGCAGGCGCTGCTGGGGGTCCATGGCGAGGGCCTCACGGGGCGAGATGCCGAAGAAGGAGGCGTCGAACTCGGTGGCGTCGTGCAGGAAGCCGCCGCGGGTCGAGTAGGTGTGGCCGGCCCGGTCGGGGTCGGGGTCGTAGAGGCCCTCGGCGTCCCAACCGCGGTCGGTGGGGAACTCGCCGGTGGCGTCGCCACCCTCGACGACCAGGCGCCACAGGTCCTCCGGCGAGCCGACGCCGCCGGGGTAGCGGCAGCTCATGCCGATGATGGCGATGGGCTCGTCGTCGGCGGCCGCGGTGTACGTGGTGGGGGCGCCGGAGTCGGCCGCGGCCCCGGTGAGGGAGTCGCGCAGGAAGGTGACGAGGGCGCGCGGGTTTGGGTGGTCGAAGACCATGGTGCTGGGCAGCGCGAGCCCGGTGACGGTGGCGATCCGGTTGCGCAGATCGACGGCGGTCAGCGAGTCGAACCCGACGTCGCGGAAGGCGCGTTGTTCGGAGAGCACGTCGGGCGAGGCGTGGCCCAGTGCGGTGGCGGCCTCGCCGCGGACCAGGTCCAGCAGGAGCCGTTCCTGCTCGACGGGGGCCAGCCCGCGCAGCCGGTCGGCGAACTCGCTGCCGGATTCCGCGGGCCCGCCGGTCTGTTCGGCGAGCCGCTGGATCTCGGGCAGGTCGTCGAAGAGCCGGGTGGGACGCGCGGAGGTGAAGACGGGGTAGTAGCGCTCCCAGTCCACGTCGGCGACGGCCAGGTGCGTCTCGTCGCCGTCGAGGGCCTGGCGCAGGCCGGTGAGGGCCAGTTCTGGGTCCATGAAGACCAGTCCGCTGCGGCGGATCTGACCGGGGTCGACCCGGCCGAGCTTGAGGTCGTCGGACCAGATGCCCCAGGAGACGGCGGTGGCCCGGGCGCCGCGGGCGCGGCGGTGCTCGGCCAGGGCGTTGAGGTGGGCGTTGCCGGCCACGTAGGCGGCGTGGGCGCCGCTGCCCCACATGCCGGCGGTGGACGAGTACAGGACGAAGGCGTCCAGGTCGTCGCCGACCAGCTCGTCCAGGTGTCGGGCGCCGTTGACCTTGGCGTCCATGACCTTCGCGAAGTCGTCGAGGGTCGTCTCCTCCAGCGTCGCCAGTTCGATGGTGACGGCGGTGTGCACGACGGTGCGCACGGTGCGGCCGTCGGCGACGAGCGCGTGAAGCATCCCGGCGACCGCGTCGCGGTCGGTCAGGTCGCAGGCGACGACGCTGGCCTCGCAGCCCAACTCGGCCAGCTCCCGGACGATGTCGTCGGAGCCGGGGGCCGCCGGGCCGCGGCGGCTGGTGAGCACGACGTGCTCGGCGCCCTGCCGGGCGAGCCAGCGGGCCAGGTGCGGGGCGAGGGTGCCGGTGCCGCCGGTGACCAGGGTGGTGCCCCGCGGCGTCCAGGGCCGGTCCGGCGCCGGGTCGGCGGGGGTGGCGCGCACGACGCGGCGGGCCAGGACGCCCGAGGCGCGGACGGCGAGTTGGTCCTCGCCCGTGCGACCGGAGAGGACGGCGGCCAGGCGCTCGGCGGCCCGCCGGTCCAGTGCGTCGGGCAGGTCGACCAGACCGCCCCAGCGCTGCGGGTGTTCCAGGGCGGCGGTCCAGCCGAGGCCGTGGATCTGGGCCTGGTCGGGCCGGGTGAGCCGATCCGCGCGGCCGGTGGAGACCGCGCCCCGGGTCAGGCACCACAGCGGTGCGTCGAGGCCGGCGTCGCCGAGCGCCTGGACGAGCGTGACGGACAGGGCCGTCGCGCGGCTGAGCGCCGGGTGCTGCGGGCTCGGGCCCTCGGCGGCGGCCAGCAGGGACACCACGCCCGTGAGGTCCGCGGCGCCGTCGAGGTCGGCCAGGCGCGTGGTCAGCGTCGCGCGGTCCAGGCAGACGTCGTCCAGGACGAGGGTGCGGGCCTCGGCGCCGTGCGCGGTGAGGACGGCGGTGACGTCGTCGCCGTCGGTGTCGTCGGTGGTGACGACGAGCCAGGTGCCGGTCAGGGCCGCCGTGGGGAGGGCGGTCAGCGGCTGCCACGTGGCGCGGTAGCGCCAGGAGTCGACGGCCGCCAGGTCACGCCGGCGCCGGCGCCAGTCGGACAGGGCCGGCAGGACGGGTTCCAGGGCGGCGCGGTCCAGATGCAGGCGGGAGGCGAGGGAATCGACGTCCGCCTCCTCCACCGCGGTCCAGAACTCCGCGTCGGCGGGGTCCGCTTCGGCCTGGTTCTGGGTCCGGTCGGGGATGGCCCACATCTGCTCGCGCTGGAAGGCGTAGGTGGGCAGCGGTACCCGGCGGGCGCCGGTGTCGGCGAAGACCGCGGACCAGTCGGCGTCCGCGCCCCGGACGAAGGCTTCGGCCAGGGACGTCAGGAAGCGGTCGGTGCCGCCGGTGTCGCGCCGCAGGGTGCCGAGGACCGCGGTCGTGCCGCCGGTCTCCTCGGCGATCGCCTGGACGCCCATGACGAGCACGGGGTGCGAGCTGACCTCGATGAAGAAGCCGTGGCCCTGGCCGAGGAGTTCGCGGACGGCGGACTGGAAGCGGACGGTCTGGCGCAGGTTGGTGTACCAGTAGTCGGCGTCCATGGTGGTGGTGTCCAGCCAGTCACCGGTGACGGTGGAGAAGAACGGCACCTCGGCCGGGCGCGGGCGGACCGGCGCCAGGACGCTGTGCAGTTCCTCCCGCACCCGCTCGACCTGCGCGGAGTGCGAGGCGTAGTCCACGGCGATGCGCTTGGCGCGGACGTCCTCGGCGACCAGTGCGGCCTGGAGGGCGTCCAGCGGCGCGGTGGCCCCCGAGACGACGGTGGAGCGGGGGCCGTTGACCGCGGCGATCGACAGGTCCTCGTAGGCGGCCAGGCGCGCTTCGACGTCGGTGGCGGGCAGCGGGACGGACAGCATGCCGCCGGTGCCGGCCAGTCCGCGGGCGATGGCCTGGCTGCGCAGGGCGACGACGCGGGCCGCGTCCTCCAGGGAGAGCGCCCCGGCGACGGCCGCCGCGGCGATCTCGCCCTGCGAGTGGCCGACCACGGCGTCCGGCTCGATGCCGTAGGAGCGCCACAGTGCGGCCAGCGACACCATCACGGCGAAGGAGGCCGGCTGGACGACGTCGACGCGGTCCAGCGTCGGTGCGCCGTCGGCCTGGCGCAGCACGTCGAGCAGGGACCAGTCGACGAACTCCGAGAGGGCGGTGGCGCATTCGGTCAGGCGCTCGGCGAAGACCGGGGACTCGTCGAGCAGCCGCGCTCCCATGCCGACCCACTGGGAGCCCTGGCCGGGGAAGACGAAGACGGTCTTGCCTTCGGTGTCGGCCGTGCCCTGGACGACGCCGGGCGCGGAGCCGCCGGTGGCGAGGGCGTCGAGGGCCGCGCGCCGGGTCCGGTCGTCGGTGCCGACGACGACCGCGCGGTGGTCGAAGAGGGTGCGCGCGCTCACCAGGGAGTGGCCGACGTCGAGGGCGTCGGGCGTCGGTTCGGCGTCGAGGTGGGCGGCGAGGTGGGTTGCCTGGGCGCGCAGCGCGCCCGGGGTGCGGGCGGACAGCATCCAGGGGATGGCGTCGCCGGCCGGGGGCACCGACGGTGCCGGGGCCGCGTCCTGCGGGCGCGGGGCCTCTTCGAGGATGGTGTGGGCGTTGGTGCCGCTGATGCCGAAGGAGGAGACGGCGCAGCGGCGCGGGCGTTCGCCCTCGGGCCAGTCGTGGGGTTCGTGCAGCAGCGCGACGGTGCCCGGGGTCCAGTCGATGTGGCTGGAGGGGGTGTCGGCGTGCAGGGTGCGCGGCAGCGCGCCCCGGCGCAGGGCCAGGACCATCTTGATGACGCCGGCGACGCCGGCCGCCGACTGGGTGTGGCCGATGTTGGACTTCACCGAGCCCAGCAGCAGCGGGTGTTCGGCGTCGCGGCCCTGGCCGTAGGTGGCGAACAGGGCCTGCGCCTCGATGGGGTCGCCGAGGGCGGTGCCGGTGCCGTGTGCCTCGACGGCGTCGATGTCCTTCGCGGCCAGTCGCGCGTTGGCCAGGGCCTGGCGGATGACGCGCTGCTGGGAGGGGCCGTTGGGGGCGGAGAGGCCGTTGGAGGCGCCGTCCTGGTTGATGGCCGAGCCGCGGACGACGGCGAGGATCTCGTGGC
Source organism: Streptomyces sp. NPDC058000 (assembly GCF_042886435.1). Classification (NCBI taxonomy): domain Bacteria; kingdom Bacillati; phylum Actinomycetota; class Actinomycetes; order Kitasatosporales; family Streptomycetaceae; genus Streptomyces; species Streptomyces sp. NPDC058000. The sequence goes on from NZ_JBHVQS010000032.1 coordinate 40,574, forward strand.
CGTTGCGCTGGGCGTCGGAGAGGCGCTCCAGGACGAGGACGCCGACGCCTTCGGCGAGGGTCATGCCGTCGGCACCGTCGGAGAACGCCTTGCAGCGGCCGTCGCCGGCCAGGGCCCGCTGCCGGCTGAAGGCGACGAACGGGTTGGGGTTGGTCATGACGGTCGCGCCGCCGGCCAGGGCCAGGGAGCTCTCGCCGTTGCGCAGGGACTGGCAGGCCAGGTGCAGGGCGACCAGGGAGGAGGAGCAGGCGGTGTCGACGGTGACCGCCGGTCCTTCGAGGCCGAAGAGGTAGGCCAGGCGGCCGGAGAGCACGCTCGGGCTGGTGCCGGTCACCAGGTGGCCGGCGGAGCCGTCCTCGACGCCGAGTCCGTACTCCTGGTAGGTGGAGCCGATGAAGGTGCCGGTGGCGCTGCCGTGGACGGTGGTGGGGTCGATGCCGGCGTACTCGAACGCCTCCCAGGTGGTCTCCAGCAGCAGCCGCTGCTGGGGGTCCATCGACAGTGCTTCGCGCGGCGAGATGCCGAAGAAGGAGGCGTCGAACTCGCCCGCGTCGTGGAGGAAGCCGCCCTGGGCGGAGTAGGTCGTGCCCGGGTTGTCCGGGTCGGGGTGGTAGAGGCCGGTGTCCCAACCACGGTTGATGGGGAAGTCGGTGATGGCGTCGACGCCGTCACTGACCAGGTCCCACAGGTGCCGCGGGGAACGGACGCCGCCCGGGAAGCGGCAGCTCATGCCGACGATGGCGATGGGCTCGTCGAAGCGGCCCGCGGACGTCGCGGCCACGGCCGTCGGAGCGGCCGGGTCGCCGGCGGTGCCCAGCAGTTCCTCGCGCAGGTGGCGGACGAGGGCGGCGGGGGTCGGGTAGTCGAAGACCAGGGTGGCGGGCAGGGCCAGGCCAGTGAGGGCGGCCAGTCGCTTGCGCAGTTCCACAGCGGTCAGCGAGTCGAAGCCGGCGTCGCGGAAGGCCCGCCGCTCCGCGATGGCGTCCGCGGAGTCGTGGCCGAGGGCCACGGCCGCCTCGGCGCGCACCAGGTCGATCAGCAGCCGCGTCTGCTCGTCCTCGTCGAGACCCCGCAGGCGTGCGGCGAATTCCGGCGCGGCGTTGCCGTCCTCGGTGCGGTCGAGTGCCTGGACCTCGGCGATTTCGTCGAAGAGGGCACTCGCGCGGGCGGCGGTGAAGACCGGGTGGTAGCGCTCCCAGTCGATGTCGGCGACGGTGACCGTGACGTCCTCGTGGAGGACGGCGCGGCGCAGTTCGGTGAGGGCGTTCGCGGGCGCGAGGAAGCGCAGTCCGCGCTTGTGCAGTTCGTCGGTGACGGCCTCGTGGGTGGCCATTCCGGCCTCGGCCCAGGGGCCCCAGGCAACGGAGGTGGCGGGCAGGCCGCGCGCCGTGCGGTGCTCGGCCAGGGCGTCGAGGTAGGCGTTGGCGGCGGCGTAGGAGCTCTGTCCGGCGCTGCCCCACACGCCCGCGATCGAGGAGACCAGGACGAAGAGGTCCAGGTCGTGGCCGTCCAGGAGGCTGTCGAGGTGGGCCGCGCCGAGCATCTTGGCGGCCATCGCGTCCGCGGCGTCGGCCAGCGGGGTGTCGGTGAGGGCGGCGTTCTGGCCGACGCCGGCGGCGTGCACGACGCCGGACAGCGGGTGCTCGGTGGGGACGGCGGCCAGCAGGGCGGCCAGTGCGTCGCGGTCGGCGGTGTCGCAGGCCGCGATCGTGACCCGAGCCCCCAAGTCCTCTATTTCCGCCGCGAGTTCGGCCGCGCCGGGGGCGTCGGGGCCGCGGCGGCTGGTGAGGAGGAGGTGGTCGGCGCCGCTGCGGGCGAGCCAGCGGGCCACCTCGGCGCCGAGCGCACCGGTGCCGCCGGTGACGAGCACCGTGCCGCGCGGCGCGGTGAAGGCGTCGGCGGGCGGCAGTTCGGCCTGCGGGTGGCGCACCAGGCGACGGCCGAGCGCACCGGTGGCCCGGATGGCGAGCTGGTCCTCGCCGCCACGGGTGGCCAACGCGCTGACCAGGTGCTGGGTGGCGGGGGCGTCGAGCGTGGCCGGCAGGTCGATCAGGCCGCGCCACAGCTGCGGGTGCTCCAGGGCGGCGACCCGCCCCAGTCCCCAGACGGCTGCCTGGAGGGGGCTGCCGAGCGGGTCGGCCGGGTCGGTGGCGACCGCGCCGCGGGTCAGGGTCCACAGGGGGGCGGCGAGGTCGACGTCGACCAGCGCCTGGGCCAGGACGAGGCTGAGCGCGAGCCCGGTGGGCAGGTCCGCGCTGACCTCGGTGCCGGGGCGGTCGGCGAGCGGGAGCAGGGACAGGATGCCGGCGAAGGCGCGGTCCTCCCGGGCCCGTACGGCGTCGAGCCGGGCGGCGAGTTCGGCCCGGTCGCGGCAGGCGTCGTCCAGGGTGAGGGTCTCGAACTGGGCGCCGTGGCCGCGCAGTGCGTCCAGAATCTCGTCGCCGTCGATGCCGTCGGCGGTGACGAACAGCCAGGTGCCGTCGAGTACGGGCGCGGCGGCGGCCGTCACGGGACGCCAGGCGACCTGGTAGCGGGTGGAGTCCAGCAGCGCCTTCTCCTGCCGCAGTTGGCGCCAGGAGGACAGTGCGGGCAGCAGCGCGTAGAGGGAGGCGTGCTGTTCGTCGCGCAGCCCGAGGAGGGTGGCCAGTTCGGTCGCGTCGCCGCGTTCGACGGCGCCCCACAGTGCGGCGTCCGCCGGGTCGACGGCGGCCTGGGCGGAGCGGGCCGGGGCCGGTTCGGGCCAGTAGCGCTCGTGTTGGAAGGCGTAGGTGGGCAGCTCGACGGTGCGGGCGCCGGTGCCGGCGAGGTAGCCGGGCCAGTCGACGGCGGTGCCGCGCACGTGCAGGCGGGCCAGTGCGGTGGCCGCACAGCGTTCCTCGTCGCGGCCGAACCGCAGCAGCGGGACGACGTGCACGTCCGCCGCGTCGCCGAGGGCCTCCTGGGCGGGGGCCGACAGCACGCTGTCGGGGCCGACTTCGAGGAACGTGCCGGCGCCGCAGTCGTGCGCGGCGTGCAGGGTGTCGGCGAAGCGGACCGCCTGGCGGGCGTGCGCGACCCAGTAGTCGGCGGAGCGCAGCTCGTCGTCGGTGGCGGGGCGCCCGGTCAGGCCGGAGATGACGGTCACGTCCGGCGCATGGTAGGTGAGTTCGGCGGCGACCTCGCGCAGTCCGTCGAGCGCGGGCTCCATGAGCGGCGAGTGGAAGGCGTGGCTGACCGCCAGGCGCTTGGTCTTGCGGCCCTGGGCGGCGAAGTGGGCGGCGATCTCCTCGGTGGCGGCCAGGTCGCCGGCGACCACGACGCTGTGGGGGCCGTTGACGGCGGCGAGGGAGACCTCGTGCTCGCGCCCGGCGAGCAGCGGCGCGGTCTCCTCCTCGGTGGCCTGGAGGGAGATCATCGCGCCGCCGGCGGGCAGCGCCTGCATCAGCCGTCCCCGTGCGGCCACCAGGCGGGCCGCGTCGGGCAGCGAGAGGACGCCCGCGAGGTGCGCGGCGGTGATCTCGCCGATGGAGTGGCCCAGCAGCACGTCGGGGCGGATGCCCCAGGTGCCCAGCAGCCGGTGGAGCGCGACCCCGACGGCGAACAGCGCCGGCTGGGTCCACTCGGTGTGGTCCAGCAGCGCGGCCTCGGGGCTGCCCTCCGGGGCGAACAGGATCTCCTTGAGGGGACGGTCCAGGTGCGGGTCGAGGGCGGCGGCGACCTCGTCGACAGCGTGGGCGAAAGCGGGGAAGCGGGCGGCGAGTTCACGACCGGCGCCGGGGCGCTGGCTGCCCTGCCCGGAGAACATCACGGCCAGCTTGCCGGCGCCGCCGATCTCGCCCTCGGTGAGTGCGGAGCCGGGCCGGTCGGCGGCCAGGTCGGCGAGTGCACGCAGCAGTTCGTCGCGGTCGCCGGTGACGACGGCGCGCTGGTCGAAGGCCGTGCGGGTGGTGGCGAGGGAGAGCGCGACGTCGACCGGGTCAAGAGTGGGGCGCTCGTCGAGGAAGGACCGCAGGCGGGCGGCCTGGTCCCGGAGCGCGGCCCGGCTCGTGCCGGACAGCGTCCAGGGCACGACGGCCGGGGTGCGCGCGGGCTCCTCGCGCCGCTCGGGGACGGCCGCCGGCTCCTCGACGATGAGGTGGGCGTTGGTGCCGCTGAAGCCGAAGGAGGAGATGGCGGCGCGGCGCGGCCGGTCGGCCTGCGGCCAGGGCGTCTCCTCGGTGAGCAGGCGCACCGCGCCGGCATCCCACTCCACGTGGGAGGACGGCTGGTCGGCGTGGAGGGTGCGGGGCAGCACGCCGTGGCGCATGGCCATGACCATCTTGATGACGCCGGCGACGCCGGCGGCGGCCTGGGTGTGGCCGATGTTGGACTTCACGGAGCCCAGGAGCAGCGGGTTCTGCGGGTCGCGGTCCTGGCCGTAGGTGGCGAGCAGGGCCTGCGCCTCGATGGGGTCGCCGAGGGTGGTGCCGGTGCCGTGGCCCTCGACCGTGTCGATGTCCGTGGCGGACAGGCCGGCGGCGGACAGCGCCTGCCGGATCACCCGCTGTTGGGCGGGGCCGTTGGGGGCGGTCAGGCCGTTGGAGGCGCCGTCCTGGTTGACGGCGGAGCCGCGGACGACGGCCAGCACCTGGTGCCCGTTGCGGCGGGCGTCGGAGAGGCGTTCCAGGACGAGGACGCCGACGCCCTCGGACCAGCCGACGCCGTCGGCGCCGTCGGAGAACGCCTTGCAGCGGCCGTCCGGGGACAGGCCACGCTGCCGGGAGAACTCGATGAGGGCGCCCGGCGTCGACATGACCGTGACGCCGCCGGCGAGTGCGAGCGAGCACTCCCCCGCGCGCAGCGCCTGCATCGCCCAGTGCATGGCGACCAGCGACGACGAGCAGGCGGTGTCGACGGTGACGGCGGGGCCTTCCAGCCCGAGCGTGTAGGAGATCCGCCCGGAGGCGACGCTCGGGGCGGTGCCGCTGCCCTGGTGGCCTTCGAACTGTCCGCCGGAGAGGACCGTGGCGTAGTCGTTGTACATCACGCCGGCGAACACACCGGTCCGGCTGCCGCGCAGGGATGCCGGGTCGATGCCCGTGCGCTCGATGGCCTCCCAGGACGCTTCGAGCAGCAGCCGCTGCTGGGAGTCGGTGGCCAGGGCCTCGCGGGGGCTCATCCCGAAGAACGCGGGGTCGAAGTCGGCGGCGTTGTGCAGGAATCCGCCGAAGCGGGAGTAGGAGGTGCCGGTGCGGTCCGGGTCCGGGTCGTAGAGCCCGTCCAGGTCCCAACCGCGGTCGGTGGGCAGGCCCGAGATGGCGTCGGTGCCCTCGCTGACCAGCCGCCACAGGTCCTCGGGCGAGGCGACGCCGCCCGGGTAGCGGCAGCTCATGCCGACGATGACGATGGGGTCCTCGTCCGAGGCGGCGCGGGGCGCGCTGGTCGCGGTGGCGGCTTCGGAGCCCATGAGTTCGGCGAGGACGTGCGCGGCGAGGGCGTCGACGGTCGGGTAGTCGAAGATGACCGTCGCGGCGGTGCGCAGGCCGGTGGCGGCGCTGAGCCGGTTGCGCAGTTCGACTGCGGTCAACGAGTCGAAGCCCAGGTCCCGCAGGGGTCGCCGGGCGTCGATGTCGGCGGTGCCGGAATGGCCGAGTACGCCCGCCACCTGCCCGGCGACGAGGTCGAGCACGACCTCGCGGCGGTCGGTCTCCGCCAGCCGGGACAGCTTCTGGACGAGGGTGACGGCCGCTTCCGAGCCCGAGACGACCGAACGGCGGGCCGGGGTGCGGATCAGGCCGCGCCACAGCGGCGGTACTGCGCCCTGGGCACCTTGGAGGCGCAGGACGGACAGGTCGAGCCTGGTCGGCACGAGGACGGCGGTGTCCATGGCGGTGGCGGCGTCGAAGAGGGCGGTGCCCTCTTCCGCGGTGAGCGCGGGGGTGCCCATCCGGGCCAGCCGGGCGAGGTCCTCGTCGGTGAGGCCGCCGGTCATACCGGCGGTGGGCTCCCACGGGCCCCAGGCCAGGGAGAGGCCCGGCAGGCCCTGGGCGCGGCGCAGCTGGGCGAGCGCGTCGAGGAAGGCGTTCGCGGCGGCGTAGTTGCCCTGGCCCGCGGTGCCCACGGTGCCGGAGAGGGAGGAGAAGACGACGAAGGCGGCCAGGTCCAGGTCCCGGGTGGCCTCGTGGAGGTGCCAGACGGCGTCGGCCTTGGGGCGCAGGACCGCGCTGATCTGCTCGGGGGTGAGCGACTCCAGCACGCCGTCGTCGAGGGTGCCGGCGCTGTGCACGACGGCGGTGACGGGGTGCTCGGCGGGCACACCGGCCAGCAGGCGGTCCACGGCGGCGCGGTCGGCCAGGTCGCAGGCGGCGATGGCCACCTGGGCGCCGTGTCCGGCGAGTTCGGCCACGAGTTCGCCGGCGCCCTCGGCGTCGGCGCCGCGGCGGCTGACGAGCAGGAGGTGCCGTACGCCGCGCTCGGTGACGAGGTGCCGGGCCATGACGCGGCCCAGGCCGCCGGTGGCACCGGTGAGGACCACGGTGCCTTCGGGGGCCCACTCGGCGGCGGTCTGCGGCGCCTGGGCGCGGGCGAGCCGGGCGGTGAGCACGGCGGTGCCGCGGACGGCGGTCTGCGGCTCGTCCAGGGCCAGAGCCCGCAGCAGCGGCTGCGCGGTGGGCTCGTCGAGAGCGGGGTCGAGGTCCAACAGGCCGAAGCGGCCGGGGTGTTCGCTCTGCGCGACGCGCACCAGGCCCCAGACGGCGGCGGCCACCGGGTCCGGCGCCTGTCGGGCGTCGGTGGCGACGGCGCCACGCGTGACGAAGACCAGCCGGGACCCGGCGTACTGCTCGCTGTCCAGCCAGCTCCGCAGGCAGGCCAGGACGTGGGCGGTGCGGGCGTGCACGGAGGTGACGACCTCGTCACCGGTGTCGGCGTCCGCACCCGCGAGGGGGGCGAGTACCACGTCCGGTGCTCGGGTGCCGTCCGCGCCGGGCAGCGCCATGACGGTGAGGTCCGGCGACGAAAGCGCCCGCTCCAGGCCGAAGAGGTCCGGGCCGAGGACGCCGACCGAGGCGGGCGCCGTCTGCGGGGACTGGTGTGGTGCGGTCCAGCGCAGTTCGAACAGGGCTTCCCGGACGAGGGAGTCGGCGGCGCCGAACCGCTCGTCGGGCACCGCGCGCAGGACCAGCGAGCCGATGGAGGCGACGGCGGCGCCGGCGGTGTCGGCGACGGCGATCGCCACGGCGTCGTCGCCGACCGGGGTCAGCTTCACCCGGACCGTCGTCGCCCCGCTCGCGTGCAACGTCACGTCCTGCCACGAGAAGGGCAGGCCGCCGCGGGCGTGCTCGCCCAGGTCGGCGAAGGCCGCGGCGTGCAGGGCGGCGTCCAGCAGGGCCGGGTGGATCCCGAACGACGCCGCGGAGTCGGCGTCGGAGCCGTTCGTGTCGGGCAGCGTCACCTCGGCGTAGACGTCGTCGCCGCTGCGCCAGGCGGCGTGCAGGCCCTGGAACAGCGGGCCGTAGCCGAAGCCGGTGTCGGCCATCCGGTCGTAGAAGCCGTCGAGGTCCAGCGGCTGGGCGTCGGCGGGCGGCCAGGCGGTGGCGTCGAAGTCGGCGTGGTGCTCGCCGGCGACGAGGGTGCCTGAGGCGTGCTGGGTCCAGGGGAGTTCCTCCGGCCCGTCGGGGCGGGAGTGGACGCTGACGGCGCGGCGACCCGACTCGTCGGGGCTGCCCACCCAGACCTGCACCTGGACGCCGCCCTCCTCGGGCAGCAGCAGCGGGGCGGCCAGCGTGAGTTCCTCCACGCGACCGCAGCCGGCCTCGTCCCCGGCGCGCACGGCCAGCTCCAGGAAGGCGGTGCCCGGCAGCAGCACCGTGCCGCGTACGGCGTGGTCGGCGAGCCAGGGGTGGGTACGCCGCGAGAGTCGACCGGTCAGCAGCAGGCCGTCGGAGTTGGCGACCGACACGGCCGCCGTCAGCAGCGGGTGGTGCGCCGCGCCCAGGCCGGCGGCGCGCACGTCACCGCCCGTCGCGGGCAGGCTCTTGGGCCAGTAGCGGCGGCGCTGGAAGGCGTAGGTGGGCAGCACGGTGCGCTGGGCGCCGGTGCCCTGGAAGTAGGGCTCCCATTGGACGGCCGCGCCGCGGGTGTGCAGGCCCGCCAGCGCGGCGGTGAGGGTCTCGGCCTCGGGGCGGCCCGGCCGCAGCACGGCGAGCGTGGCGGGGATGCCGTCAGCGGCGACGGCCGCGTCAGCGGAGTCGGCGGAGTCGGGGGCGCCGGTCGCGGCCAGGCACGTCTGGGCCATGGCGGACAGGACGCCGTCCGGCCCCAACTCCAGGAAGGTGGCGGCACCGTGGCCGTGGAGCCAGTCGACGGCGTCGGCGAACAGTACGGCGTGCCGGGCGTGGTTCACCCAGTACTCGGCGGAGGTCAGCTGCTCGACCGTGGCGAGGGTCCCGGTCAGGCCGGAGACGACCGGGATGACGGGCGCCTGAGGGGTGAGCCGGGAGACGACGGTGCGGAAGTCCTCCAGCATGGGCTCCATGAGCGGCGAGTGGAACGCGTGCGAGACGCGCAGCCGCTTGGTCTTGCGGCCCAGCGCGCCGAAGTGCTCCGCGACGGCGCTGACGTCGTCGGCCCGGCCGGCGACGACGACGGCGGCGGGCCCGTTGACCGCGGCGATCGAGACGCGGTCCGACCGGTCCGCCAGCAGGGGCAGGACCTCCTCCTCGGTGGCTTCGAGGGAGACCATGGCGCCGCCTTCGGGCAGCGCCTGCATGAGGCGGCCACGGGCGAGCACCAGGGCCGCGGCGTCGGCCACGGTGAAGACCCCGGCCACGTGCGCAGCGGCGATCTCTCCGATGGAGTGCCCGGCGAGGAAGTCCGGCTTGACGCCGAAGGACTCGGCGAGCCGGTACAGCGCCACCTCGATCGCGAAGAGCGCGGGCTGGGCGTAGCCGGTCTCGTCGAGCAGGGCGGCCTCGGGCGTGCCCTCGGCGGCGAACAGCACGTCCTTCAGGGGCCGTTCGAGGCCCTGGTCGAGGTGGCCGACGACCTCGTCGAGGGCGGTGGCGAAGGCGGGGAAGCGGGCATCCAGTTCACGCCCCATGCCCGGCCGCTGGGAGCCTTGGCCCGCGAAGAGGAAGGCGAGCTTGGACCGGGTCCGGGCGGTGTCCTGCACCAGGCCGGGGGCCGGCGCGCCGTCGGCCAGCGCGGTCAGGGCGGCACGGGCCCGGTCCAGGTCGGCTGCGGTGAACGCGGCGCGGTGCTCAAGGCCGGAGCGGGCCGTGGCCAGGGAGTAGGCCACGTCCACGGGTGCGAGATCGGGGCGGGACGTGAGGTGTTCGAGCAGCCGCGTCGCCTGGGCGCGCAGTGCCTCACGGGTGCGGCCGGAAACGAGCCACGGGACGGCGCCCGGCGCCACGGGTGCGGCAGCGGCCGGGAGCGCGGTGTCCTCTTGGTTCCCCTGGCCTGCCTCCGGGGACGGGGCGGCCGGGGCCTCCTCCAGGATCGTGTGCGCGTTGGTGCCGCTGAGCCCGAACGAGGAGATGCCGGCGCGGCGCGGCTGTTCGCCCTGCGGCCAGGGGACCTGCTCGGTGAGCAGGCGCACGGCCCCCTGTGTCCAGTCGACGTGCGAGGACGGCGCGTCCACGTGGAGGGTGCGCGGGAGCAGGCCGTGCCGCATGGCCAGCACCATCTTGATGACGCCGGCCATGCCGGCCGCCGCCTGGGTGTGGCCGAGGTTCGACTTGACGGAGCCCAGCAGCAGGGGGTGTTCGGCGTCCCGGCCCTGGCCGTAGGTCGCCAGCAGCGCCTGGGCCTCGACCGGGTCGCCCAGTGCGGTGCCGGTGCCGTGCGCCTCGACGACGTCGATCTCGTTGGCCGAGAGTCGCGCGCTGACCAGCGCCTGCTCGATGACGCGTTGCTGCGAGGGGCCGTTGGGCGCGGTCAGGCCGTTGGAGGCGCCGTCCTGGTTGATGGCGGATCCCCGGATGACGGCCAGGACCTCGTGCCCGTTGCGGCGGGCCGCCGAGAGGCGCTCCAGGACCAGGACGCCCACGCCCTCGCCCCAGCCGGTGCCGTCGGCGGAGTCGGCGAAGGAGCGGCAGCGCCCGTCGGCGGCGAGCCCGCCCTGGCGGCTGAACTCCACGAAGGTGGTGGGGCTGGACATCACGGTGACGCCCGCGGCCAGTGCCAGGGAGCATTCGCCCTGGCGCAGGGAGTGGGCGGCCAGGTGCAGGGCCACGAGGGAGGACGAGCAGGCGGTGTCGATGGTGACCGCCGGGCCCACGGTCCCGAAGAAGTACGCGAGCCGGCCCGAGATGACGCTGGTGGTCGTGCCCGTCAGGGCGAAGCCCTGGACATCGTCGTCCGGACCCACCCGGTACTCCTGGGGCATCGCCCCGACGAACATGCCCGTCCTGCCGCCCCGGACCGCCGCCGGGTCGATGCCGGCCCGCTCGAAGGCTTCCCAGGAGGACTCCAGCAGCAGTCGCTGCTGCGGGTCCATGGCAAGTGCCTCACGGGGGGAGATCCCGAAGAAGGAGGCGTCGAACTCGGCCGCGTCGTGGAGGAATCCGCCGGAGAACTTCCCCGCGTCCTCGGTCAGCAGCTCCCAGCCGCGGTCATCGGGGGAAGCCGTGATGCCGTCCCCGTCGTCGGCGAGCAGGGACCAGAGCTCTTCGGGGCTGCTGACGCCCCCCGGGAAGCGGCAGCTCATGCCCACGATCGCGATCGGCTCGCGGTTCGCCGCCTCCAGCTCGCCCACCCGCTGCCGGGAACGCCGCAGATCGGCGCTGGCCCGCTTCAGGTAGTCGCGGAGTTTCTGTTCCTGATCCATGTTCGCCACGTTCCAACCCATCTCAAGACCGTCGGACAGCAGAGGATTTCGCTGTGGGCAGCCGGCACTGGGGACGGCTGTTCCACAACGACTGAGTTATCTGCGTGCCCTGCACGAGGCAGCTCGACTTCCCGCACGCCACACGCCCAGTCTCTGTGGGGGTGGCCATGGAATTCCGTAGAGTTGGCAGGGCTCTGGGCCTGCCGCGCACGGATGCGCCAGGGCGCCGGGGATGCCCGACGGCACTCCCGGCGCCTTGTACCTTCTCGGTTCGCCTTCCGAACGGTCCGGGTCCCAAAGGCAGACCTCGGCCCGAGCCCGCACGGCGAACCACCAGAATGCGGAGGGGGTACTACTTGATGTAGTCGTCCACGACACGGGGCGGCCAGGTACCCACCGTCAGCACCCCCATTGCGTATGCGCGGGAGACCAGCGCCGCACGGTTGGGGGCCTTCAGTTTCCGCAGTAGTCCGGTGACGTGATACTCCACTCCGTGCTGGCTGAGATACAGCCTCGACGCCAGCGGAATCGTGGACAGGCCCGCTGCGATTCCTTCCAGAATTCGCGCGTCGATCTCGCTGAGGAGTTTCCTTCGCGGCGCCACCACCGCATCGTCCTCCGAGTCCCCGCCCGACCGCATCACGACGAGAACGGCGGCCGGGTCGGGGCCGTAGCCGCGCACGGCTGCGGCCGTGAGGCTGCCGTTGAACACGTCGCCGGTCGGCCGCAGCGCCACGACCTGCGTGGCGAACCGGTCCCGGCGGCCCTCCAGCAGCCGCTCGAACTGCCGCATGAGCGGCTGCCGCACGCTGGGGTGCACCAGATCACGGAAATTGCGCCCGAAGACGTCGGGGGCCGCCGTCGAGGAATCGGAGGGGAGCGGGGCGAGTACGTCGACAGAACCCTCGGCGGGCGTCGCGAAAGCACGGAAGAAGTCCTGATTGGCCTGACGGATCGTCAGGGCCGGATCCAGTACGGATATGCAGACGCTCGGCCGTTCCTCCTCACGAACCGCCGTACCGGCCACGCCGACCGTACTGTGGCTTGTTGACAACTGCAGAGAGTCCACCAGAGCAGAAAACCTCAAGGGACCGACATCCTTTCCAACCCCCGCCTACAAACCAGAAAATCAAGAGAGATCGAGCGAGATGGAGAAATCCAGAGAATGAAGCGAACGAGGGGGTTCGAGGGCCCGACAGCTACCGGGAAGGAATTCTGAACTCCCCTGCACAAACGACACTAAGGATCGATCCGGACAAGCGTCAACGCTGACCCGGCCCCCATCCCTAATCCTGCGGTCGAACACTCCGCACGGTACGGTCCGGCCACGATCTTTCGGCCCCCCGAACACTCCGCACCACTTACCGCCGGTATCCCCGTACCGTGAGCGGCGTTCGACCCGGCGCACTCAGCGCGACACGAACGCCCCGCGCGCACTCCGACCGCCCAACAGCTCACGTCGCCCCGCGACGCCCAACTTGCGGTAGCAGGACGTCAGACGCTTCTCCACCGCACGGGTGCTCACGCCCAGTTCATCGGCGATTTCCTGATTGGTCAGGCCCCGGCCCACCAACGAGACGACCTGGCGCTCGCCGTGGGTGAGCGGTGCCTCCTGGCTGGGGGCTGCGGATCCCAGGGCCGCGCGGGCGCGTTCGGTCAGCCAGGGGGCGCCACAGGCGGTGGTGAGGTCAACGGCCTCGCGCAGTACCGCCTCCGCTTCCTTGCCACCCTCCAGGGTCCGGCCCAACTGGAGCAACGTACGGGACAGTTCGAGGGTGTTGGCCGACGTGCGGAGGATCTCGGCAGACTCGCGCAGGGCGGGGACACCCCCTCCGCCGGGCAGGAGGGCGTGCAGGCGCAGGGCGCGGCCGAGAGCGGCGGGGGCCGCCCACTGTCGCGCCCGGGCCAGTTCCTCATCCGCCAGGGCCAGGGCCGGCCGGGTCTCGCCCAGGCGGTGGTGGAGGACGATGGCGCGGGGCCGCCAGGGGAAGAGGGTGGAGTTGCGCCAACTGGCCGCATCCAGTTGGCGGCCGCAGGCCAAGAGGGATTTCAGGGCGTCGGCGTCGCGGCCGTGGCGGGTGTCGAGCGAGGCTTCGAGGAGTTGCCACATGGCCGTCGTGGCGAGGTTGGCCGGCCAGCGTTTGCCGGAGTCCTTGAGGAGGTGCTCGATCAGCGGGATGTCGCCGGATTCCATGGCCACCGCGGCCCGGACCACCGCGGTCGGCTCGCGCCAGTCCGCGTCGGCCAGTTCGGCGGCCCGGTCGGCATGTTCGCGGGCCTCGGTCAGGCGACCGCGGGCGAGCTGGATCAGAGCGTTCTCGGCGTACACGCCCGCGTGCGGGCGGTCGGTGTGCTGCTCACAGAACAGGTGGGCGTTGATGGCTCCCACCGCGTCCGCGGCGTACAGGGCCAACGCGACCAGTGGTAGTGCGGTGCGGGCACCTGCGGAGGTCACCGGCTCGCGTTCCAGGACCTGTCCGGCCAGGGCCGCGATGTCGGGTGCCGGCAGGGCGGTCGAGAGGACCCCCGCGTTGATCAGGACGGCCGCCAGCTCCCGGGCGCCGCCGGTCTCCAAGGGGAGCGAGCTGCCCAATGAGCGCAGGCGTTTCACCGCACCGGTCAGCTCCGCCGGGTTCTCGTGCCCGGCGTGCCACAGGCGCGCTTCGAGGCGCAGGGCGATCTCGCCAGGACACCCTTGCTGCGGCCCTGCGGGCTCGAAGTCCTCGGAGACGTTACGCAGCAGGTCCACCACCGAGGGGGTGGCCTCGCCGAGGTAGCTGGGCGGGATGAGGAGGGTGGCGGCGGCCCGGTCGGTGGCCGACGACAGGAGGCGGACGGCTTGGCTGATGTGGCGTTCGCAGGCGGCGGGGTCGATGCCGCGTTCGGCTTTGGCCAGGTCGATCAGTAGGCGGGCCCGTTCGCCGTCGCCCGCGGTGCACTCCAGCAGTGCGCGCCGCAGGTGGCGGGCGGCGGCGGCCGGCTCGCCGCGGCGCAGCGCGACTTCCGCGGCCGTCCGCAGTACCCCGACGGCCCATGGGCGGTGGGTCGCGGTGACGGCCATCAGCAGCTCTGCGACATGTTCGGCGGGGCGGCCGGCCTGGTGAAGGATTTCGGCCGCGGCGTCCCGGGAGCGTTCCCGTTCGGCGATGGTGAGGGCGGATTCGACGGCGTCGCGTACGACGCGGTGGAGGAAGCGCGGGGTGTCGTGGAGGACGAGCAGGCCGAGGTGGCGCAGGGCGCGCAGGGCCCGCTGATAGCTGATGGTGTCGAGTCGTGCGTGGCGTTGGATGAGGTCGGGCTCGCCGTGATCACCGAAGGCGGCGATGGCCGCGGCCACGTCGCGTACGGAGCCGGGCTGGTCGTGGAGGCAGCCGGCCAGCCGATCGCGGAGCTGTGTGGGGCGCGAGGCGCGGGCCTGGTCGGCCTGGTCGGCGGTGGGGCGGTGGCCGTTGAGGGCCTGGTCGCGCAGGACGGAGTGGAGGAACAGCGGGTTGCCGGCGCAGGAGTCGTGGCAGGCGCGGGCGTAACTGTCGTCGGCGGGTTCGCCCAGGTGGTGCTGGATCAGGGCCCGGGTGCCGTCGAGCGAGAGCGGGGTGAGGCGCAGGATGTCGGCGGCGGCCGCGAGATCGCCGACGAGCGGGTGCCGGGCTCGGGGGTCGCCGTCCCGCAGGGTGCACACGAGGGCGACGCGCATCCCGTGGGCGCGCCGGGCCAGGTAGGTGAGCCAGCGCAGGGAGGGGAGGTCGACCCACTGCAGGTCGTCGACGAGGATGAGGACGGGGGTGGTTGCGCAGACGTCGGCCAGTAGCGACCGCAGATCGTGCAGAACGGCTTCGGAGGCGGGGACGTCGTGGTCGCCGGGGGCGGGGAGGCCATCGGCCACGAGGGGCCCGAGGAGCTGGTGGACGATGCCGAAGGCGAAGTCCTGCTCCATGGGGGCGGCGTTGGCTCGTAACACCCTTAAGTTGCCCGGCGGTGAGCTGCCGGCCTCCTGGAGGAGTGTGGACCGGCCGATGCCCAGGGGTCCGGTCAGGAGGAGCAGGGGGGAACGGCCCTCCTGTGCCTGACGCACTGCGGTGTCGATACGGGCCAGTTCGGATTTCCGCTCGTACAGCATCGGTTATGTCCCTTCCGTCGGCCGGCTCCGTGCACGAAGTTCCTCGCGTGAGGTGATCCGGAGTTTCTTGTACGTACTGCTCAGCCGTAGCTCGACGGTGCGCCGGCTCACCGAGAGCTGTTCGGCGATCTCGCGGTTGCCCAGGCCGCGGCAGGCCAGTTCGGCGGTCTGCCGCTCGACGGGTGACAGGGCGGCCCACTCCTTGGCGGCGGCGGACTCGTCGGGGGCGGCGGTCTGTTCCAGCCGGGCGGACAGCCACCGTACGCGTTCGGCCAAGCGGCTGGAGGTGCGGGTGACGCAGTGGCCGGACAGTTCGGTCAGCAGACGGGCCGCGGTGGTGCGGTCGCCCTTGGTGGCCTCTTCGGTGACGAGATCGGCCAGGCCCCAGGCGTAGGCGAGTTGGTTGGGTCCGCGCGGGATGCCGGTGAGTTCGCCGGCGGCGTCCGCCGGCCCCAGGTGGTCGAGGGTTCCGGCGCACAGTTGGGCCAGGCCCAGTGCGCTGGGGGCGCCCCAGCGGCGGGCGAGGGTGAGTTCCTCGTCGATCAGGCGCCGGGCCTGCTCCCGGTCGCCGAGGGTGAGACAGGCTCTGGCGGCCAGCGAACGCCACGGCAGTATGACGGGGTTGACCCACTGCCGGCGCAGCAGCCAGCGTCCGCTCTCCTTGAACAGTTCGGCGGCCTGGGCCCAGCGTCCCTCGTCGGCAGCCACCCGAGCCCGGGCGAACAGGAGGAAGGGCCAGTGGACGCTGGATTCGGAACCGGGCGGGGCGGGGGCGCCGGTCACGGCCCGGGCCACGTCGCGTTGGCGGGTCTCGACGGCGATGATGCCGCGTACGGCCACGAGGTGCGTGACGGCAAAGGGGTGCCAGGCAGTGGCGGGCAGTGCCTGTTCGGCGACGTCCACGGTGCGTTCGGCGGCGGCCAGCCGGCCACCCCGAAGGTGGAGTTCGGCGGACAGGACCAGGGCGCGGGCGAGTGTGGGGCGGCAGTGGCGGCGGCGCAGTTCGTCGACGATGGCGGCGAGGTGGTCCTCGGCTTCGGTGGCGGCGTCGGTGAGCCACAGCGCTCTGACGGCGACCAGGCGGGGCATGACGGGTGCGGTGTGGCCTGCTTCCAGGGCACGGCGGGCCAGCTCCGCGGCCCGTTCCCGGTCTTGGCCGCGTACCACCATCTGCCCGGCGCGGATGCCGGCCTGGGCGGGGGCGAGGGGGTGTTCGGGCAGGGCCGGGACGCCGGGGGCGGGGACGTCGGTGACCTCGGGGCGGGTCTGGACGGCGTACCAGTACAGCGCGATCAGGTCGTCGCGCTCGGTGCCGTGGGCGGTGGCCAGGGCCCGGGGGGCGATGCAACGGCCCCAGGAGTCGTCGCCGCGGGCCAGGCCCATGTCCAGGGCCCGTACCCGCAGTTGGGACCAGAGTTCGCCCTCGCCCGTACTGTTGACGACGGCGGCGAGCCTGCGGTCGCTCGCCACGGGGGCGGCCACGGCCTCGGCGCTGGCCAGGTCGAGACTGATCTGCGCGCGTTGAACGGGGTGCTGGGGCTCGTCGAGGGCGCGGTTCAGGTAGGCGGCGGCACGGGCGAACTCGTTGCGGTGCACGTCGGCGCCGAAGCCTCCGTGCGGCGCGGGCGCCTCCCGGGGCTCGCCGTTGGGGGACGCGTGGAGGAGGGTGCGGGCGATGTCCTCGCTGCGGCGTGCGGCGGCGCCGAAGCTGCCGTACAGCGCGTGGACCGCCCAGGGCTCGCCGATGGGGGGTGCGTGGAGGAGGAGGCGGGCGATGTCCTCGTCGCCGGCGCCGGACCGGTAGGCGAGGTCGGCGGCGCGGGCGTACAGGCCGCCGCGTTCGGCGGCCGGCGTGTCTTCCAGGATGCGCGCTCTGACGATGGGCAGGCGGATGCGTTCGTAGGGGCCGTCGGGGACGGTGAAGCCGGCCGATTCCAGCGCCGAGCGCAGCCGGGATTCGGGTTCGGTGCGCAGTCCGGCGAGGTTGCAGATCAGGGTGAAGTCCAGCAGGTCGCCGCCGACGGCCAGCGCGCGCAGGACGGCGGTGGACTCGTCGGACAGGCCCCGCAGGGCGCGCCCGGCGCGCTCGCCGATGATGCCGGTGATCACGGTGCGCAGCTGCGGGACGAGGTCGGCGGTGGGGCGGTGGCCGGCGTCGGCGAGGCAGTGCAGTGCCGCGTGCAGTACGGCGGGGTTGCCGTGGCACGCCTGGGCGGCCGCGGCGGCGAACGACTCGTCGCAGGGGGCGCCGAAGATCATTTCAGCGAGGGTGCCGACCGCGCGGGGGCTCAGTCCGCGGACGGTGAGATGGCGGGTCAGCCGGGCGGGGGCGGTGTTGGCCAGCCAGTCGGGGCCGTGCGGGTCCACGCCGGTGCGGCCGATGAGCAGTGCGAGGGGGAGGCCCGTGGACAGGCGACGCGCCAGAGCCTGTAGCCAGTGCAGGGAGGCCGGGTCCAGCCACTGCGCGTCCTCCACCGTCACGAGAGTGGGTGTGCGGCGGATCGTGTGCAGGAGTTCGGGCAGGCCCGGCAGGCCGTCCGGCTCGTGGTGCCCGCGCAGCACCTGGAGCGGCCGTTCGGTCGCCTCTCCCAGCTGGGTGAGGAGTTGGATCACGGCTCCGTGTCGCAGGTCGCGTTCGGTCAGGGAGCCGCAGGCGCGCAGGACGCGTATCGAGCGCTCCTCGGCGAGCCGGGCGGTCCAGCGCAGCAGGGCGTTGTGGCCGAAGCCGGGGCGGCCGGTCACCGAGACGACGGCGGGGCGGCCCTCTCCGAGCGCGGCTATCGCCTGCTTCAACTGCGCCTGCTCCGACTCGCGTTCGAGCAAGGGCGGGTCGGTTCCTCGACGCCCCGCCCATATAAACCCAGCGTATAGCTGTTCACCATTCAGCCCCGACACAGACACCATCCCGGTCCGCTCGCCCTCAGCCCTGTCTGTCTGACCGCGGCGCCGACCGTGGCGCCCGTACTTCGCGGACGCCCGAAAAGCGGAGGACCGCGGCAAGTTGGGCACGCTCGGCGATGCCCAACTTGCGGTACACACTCGTCAGATGCATCTCGACCATGCGGACGCTGACGTACAGCGACTGCGCGATGGAGCGGTTCCCGGCGCCGCCGGCGGCAAGGCTGGCGACCCTGCGTTCCATGCTGGTGAGCAGGTCCAGGGGCGAGCCGGTCATCTTCCGCATGCGGCCGCCGGCGGCCACCAGGGCCCCGCGGGCGTCCTGGCCGAGCGCGAGGGCGCCGCAGCGCTGGGCGAGGCTGGCCGCGGTGCGCAGATGCTCGCGGGCGACGGGTCGGTTGCCGTCCGCCAACAGGGCCTTGCCCAGGATGAGTTCGGCACGGGCGTGCTCTACGCGGGCCGGTGAGGCGGCGAGTTCGCGCACCGCCTCGCCCAGCAGTTCCACCCCGTCCTCGCCGGGGGTGGCCACGCCGCGGGCCAGGGCGGCCAGGCCGAGGACCCGCGGCGTGCCCCACTCCCGTGCGAGCCGGGTGCCGTGTGCGGCGGGCTCCTGAGCCTCCTCCGCACGGCCCAGTTCCGCGAGGATGCAGGCCGCCTCCACCCACCAGGGCAGGTATGCCGCGTGGCGCACCTCGGCCTCCTCCAGTGACCTGCCGCACTCACGGAACAGCGCCAGTGCGCCCTCCGTGTCCCCCAAGGCGTGGCGGGCCCGGCCGTGGGCCATCAGGTAACGGTGGTAGGTCCACACGTACTGCTCGCGCCAGGCGGGCTCGGTGCTGGTCAGCAGCCGATCGGCGGACGCGGCCTCGCCCCGGTCCACCAGTACGCTCGCCAGGGCCAGGCGCGGCAGGACCATGGTCTCGCCCCACCGTTCCGCGCCGCTGATCTGGACCGCCGTTCTGGCGTCGGCGAGCGCGTCCGGGAGGGCGCCCAGGCCGTGCTGGAGCCCGGCGCGGGTGGACAGGGCCAGGGCATAGGTCCATACGGCGGAGTTCTCCCGGCCGTGGCGCAGGAGGCGGTCCAGCACGTGCAGCGCGTCCTCGGTGCGGTCGGCGAGGCCGAGGACGAATGCCGAGTTGATCAGGGTCCAGCTCTTCAGGCGCAGTTGGGAGCTGGAGGTGGCGCGCAAAGCCTGCTTGACGGCCGGTTCGGGGGGCTGGCCGTCGAGTGCCGTCAGTACGGCCATGGCCGCCAGCTTCTGGCACTGGGCGGGGGTGTCGCCCTCGGGCAGGGTCATCGCCGCGGCCCGCTTCCGGGTCGTGGCGATGGTCCTGCGGCAGTGCGAGCCGACGATCAGGAACACCGACTCGACGAGCGTGCGCAGTTCCCGGTCGGCCGGCACGGGGTCGGGGCCGATTTCGGCGTCGAGCGCGTCCAGGACGTCTTCGAGGAGGTCCAGGGAGACGGAGCACTCGCGTGCGGCCAGGCCGGTCGTGCCGAACTGCGCGGCGATCCGCGCCCGGGTGCGTACGTCGACGCTCGGCGCGAGCGCTTCGCGGAGCAGGCCAACGGCCTCGGGCGGGTCGGTCTCGACCAGTGCCCTGGCCAGTCGGACGCGGACCTCCACGCTGTCGGGGTCCACTTCCAGTACCCGGTACAGGTAACGGGCCGCGGTCTCCGGGGCACCGCGCTGCTCGGCGCGGGCCGCGGCTTCCAGCAGGACGCCGGGCATCCATGGTTCACAGATCGAGGACAGCCGCAGGAGGTGATCGGCGATCTCTTCGGCGGGCCGGCCCGCGTCGCTCAGGAGCAGGGCGGTCCGCGCCCGCAGGCCCGACAGTGCCTGGGTGTCCAGGGGCGCCAGCACCGCCGCTCGCACCGCGGCGTCCGCCAAGTACTTGCCGCCGGGCACCAACCCGGCCTCGCTCAGCACCGTCAGGGCGTCCTCGACGACATCGGCGGGGACGGCGGCCAGGGCGCCGACGCGGTCGGCATCCCGCTCACCGAGGACTGCCACCGCCCGCGCGACCTCGCCTACCCAAGGAGGCTGGCGGTCCAGGAGTTCGCGTGCCCAGCGCGCCAGGACGCGACCGCTGGTCTCGGCGATCCGGTCGGCGCCGCCCACCCCCGGACCGGCGCCCTCGGCCCGCAGTTCGCGCAGCAGCCGACCCAGGAGGCGGGGGTTACCGCCGGACGCGGCCCTAGCGCGGGCGACGAAGACGGGGGCGGCGGGTACCGGGAAGAACTCCCGCACGACCTCGGCGACATCCGTCTCGGTCAGCGGCCTCAGGCGCAGTGTCGTCGTGCGGCAGTGGGCGGCCAGGGCCGCCAGGGCGTGGTGGGCCGGGAGGCGGTGGGTGAGGGCGGCGGCCTCGGACTGCTGGGTGAGGACGACGAGCAGGGGGAGGTCGTCGGACCGGCGCAGCAGGAAGTCCAACCAGCGCAGGGAGAGTTCGTCGCAGTGCTGGACGTCGTCCAGGGCCAGGACGAGCGGGCTGCGGCTCAGCTCGTGTGCCGTGCGGCGGTGCAGGTCGTGGAACGCGTGCTGGACGGCGGGAGCGTACTGCGGCTCACCGGTCAGCTCGCCGGGATCGAGTGCGGGTAACGCGTGGCGGGTGGCCTCTTCAAGGACGGCGCCCGGCGCGAGCGGGCCGAGCAAGGCGCGTAACCCGCTGAAGGGTTCTTCCGACGCGCCCTCCTCGCAGGCGCCCTGTAGAACCGTCGCGGGCCGGCTGGCGTCTCCACTGAGGAAGGCGCGCAGCAGAGCGGACTTGCCGATTCCGGCCGGGCCGGTCACGACCACCGAGCACGCGCGCCCGGAACACGCGTTGTGGGCGAAGCGGTTGAGCTCTTTCACGACATCGGCTCGGCCGACTAAGGCGCTGCCTATATCAGGATCTAAGCTCCGGCTCCGCACCATAGGGCTCCTCGCACTTCGGAGACACAACGGATGTGACGGGGCGTCACCACATCGAACTGTAAATCACCCTAAAGAGTGATGTCTCGTGTGCGTTAGAGTACATGATCCACAGAACACGTAGCCAGCAACACTCCTCGGCGCGCCGACTCCGCTTCTGGTAATGGATGTTCCCGCAGCAGCGTCACCACGGCGGGGGTCTGACGGCCGGGGAAGAAGCGTCCGCCCCGATGCGGAAGGCGGACGAACTGGCGCGGGCGGTCCCGCGCCGGGCCGTGGCACCGGGCCGGAGCCCTTACACGGCGATCGTCGTCATGGCACTGGCCCCTCCTCCTGGCGATGGCGCCGGACCGGTCCACCGGGATACGGCGGCCGATCGCCGGCCCGGTGTTCACGCCCTCATTCCACCGGGAGGATCACGGGAAATTCCGTAGTGTCCTTGACTCCGTGTGACGACGCGGTCGCCGTGCCGAAGCGGTACGGGATACCCCCGGGCACACGCCGCGTACCGAGGTATCCCGTGCGCCCCGGCCGGATTACCAGCTACCGGCCAGCAGCAGATCCCCGTACTCCCGCTCGCGGGACGCCTGGCGCAGGTCGGAGTCGACCATCATGCGCATCAGCTCCGGGAAGTCGACGCTGGGCTCCCAGCCCAGCTGGGTGCGGGCGCGCTCGGCGTCCGCGCACAGGATCTCCACCTCGGCCGGGCGCACCAGCGACGGGTCGATGCTGACGTAGTCCTCCCAGTTCAGGTTCACGTGGTCGAAGGCGATGCGGACGGCGTCGCGGACCGAGTGCATCTGGCCGGTCCCGATCACGTAGTCGCCCGGCTCGTCCTGCTGGAGCATCAGGTGCATGGCGCGAACGTAGTCACCGGCGAAGCCCCAGTCGCGCACGGCGTCGAGGTTGCCCAGGGACATCTTGTCCTGGTAGCCGAGCTTGATGCGGGCCACCGCGAGGGAGATCTTCCGGGTCACGAACTCCGCTCCACGGCGCGGCGATTCATGGTTGAACAGCATGCCGGAGACCGCGTACATGCCGAAGGACTCGCGGTAGTTGCGGGTGATGAAGTGCCCGTAGGTCTTCGCCACGCCGTACGGGCTGCGCGGGCGGAAGATGGTGGTCTCGCACTGCGGGGTCTCGGCGACCTTGCCGAACATCTCCGACGAGGACGCCTGGTAGAAGCGGATCTGGCCGCCGTCGCTGCTCCGCGAGCCGTTCAGGCCGCTGACCATGCGGATCGCCTCCAGCATGCGCAGCACGCCCATGCCGTTGACCTCGGTGACCAGTTCGGCCTGCTGCCAGGACATCGGCACGAACGAGATCGCGCCGAGGTTGTAGATCTCGTCGGGCTGCACCTGGTCGACCGCCGACACCAGGCTGGCCTGGTCCATCAGGTCACCGTCGACGAAGTTCAGGTCGGAGACGAGCCGGCTGACCCGCGACTTTCGGGGATTTGCCTGACCCCGTATCAGGCCCGTCACTTCGTAACCCTGTGAGAGCAGGTACTCGGCCAGGTAAGAGCCGTCCTGACCGGTAATTCCGGTGATCAGCGCACGCTTGGACATCGCATTCCTTTCATCCGCATAGAACAGACCGCCCAAACGCAGAGCCGAGTCTGCTACTTGACCTCTTGGCGTCGAATGGCGTCGATGGGCATCGAAAACGCCGCGGTCCGGACGCCGGGTAAACGCACGCTTCCAAGCGGCCGGTCGTGGTGTCAAGAAATTCCGGTAACACTACGGAATTCCGGAGTCCCAACCCTCGTGTGCTTGTGGCCTGTTCGAGACCGGGATCACCGGCTCCCGTGCGGCCCTCGCGGCAACGGCAGCCCTCAGGACACTACGGATTTTCCGGTGTGCGGTGCGGTGCACTGTCCGGACGTGCCCCGTCCAGGCCCGGTGGGCGCCTCACCCGCGCCACCGACCGGACCTGCCCGCCTCTTGGAGCGTCGCCCGGTGCTGCTCAAAATCCTGCGAACCCGACTGCGTCCCCACCGGCGCGCCGTCGCCCTGCTGGGGCTGCTCCAATTGGCCCAGATCCTGGCCACCCTGGCCCTGCCGACGCTGGGCGCCGCAGTCATCGACAACGGCGTGATCAAGGCGGACAGCAACTACATCGCCCGGACCGGCCTGGGCATGCTGGCCGTTGCGCTCGTACAGGTCGCGGCATCCGTGGGCGCGGTGTCCCTGAGCGCGCGGACGGCCATGGCGATGGGCCGCGACCTGCGCTCGGCCGTCTTCCGCCGGGTGCTGGACTTCTCGGCCCGCGAGGTCGGCCAGTTCGGCACTCCGTCGCTGATGACGCGTACCGTCAACGATGTCCAACAGGTGCAGATGCTGGCGCTGTCCGCGTTCGGCGTCGCCGTGTCGGCGCCCCTGATGTGTCTGGGCAGCATCGTGCTCGCACTCCAGCAGGACATTCCACTTTCGCTGCTGCTGGTGGCACTGATGGTGGCCCTCGGAATGTCCTTCGGTCTCATTCTCGGCCGCACCGACCCGTTCTACGACCGTATGCAGAAATACTTGGACCGCGTCAACGGCCTGCTGCGCGAACGCATCACGGGAGTCCGCGTCGTACGGGCTTTTGTGCGCGACGGACACGAAGGCGAGAGATTCGGCCGAACCAATTCCGAATTGTGTGACATCTCGTTGCGCGTCGGCCGGCTGCTGGCCACCATCGTTCCCGTCGTACTGCTGGTCCTGAACGGCTTCATGGCGGCGGTGGTGTGGTTCGGTGCGCACCGCATCGACGCCGGGGCGATGCGGTTCGGTGCGCTCAGCGCGTTCCTGAGCTACCTGACGCTGATCCTGATGTCGGTGGTGATGGTGACCTTCGTGTGCCTGGCGATGCCGCGGGCGAGGGTCTCGGCCGAGCGCATCCAGCAGGTACTGGCGACCGAGCCGAGCGTGACCACGCCGGCCCGGCCCGTGCGCACCGCGCCCGCCACCGGCCAACTGGCCCTGCGTGACGCCGGGTTCCGGTACCCGGGAGCCAACGAGCCGGTACTGAGCGGGATCGACCTGAGCGCCGGCCCCGGCGAGACGGTGGCGATCCTCGGCAGCACCGGAAGCGGCAAGACCACCCTGCTCAACCTCGTCCTGCGGCACTTCGACGCCACCGAGGGCTCGGTCCACGTGGGCGGCGTCGACGTACGCGCCCTGGACGCGGAGACATTGCGCCGCACCGTCGGCTTCGTCCCGCAGCGGGCGTACCTCTTCTCCGGCACCGTCGCCAGCAATCTGCGGTTCGGCAACCCCGACGCCACCGACGCCGACCTCTGGCACGCGCTGGAGATCGCGCAGGCCCGGGATTTCGTTCAGCGCCTGCCCGAGGGGCTCAACTCGCCGATCACGCAGGGCGGCACCAATGTGTCCGGCGGACAGCGGCAGCGGCTGGCGATCGCCCGCACCCTGCTGCGCAGACCGGATGTCTATCTCTTCGACGACTGCTTCTCCGCGCTGGACTACGCCACGGACGCCGCGCTGCGGGCCGCCCTGGAACCGGAGATCTCCCGGGCGACGGTGCTCACCGTCGCCCAGCGCGTCAGCACCGTCCAGCACGCACAGCGCATCGTGGTCCTGGACGCGGGTCGGGTGGCCGCCACCGGTACCCACCAGGAACTGCTGCGCACCAGTACGGCGTATCGGGAAATCGCCCGGTCCCAACTCACCGCACTCACCGGCCACTACGGCGGCTCCGACTCGGACGCCGAAGCCGCCACGACCCCTCAGGAGGCTGTCCATGGTCTCGGCGGACAGCTCTGACCGCGGGCGGCGCAGCCCCGCCCGCCACATGCTGGGACTGCTGCGACCGCACCGTGCCCTGGTTGCCGTGGCCGTCGCCCTCGGTATCGGCGGCGTCGTGCTCAACGCGGCAGGCCCGATACTCCTCGGTCGGGCCACGGACCTCCTCTTCGACGGCATCCGGCACGCCCATGGATCCCGAGGAGTCGACTTCGACGCGATCGCCCGGGTGCTGCTGATCGCGCTCGTGCTCTTCGTCACCGCCTCCTTCCTCACCCTCCTCCAGGGCCGGCTGGTCTCGACCGTCGTGCAGCGCGTGGTCTTCGCGCTGCGCCAGTCCGTGGAGGCCAAGCTCGCCCGCCTGCCGCTGCGGTACTTCGACCGCCACCCGGCGGGCGACGTGCTCAGCCGGGTGACCAATGACGTCGACAACCTCCAGCAGACCCTCCAGCAGACCCTCAGCCAGCTGATCACAGCGGTCTTCTCGGTGCTGAGCATGCTGGTGCTGATGCTCGTCATCTCGCCGCTGCTGGCACTGATCATGCTGGCCTGCCTCCCGGTGTCCGTCGTGCTCGCCGCCCGGATCAGCAAGCGCGCACAGCCGCGGTTCGCCCACCAGTGGTCCGTCACCGGAGCGCTCAACGCCCACGTCGAGGAGGTCTACACCGGTCACGCGCTGGTCAAGGGCTTCGGCCGGCGCGAACAGGCCGAGCGCGCCTTCGACGAGCACAACGAAGCCCTCTACCGCGCCGGCGCACGAGCCCAGTTCGTCTCCGGCGCCATCGAGCCGTCGATGATGTTCGTCTCCAACCTCGGCTATGTCGTCGTGGCGGTCGTCGGCGCGCTGCGCGTGGTCGCCGGGGCCCTGTCCATCGGCGACGTCCAGGCGTTCGTCCTCTACTCCCGGCAGTTCAGCCAGCCGATCGTCGAGGTCGCCGGCATCGCCGCCCGCCTACAGTCCGCCCTCGCCTCCGCGGAGCGGATCCACGACCTCCTGGACGAGGACGAGCAGCGACCCGACTCCGACCGTCCCGCGCGTCTCCACAAGGTCGGCGGACACGTCCGGTTCGACAAGGTCCACTTCCGCTACTCCCCCGGCACCCCGCTCATCGAGGACCTCTCCCTCACCGTCGAACCCGGCCAGACCGTGGCGGTCGTCGGTCCGACCGGCGCGGGCAAGACCACGCTGGGCAGCCTCCTCATGCGCTTCTACGAGACCGACGAGGGGCGCATCCTCCTCGACGGCACCGACATCACCACCCTGACCCGCGAGGACCTGCGCTCCCACATCGGCCTGGTGCTCCAGGACGCCTGGCTCTTCTCCGGCACCATCGCGGAGAACATCGCCTACGGACGCCCCGACGCCACCCGCGAGGAGATCGTGGCCGCCGCCCGCGCCACCTGCGCCGACCGCTTCATCCGCACTCTGCCGGACGGCTACGACACCGTCCTGGACGAGGAGTCGACCAGTGTCAGCGCGGGCGAGAAACAGCTCATCACCATCGCGCGGGCCTTCCTGGCACGGCCCTCGATCCTGCTCCTGGACGAGGCAACCAGCTCCGTCGACACCCGCACGGAGACCCTCATCCAGCAGGCGATGCACTCGCTGCGCGCGGGCCGCACCAGCTTCGTGATCGCCCACCGCCTCTCCACCATCCGCGACGCGGACCTGATCCTCGTCATGGAGAGCGGCCGCATCGTCGAGCAGGGCACCCACGACCAACTCCTGGCCGCCGCAGGGCCCTACGCCCGCCTGCACTCGGCCGCAGGGCGCGGTGCCGGGCTGGAGGACGCCACACCACGTTGAACCGGTCCGCCCCCGAGCCGTCGTTCGCGTTGCTGAGCCGACGGTGGCCTCCAGGGGCTACGGACCTGCGAAGAAGACGAGACCCGCGACTCCCCCACCCGACGTCCTCGTCCCCACGCTGGGGCGCCCCACCGCCCCACACCTCACAATGCGACGAAACGCCCAAAAGGAGCCGATCCACCATGCCCGACAGTCATGCCCGGAGCGAGTTGCTCGCCGCGATCAGCACACCCGACCGCACCCCCGAGGACATCGCCGCGCTCCCCCTGCCCGAGTCCTTCCGGGCCGTGACCGTCCACAAAGAGGACACCGAGATGTTCCGCGGCATGCCCAGCGCGGACAAGGACCCGCGCAAGTCACTGCGGGTCGACGAGGTACCGGTGCCCGAACTGGGGCCCGGCGAGGCCCTCATCGCGGTGATGGCCAGCTCGGTCAACTACAACACCGTGTGGTCGTCCCTCTTCGAGCCGCTGCCGACCTTCGGCTTCCTGGAGCGCTACGGGCGCACCTCGCCGCTGGCCGCCCGCCACGACCTGCCGTACCACATCCTCGGCTCCGACCTGTCCGGCGTGGTGCTGCGCACCGGCCCGGGAGTGAACGTCTGGAAGCCCGGCGACGAGGTCGTGGCGCACTGCCTGTCGGTGGAGCTGGAGAGCCCGGACGGGCACGACGACACGATGCTCGACCCGGCCCAGCGGATCTGGGGCTTCGAGACCAACTTCGGCGGCCTGGCCGAGATAGCCCTGGTCAAGTCCAACCAGCTGATGCCCAAGGCCGCCCACCTCACCTGGGAGGAGGCCGCTGCCCCGGGTCTGGTGAACTCCACCGCCTACCGTCAGCTGGTCTCCCGCAACGGCGCCGGCATGAAGCAGGGCGACAACGTGCTGATCTGGGGCGCCAGCGGCGGTCTGGGCTCGTACGCCACCCAGCTCGCCCTCGCCGGCGGAGCCAACCCCGTCTGTGTGGTCTCCAACCCGCGCAAGGCCGAGGTGTGCCGGGCCATGGGCGCGGAGGCGATCATCGACCGTTCGGCCGAGGACTACCGTTTCTGGAGCGACGAGCACACCCAGAATCCGCGGGAGTGGAAGCGGTTCGGCGCCCGCATCCGGGAGTTGACCGGCGGCGAGGACGTGGACATCGTCTTCGAGCACCCCGGCCGGGAGACCTTCGGGGCGTCCGTCTACGTCACCCGCAGGGGCGGCACCATCGTCACCTGCGCCTCGACCTCCGGCTACCGCCACGAGTTCGACAACCGCTATCTGTGGATGCACCTCAAGCGCATCGTCGGCACCCACTTCGCCAACTACCGCGAGGCATGGGAGGCGAACCGCCTCGTCTCCAAGGGGAAGATCCACCCCACCCTCTCCTGCACCTACCCGCTGGCCGACACCGCGCTCGCCGTCCACGACGTGCACAGCAACGTCCACCAGGGCAAGGTCGGCGTGCTGTGCCTGGCCCCGACGGAGGGCCTGGGCGTGCGCGACGAGGAACTGCGGGCGAAGCACATCGACGCGATCAACCGGTTCCGCTGACCACTCCCGTGGCCCGGGGCCCTGCCCCCGCCCGCCACGAAGCCCCCCAGAGAAGGATCTACCGTTCGAAACGACGCTGTTGAGCAATTCCGCCCCCGTTGCGTTGCCCCGTCGAGTAGCTCGACGGGGCAACGCTGTGCGAAGCAGCCGGTGCGCAAGTCCTGTGATCCGCGGCCTACCGGCGGGGCAACGGCCGAACGCCGGCGCCGCGCGGGTCCTCGTGGAAGGACCCGACGCGGTACCGGCAGGAGCGGCGGGCTCGCCCACCACCCCCGACCTCATCCGCTCAGGTCACCCGCCGTGCCGTGCCGTCATCGCGAAGTCAGGCAGGCGGAGCGCGTCCGCGGGCGGGCTGAACAGTCCACCCGAGACATCTCCGAGCCGATTGACCAGCGGACTGGTGGCCGTCCGCAGGCCGGTCCAGAGCAACGATCGCTGCCGTCGGGTGCGGGGAAAGAGGATCCGCGGGAGCCCCGGACGGAGTTGCTGGGCCCTCCCGACGAACGGGCGCATGATCGCCTCGTACCGGGCGAACGCGGTGTGCGTATCGGTGTGGTGGGCGAGCTCACCGGCCAGAACGTACGCGCCGGTGAGGGCCAAGGTCGTGCTCATACCGCTGATCGGCGAGGCGCAGTAGGCGGCGTCCCCGAGGAGCACGACCCGGCCGCGGCTCCAGCGCGGGAGCCGGGCCTGACCGAGCGCTTCGAAGTACAGGGGGGCTTCGTCGAGGGCGTCGAGGATCCGCGGGGTTTCCCAGCCCACGTCGTCGAATGTCGCGCGCAGGATCGTGACGACCTCGTCGCGGTCGAGGCGATCGAGACCGCGCACGGAGCCGAACATGTTCAGCCCGGCCCGAATGGTTCCGACATCGTCCGGCCGCAGGGTCACGCCGCGGCCACGGTCGCAGATCAGCCACCGCCACCGGTTGTCGTCGGCGTCGGTGCGCGGAATCGTGAGGTAGGCGCTGTAGAGGCCGAGTTCGCGCAGGCGGACATCCGGTATCACCATCGAGCGGGTGCGCGAGCGGAGCCCCTCGGCGACGACCACCGCATCGAACCGGCGGGCCGATCCGTGGAGGAACTCGACGTCCACGCCGTGCCCGTCGTCGTGCAGCGCGGTGATCTGGTCGCCGAAGACGTATGCGGCTTTGGTCGACGAGTGGTCGTAGAGGATCTGCCCGAGTCGCCCGCGCAGGATCTCCAGCTCGGCGGTGCCACCCGAGGTGTCGTCGGTGCCGGCGGCGAAACGTGCGAGCGGCCGGCCTCGCTCGTCGACGAAGTCCAGGCCGGTCTCGCGCGTGTGAGCGGCGCGCACGGCGTCTTCGAGACCCATCCGGCGCAGCACTTCGCGGCCGCTACCGCGGATGTCGATGTTCTGGCCCTCGTCGCGCAGCCGGTCGAAGCGTTCGACGACGGTGGCGTCCCAGCCCGCCTGGGCGAGCCAGGAGGCAAGGGCCGGTCCCGCAATGCTGGCGCCGGAAATGAGGATGCTCGGAGAGCTCATAGTGGCTGGCCTTCCCCTTTTGGTCACAGGTGCGAAGCCCCATGGCGTCACGCGCAGATACCTACCCCGCGGGATACCTGAGAACGACGGGGACGCGCGATCCGCTCCGCCCGGCCGGAAAAGATCGCCGTCGCCGCACAACGCGCCGCCACCAGTTGCGGGACGACCTCAGACGATCTCCATCCTGCTGAAGATGATGCTGATCGACTCGCCCACCACTTTGTAGATCCAGGCGTCGGTGAACTCCCACCGATTCATTTGCTGATTGTTGCCGTCGAACGTCGTGACGGCGAAGTTCCTCCCGGCATTCGGGCCATTGCTGATCGCGGCGTTGATCCAGTCGTCGAAAAGATCGCTGTGTACCGAGCCGCGTGTCACGGTGATGTGGTTCCCATACGGAGCGTCCATGGTGCTGATGTTCTCGGCGTCCTGGCCGTTGATCTGGAGGCTGAACATACGTCGCGCTACCCAACTCTCGACGGGCGGCTGCCCGCCCGGCAGCCGGGGGCGGGCCGGCGACGGCCTGCGGGGGCGGCAGTTGCGAACGCTGGACACGTGGGTGAGCCCCTTCGACGGTGCGGTAGGTGCGGGGTCGGGAAGACCCGAGCGTGCGGGGTGATCCGTCCGGGCCGCAACGAATTCCGAGCAGTTCGGGACGCTGGAACGCGAAAAGGGGCTCTGACCAGGAGAAACGCAAGCCGCCTGGAACGCGGGAACGGGACGCTCCAGGCCACGAGGGCGGGGGACGACGCTTCGCATCAGCCCCACCGAAGCCGCTGACGCTCCTGCCCCGGAGGGTAGGGCGACCCGCTCCAGGACTGGCGGCAGCTCAGGCTCCCAGCCGGCGCACGGGACGCCGTAGGCGAGACGGACCGAGCAGCTGAGCACGGCGAGCCCGTCCGACCGAGCCCGAACGTCGATTCGACCGATCCCCGCTATTGCCGTAGAGTTCACCACGTCGTCGCGGGGTGGAGCAGCTCGGTAGCTCGCTGGGCTCATAACCCAGAGGTCGCAGGTTCAAATCCTGTCCCCGCTACTCGAAAGTGAAGGCCCGGTGGATTCCACCGGGCCTTCGCTGCGTCCTGACTCGGCAACGTCAGCAACAGCCGTTACGACTCTCCCCATCAGGGACGACTGACGAATCCCGCGTACCGCCCGCCATTCCGCTTCCCGCTCGCCAATCCACTTGCCGCTGCCATTTTCCGGGCTGCATTGAGGTCCAGACGGGGGATGCCCCTCCCCGATCCGAGCGCATCCGAACGGGCTTATCGCGAGGCGTTCGACTGAGCCGTCGCGAACCCAACCCTGGCCCGAATGCATCGTCGATATTCGGCGGGACCGAGCACCGGTCACAAGTCGAAAACACCAATCCGCTCGCCAAGGACCGGCTGGACACCATGGTGCCGTCGATGCCATTCGGCCGGCCCTTCGCCGAACCACGGGGGTCGGAGCATGTCTGGTACTTCGCCGAGGAGATCTTCCTCAAAGCCGGCGGACACGGCACCCGCAGCCCCTGGCACGGCATAGAGGAGTTCGTCCGGTTCAAGGACAGATACCTCCCCTCCCGCTATCCGTCGTGGACCGCCGTCGGAGTGCCCCAACTGGGGCGCGCATCGAGTGGTGATCAATCTGCGGGATGGTGACTGTGCGCTTCAGTCGGCCAGCGAGCACCTCAGTTGGCCACTTCCCCAGCACGCCCCAGGCGATAGTGCTCGTCCAGAACCCTCCTGCCCCGACCAGGAAACCCCGGCGGCCATCAGGGCGAAGCCCGGCACCGCGACAGCAGCAGAGACCTGCCCAACCCCGCCCGGTAGCGTGCGGCTCTATGGATGATGTCGTGAAGATCGTCATTGAGCGTCGGTACGCCCCGGACCCGATCGACTATGAGCGCCTGGTCTCGCTGGTCGAGTCCACCGGCGAACCCGTCGTGCTCACTGACGGCGGCATGCCGGTGAGTGTGCTGTTCCCGACGGGGGTGGTGGTCGCGCTGGAGCACTGGGTCCGCGTCGACTACCCCACACCCACACCGATGTCGCAGGGCGAGGAAGAAGAAGAGGAAGAGGAAGACGCGAACGAGACGACGTGGGACGTCGGTCGGCTTCGGATCGAGCCGTTGGCCAGACCGCAGGAGTACGGGCCCTACACCCGGTATGTACGCGCCGATGGCAGGCGCGTGAGCTTTGCCCGGGGCGGGATGGTGGTGGCCGTGCAGCTGACCGCCGACGAGGCAGCGTGGCTTGAGGACAAAGCCACGCAGACGCGCCAGGGATTCATGGACCCCAAGCAGGCAGCGGCGTTCGAAGAGTTCCTGGCCCGACAGCCACCGGTCGGCGAGCAGTGACTTTGAGGCGGTCCCAGCCTCAAGCCAGGAAGGCCAATCGGCCAACTACGACGCTCAGACTGACCAACCGCACTGCTCAACCACAGGGATTCACCCTCGCGGCGGCCCCTTTCCGGTAGACCGTCGTGCACGACTCAGGTGCAGTTGACCGACGAGGAGTGGGAGTTCATCAGGCCGTGCCTGCCGATCGGTGAGTACGGTCTCTACCCCGAACTGCTGCGGCAGCAGTTCGAGGGTGAGATCTGGCGGTTCAGGGCGGGCGGGCAGTGGCGGGAGATGCCGCGGGAGTTCGGTGCCTGGCCAACCGTCCACAACCGCTTGAGGCAGTGGCGTGACGCGGGCGTCTTCGAGGCCCTGGGAAGCCGGCAGGACCAACGCGGCAGCAGTTACACGGTGAAGCACGTGGAAGGGCGGCAATTCGCCAACTCCCGCCCTTCCACGTGGCCACAGCCCATCCAACTTTCGCCACAGAGGTGACGGACTCCCCAAAGGGCGGCGGTGCACTCCTCGCCGATGCTCTCAAGAACCGTTGAGGAACTGTCGCCGGTCAAGAACAAGTCCCGGTGCCCAGACGGCGGCTCGGCACCGGGACTGACTGCCTTTACTTCTGGAAGGCGCCGTTGTTGCAACCCATGGTGGAGCCCAGCTTGCTTTGCTGGGCACCCGCGGCGCCCTCACCGTTGAGGGCGTTCCCCAGCACGCCGTCGAGGACGCCGACCGCGCCGAGGACGTCGATGTTCAGGTCGTGGGACCGGCACTGGGTGCCCTGGGAGACGTTGAACAGTCCATCCTTGCCGCCTCCCCTTCCGCCGCCCTCCTCGTCGCTGGAGAAGGAGTTCATCCCGCCTTGGCTACCACCATGGGCGTTTGCGGTGCCGGCACCGAGGAGGCCAACGCTGCCCAGTACGGCGATAACAACGGCGGCCTTACGAAGCTTGCGCATTTCATCTCCGGTAGGTCGAACGGAAGCGATCAGAAGTTGATCGACTTCGTACGGCTATGGAAACTAATGCGTAAATGCGTCCCAACTCCTCTGTGACACGCGGAATTTCACGACTGCCACGAACTGGATCCACCCCGCTTATCGGATAACCCGCGCTCTCGGTGGCGCCTCGCGGGTTGGCATCAGCCGCAGTACAGGGATCGGGGATAGCCGGGCGCACCATGCGCCGATTCCCAGCTTTGCCATGGCATTCCCGACCGCCCCATGTGCCGTCCCGCCAGGGGTTCATGAGCGATGCGGGTTGAGCGGCCTGATGGCGTGCAGGCGTCCCGCGACATCGTCGCCGATTTCAAAGTCCGCGGTGTGGAACTGGTATCGACCCGTCGGCAACGAGACGGACAGCGTCTCGACTTGCTCCAGAGAATCGCCCGGAACCGTTGCGTCGAACATGATCAATTGGTCATGGACATCAAGCACGGGGCCTTCATGCCAGTTGTCGATACCATCGAACGACCTGCGTGCGCCGTCGATCAGCGCCTGCTCGGACGGGGCATAGCTCCATTGGAGCAAGCACTGGAGATCTGGCAGGAACGTAGCCGGCAACGGTTCGTCCGCCACGACGATGCCAGGCGCTCTCTGGGCTGCGGGGCCGAATTCCACTAGCCCGAGACAGTCATCCACGAGACATGCGTCGTCGTAGTCATCCCCCTCGATTCCCTGCCAGACGGCGGCATGAGTGGCGGGGACGATGACGAACGGGCCTCCGGTGGACTCAATCCATTTCGTCGGGTTGTGTACCGATTCAGCGGGAGTTTCCATACCCTCCGTCACTTCCCCTTGCTCTCGTACAAGGGCCTCATGATAGGCGCGAGCTGCCGTGCCCAGCCCGCTTGCTGTCGGCTGCACGGCAGGCATTGCGGGTAGAGGCGCTGCGGTGTCCCGTCCGGGACCCATGAGCTGATGGGTTGATGGTCGGGCACAAAGTTCCCACCCTTCGACATCGGGTCCGTGGAACCGCAGGTGTGGCAACCGAATTGCTCACCAAGGTCGTTGACCTGCCGCCGCTCCTCAGCGGTGAACTTCTGGGACTTGCTCTGCGCTGGGATGGACTCCTGAGCGTAATCCCCGACGGTGCACACCTGCTCAGGGTCGCTGCGCTGGGCCTTCTTCTTCGGGCAGCTCTCGGGGGACAACCCCAGAGGGTCAGACCAGCTGTGGGGGTTATGCGGGTAGGTGGCGGGATTCGGTGCGGGCTCAAGGCCGAGTGGATCGGGCGTTGCGTAGCGCGCCGTATCGGGGTCGTAGTGGCGGTGGAAGTTGTAGTGGAGGGCGGTTTCCTCGTCGTCGTATTGGCCAGGAAACCGCAGCGGTGTGTGGGCGGTGGCGTCGCGATTCCGTGCAGTAGTGCCCCAGAGCGTTCTCCGGGAGTACCAGGCAACGTGTCCGGTCTCGTCGACGAGGTCCGTGGGGGTACCGACGAGATCGGTGATTATGGCGAAGAAGCGGGAGTCGATCTCGGACTGGTCCCAGCTGAGCCGCCGCTCGGTCTGCGTCAGAGGGCGATGGTCTTCGTGATCCCAGGTCCCCAACGCACCTGTTGGCCAGAGACGTTCGTGCCCTCAGCCGATACTGCGGTGCCGACAGGACCGGGTCGTCGCCGTAGGGTTACGGCGGAACTGTGTTGTCCAGGAGGTCCGTTCGGCGAGCACCGCAGCCAGCTCCTTGGCCAACAACTGCGGTGTGACGTCGGCAGGCACGCTGAGCGGTACGGCCGCGCCGTACCGGTGGCGAGAACGGCGTTCCGACCACCCACCATGGTCTGCTGCGTTTACTGCGTTACTGCCTTTACTGCCTTACTGCGTGTGTACGGGGTCGACCAGCGACGGAGAGGGCGGGTCAGGCGCGGGCAAGGTGCGGTCGGGCAGACGGGTCGCCATGACGACAGGAATGACGAAGACCGCGAGGAGTGCGTAGAAGACGGCGGGCAGGCCGCGCGCGTCGGCGAGCCATCCGAACGCGGGCGAGCACAGTCCGCCCGCCGCCATCGCCAGTCCCAGGGTGAGCCCACTGGCGGTGCCTGGGCGATTGGGCAAGTAGTCCTGGCCGAGGGTGACTTGCGCGGCGAACGGCAGGAACATCGCCACCCCGAACACTGCCGCACTCAGCACCAGGACCGGGAACGCGGGAGCCCAGGCAATACCCAACAGGGCGGGAAGCGCGACGAGGTAGCCGAACCGCACCGAGGCCATCCGGCCGTGCCGGTCACCCAGCCAGCCGCCCAGCAACGTGCCGACCGCCCCGGCCGCGGTGAAGGTACTGAGCACAGCGGCGCCCGCCGCCGCGGACTCCCCCAGATCGCGCTGCGCGTGCAGCGACACCATCGACGTGACCGTGACGTACGGAATGGACCATCCGATAATGACGGCCACCAGGCGGGCGAAGGAACGCCAGTCATCCGTCCGTCCCGTACCGCCTGCCCCTGCCCCTGCCCCTGCCCCTGCCTTGGCCGATGCGCCGGTGACCAGCGGACTGGCCGCCACGTGGCCCCGCGCTCGCATCCAGGGGCCCTTGAGAGCCCACAGGATGACCATGACCAGGGAAGGGACCGCCAGCAGATAACTTCCGGCGAACCCCACTCCCCCGATGACGAGAGTGACCAGCGTCGGAGCGAGGGCACCGCCGATGGTTCCGCCGACGGAGAAGACGCTCATGGCCTTCTGCGACGATCCACCGGCGGCACGTGCCTGGCTGGTCGCGGGCGGGTGGTAGACCGCGATGCCGATTCCGGCAAGCGCGACGCACAACCAGGTGACCAGATAGTTCCCGGACAGGCCCGCCGCCGCCACGCCCAAGGCCGCGGTGCCGAACCCCGTGGGTACCAGCCAGGGCCGCGACTTGCGGTCGGCGAGCGCACCGAACACCGGCTGGAGCAGACTGGAGAGACCGCTCGCCGCGAACGCCAGGCCGGAGACCGCTGCGTAGCTGTAGTGGCGCTGGGACATCAGGAACGGCAGCATCGCGGGGATCGCGCCCTGATAGAGGTCGTTGACCATGTGCGTACCGGCCAAGAAGCCGAGTTGCCCTTTTTTCATGCTGGAACGACCACTCTCTTTCTACGTAGGGATCCGGGACCTCAGCTACTCGGGTCCTCGGAGGAGTATTGCCTGTTCCCGACCTGCGACGTCCGGCCCGGTTGCGGGTTGGCGCCGAGCAGCTCCCAGCGCTCGCCGGGACGTACGGCCAGTCAGACCTCTTGCAGAATCGGAGCACCGGCGCGGACGAGGCCCACGTTGTTCGCACGGGTTGCGGCAGCCGCGGGCGCGGTCAGCTCCCTACGGCTCGGTTGACGGCAGCCATGACGGCGTGGATCGACGCGGTCAAAATGGAGGTGTCCCAGCCCGCTCCCCAACAGGTGGCGTCCCGCACCCGGCACTCGGCGTAGGAGACGGCGTGGCTGCCCGGTCCCGTAGTGGCGGCGTGCTCCGCGTAGTTCAGGATGTCGATCGGGATCCCGACGGTGCCGAGGGCGTCGGCGAGGGCGGACAGCGGCCCGTTTCCGGACCCCTGGCAGTGGTGCTCCCGGTCGTCGATGTGCAGGACGCAGGCGAACCGGTGGTCGCCGGGGGCGGTTTCCGCGGTGTTCCAGGAGACCAGCCGGACCGGGCCTTCCTCGGCGGGGCTGAGGTACGTGGTGCGGAAGAGTTCCCACAGGTCCTGGTGCGACAGTTCCCGACCACTGGCGTCGGACACCTGCTGCACGGTGCGGGAGAAGTCCGGGCGCATCGCCCTGGGCAGGTCCAGGCCGTGTCGGGTGTGCAGCAGGTGGGCGATACCGCCCTTGCCGGACTGGGAATTGATGCGGATGACTTCCTCGTACGTACGGCCGATGTCGCCCGGATCGATGGGCAGGTACGGCACCGCCCAGGGCGCGTCCGCGACGCCGAGTCCCCGGTTGGCGGCCTGCTTCGCGTGGTGCGCCAGGCCCTTGGCGATGGCGTCCTGGTGGGTGCCGGAGAATGCCGTGTGGACGAGTTCGCCACCGTAGGGGTGGCGCGGGTGGAGCGGCAGTCGGGTGCAGTGCTCCACCACCTCGCGCACGGCGTCGATGTCGGAGAAGTCGATCATCGGGTTCACGCCCTGGGTGTACAGGTTCAGGGCCAGGGTGACCAGGTCGACGTTGCCAGTCCGTTCGCCGTTGCCGAACAAGCAGCCCTCCACCCGCTGCGCACCGGCCAGCAGGGCGAGCTCGGCACAGGCAACTCCGGTACCGCGGTCGTTGTGCGGGTGGACGGAGAGGATCACCGCTCCGCGTCGGGCCAAGTGGCGGTCCATGTAGGCGATCTGGTCGGCGTACACATTGGGGGTCGCGACCTCCACCGTCGCCGGCAGGTTGTGCACCACCGGACGGTCCTCGCACGCCTCCCACAGTTCGGTCACGCTGTTACAGACCTCCAGAACGAAGTCCGGCTCCGTGAGGTTGAACACCTCCGGGGAGAACTCGAACCGGATGTCCGCCGCCGGCCGTTCCTCGGCCCGCCGCAGCAGATGGGCGGCTGCTTCCAGGATCAGTCCGTGCACCTCGGAGCGGGACCGGCCCAGGACCACGTCCCGCCAGGTGGGCGCGGTGGCCGTGTAGAGGTGAACGAGGGTGCGCGGAAGCCCCTCGATGGAGGCGACGGTGCGGTCGATGAGGTCCCGGCGAGCCGCGGTGAAGACGGAGATGGTCACGTCGTCGGGTACCGCACCGCTGTCGGCCAGGTGGCGGACGAAATCGAAGTCGGTCTGGCTGGCGGACGGGTAGCCGACCTCGATCTCCTTGAACCCCATGGCGACCAGGAGGTCGAACATCCGCCGCTTGCGTGCGATGTCCATCGGTTCCGCCAGTGCCTGGTTGCCGTCGCGCAGGTCCACCGGAACCCACAGGGGGGCACGCTCGATCCGACGGGAGGGCCAGTCCCGGTCCGTCGGGGGCAGGGCGACGCGGTCGTGCACCGGCTGGTAGCGGTGGTGCGGCATCGCACCCGGTCGTTGCGGATTCCACCGCGGTGCATCCACCGGGATCTCACCGGACGGAGTGCGCAGGGTGGGGAACTTCGTGGTTTCGCAGGAGTCCATGTGGCGGAACTTCTCTCGGTCGGCCGTCTGACGACCGGCGCAGCCTGATACCCCGCTACGGGGTGCCGGTCGTGTCAGGCCCCGCAGCGGCAGCCGAGAAGAAGGAGCTCGTGCAGCAGCATGCCGAGTACAGTAGCGGCCACCAACACCTCAGACAACCTGAGGAACTTGGAGAGGTGGGACCGAGGTGGCGCCGGACGTATCACGGTCAAAGCCGGCGGTGCGTCGGATGGTTGGTGAGGGCGATGGCGCCTCCAACACGAAGATGCGGCCGGTCGTGGTCGTCAGGCCCTCCCCCACACCTCGCCAGGCCGGTCGCCCGGTTCGCCTGGTTCGCCCGGTTCGCCTGGCGGTAGCCCCGCACCGAGTAGAATCATCGCCCGAATAGTCAGACAACCTGAGAGGTGGTGACGGCATGCCGCTCGGTGCCCTCCGTCCCAGTCCGCTGGTCGAACAGGCCACCCAGCACCTGCGCGACCAGATCGCCGGGGGACAGTGGCCGGTGGGGACCAAGCTGCCGGCCGAGACCGCCCTGGCCAAGACGCTCGGCGTGGGCCGCTCCACCGTGCGCGAAGCGCTGCGCGCCCTGGCCGGGGCCGGTCTGGTCCAGGCCCGCCAGGGCGCCGGCGTCTTCGTCATCGCCACCGAGCCCGAAGAGAACTGGCCCACCCGGCTACGGCGCGCCGCGGTCACCGACGTCTACGAGGTCCGCATGCTCGTCGAGGTGCAGGCCGCGCGCCTGGCCGCGCAGCGCCGCACGAAGGTCGATCTGATCGCCATGCGGGCCGCCTTGGAGGCCCGCCGTGCCGCGGCGGCCGGCGATGACGCGGCCTTCGTCGACGCCGACATCGCACTGCACGCCGCGGTCGTCACCGGCGCCCACAACCCCGTGCTGAGCGACCTGTTCGTCGAATTCGTCCCCGCGCTCCGCACGGGGCTGATCGGCCTGCTGGACATCCTCGACCTGCGGACCCACGAACCGAATCACGGGGATAAAGTCCACGAAGCCCTGGTGCGGGCCATCGAACGCGGCGATGCCAACGCCGCCAGCAGCACCCTTCAGGCCGAGCTGGAGGAGACCCTCGCCCGCCTGCACCGCCTGTGAGGCTCGGCGGGCGGGATCACGTCGTTGTCGCCGCCGGACACCACGCACACCACGGTGCCTGCCGAAGCCGGCATCGGTGCTTCGTAGGCCCCGCGAGCATCCACCGACCTTGCCCTGCCGCAGATACAGACATCGGCACGCTCGCTCAGGGGTTCCGTGAGCGACTCCTCGGGGAGAACTGCGACGGCTACCTGGAACGGCGATTCATCCATGCCGCGACCAAGGCGCCGGACAGGTTGTGCCAGACCGAGAAGACTGCGGCTGGGAGCGCCGTCAGTGGGGAGAAGTACGTTGCGGCCAGGGAGGCAGCGAGCCCGGAGTTCTGCATGCCGACCTCGAAGGCCATCGCCCGGCTCGCCGCGGGGTCGAGCTTGGCGAACCTGCCGGCTGCGTAGCCAAGGGCAAGGCCAAGGCCGTTGTGCAGCACTACGGCCAGCAGGACGACGGCCGCCGCGTCCTTGAGCGCGGAGGCGCTTGCGGCCACGACGATCAGGACGATCACCCCGACGGTAACGGCGGACAGCCAGGGCAGGGCGGGCAGGCAACGACGGACCAATCCGCTGGCCAGGCGGCGTACGAGCAGACCGGCGATGACAGGAACCAGCACGGTCTTCAGGATGTCCACGACCATGGGGGCGGCGTCGACATCGAGAAGGTGTCCCGCCAGCAGGAGGGCGAGGTAGGGCGTGATGAATGGGGCGAGGATGGTGGAGACTGTCGCGACGGACATCGACAGCGCGACGTCGCCCCGCGCCAGGAACGTCACTACGTTGGACGCCGTCCCGCTCGGAGCGCAGCCTACGAGGATCACTCCCACGGCCAGTTCAGGGGACAGGTCCAGCAGTTGGGCGATGGCCCAGCCGAGGCCCGGCATGATGACGTAGTGCGCGACCAGGCCGAGACCAACGGCCCAGGGCCGCTTGGCGACGCTGTCGAAGTCCTGCGAGGTCATCGTCAGCCCCATGCAGAACATGATCAGGCCGAGTAGATAAGGGATGGCGGGCTTGCCTTCGGCGAACGTCGAGGGCATGGCCAGGCCGAGGCCGCCGGCGGCGAGCACCAGCAGCGGGAAGACGGTGACTGCGAGCCGAGCCGTCCGATCGGCCCCAGTGACGTCCTCGGTGGGAGGCTCGGCCGTTGCCTGGGTAGTTGGCCTGCTGGGGTCCTGAAGGTGGTCCATGGTCGGTATGTCTCCTGTTTCCGCGTCCGCCGTCGTGTCCGTCACGGGTGGTGACGCGCGAGAAAACGCCTGATCCGGGCATTGGCTGTGGTGAGGTCGTGGGTGCTGGGCAGAGTGAGGAGCCTGAAGTGGTCGGGGTGGGACCGACTGAAACCGGTTTCGTGCGTGAGCATGATCGGCACCTTCTCCTCTCGTAGCAGCTCAAGGCGAGCTGGCCGACGTCTGTCACCGGATGCACGCCCGGGTCGAGGTCCGGAAAGACGTAGCGAGCGCCGTTCGGTCGGACGACTGGCACGCCGGGGACTGCCTGGCGCAATTCCCAGGCACCGTCGCACTGTTCGGCAAGGCGCCGGAACCGGGACACTGCCACAGACCTCTGAAGATCAGCAACAGAGTCACCACGTCCTACCAGGTGGAAGCGCCAGGACCTGGCCCGTACCTGCCGCTGGAGGGGCCGGGGCATCCCGGGACCTCCGCGACCTTGCTCTGCCGCATGCCCTGATCGAACAGATCGACCGCGTGCGACCGACGCCGTTCAGCGTCAACCGGGCCCAAAAACCTGCGAGTTCGACCCATATCTGGCATGCCGCACATGCCCGCGGCAACCGCGACGGCAAAGATCAACAAACTGTTGACACCGGTCCCCTGATGTCCAAAACTAGGCGGGCGAGTTGAGGGCAAGTCAACTATGTGCTGCGACCCCCGTGAACTCTCGTTCGCCCTTTGCGTCGCCGCGCCCAACGCCGTGCGCACCGACGACATGAGCGTGCGCCCTCACCGCCCGGCTCGGCGACCGCATCGCCGAAAACCTCGCCTCCGGCTGTCACTCACGAAGCAGGCCCACGTCCGCGAATCGGCTCATGGTGCTCTTGGGGCAATGCAAGGGAGATTCAATTGGCCATATTGTGCCGGCCTGCCGTCGCTGTTCCGGAACACGTCATCACCATGGAAGAGACCCTGGAGTTCGCCAAGAAAGCACATGCGGGCAAGCCCCAACTTCCCCTCGCACTCCGGCTGATACAGAACACCGGAGTGCAGAAGCGACACCTGGTCCAGCCCATCGAGCAGACCCTGAACCACCCGGGCTTCGAGGAACGCAACCGCATCTACGAGATCGAATCGCAGAAGCGCTGCCCGGAAGTCATCGAAGAGGCCCTGGCGAACGCACGGTTGAAGGCCGAGGACATCGACGCGATCATCTACGTGTCGTGCACCGGGTTCCTGATGCCCTCGCTGACCGCATGGCTGATCAACACCATGGGGTTCCGGTACGACACCAGGCAGCTGCCGATCGCACAGCTGGGCTGCGCGGCGGGCGGCGCGGCGATCAACCGCGCCCACGACTTCTGCATGGCCCACCCCGACAGCAATGTGCTGATCGTCTCCTGCGAGCTGTGCTCCCTGTGCTACCAGCCCGACGCCGACGACGTCGGCTCGCTGCTGTCCGACGGGCTGTTCGGCGACGCGGTCGCGGCCGCCGTGATGCGGGGCCGCGGCGCCGACGGCATCTCCGGCGTGCAGTTGGAGCGCAACGCCTCGTACCTCATTCCGAACACCGAGGACTGGATCTCCTACGCCGTACGCGACACCGGGTTCCACTTCCAGCTCGACCGCCGGGTCCCTGGCACGATGGAGCCTCTCGCCCCGGTGCTGCGCGAGCTCGCCGCGAGCCACGGTTGGGACGCCGGTGACCTCGACTTCTACGTCATCCACGCCGGCGGCCCCCGCATCCTGGACGACCTCGCCAAGTACCTCGGCGTCGACCGCACGGTCTTCCGGCACAGCTGGGCGACGCTCACCGAGTACGGGAACATCGCCAGCGCGGTCGTGCTCGACGCGCTGCGCCGACTGTTCGACGAAGAGAGCGCGGCCGCCGGCCACAAGGGGCTGCTGGCCGGCTTCGGCCCAGGCATCACCGCGGAGATGACAGTCGGCACCTGGGTGTAGCCAGAACGGACATGGCCAGCCAGGCCACAGAAGCGAGTGAGGTACCGAGTGGATGGCATTTTCGTCGGTCCTGGGGGCGGGCGGACACTGATCACGCCTGCGCAGGAGATCACCTTCAAGGTGACGGGCGCAGACGGCTCAAGTGCGTCGGTCTTCGAAGTCGTCGTGCCGCCAGGCTTCGATGTCGGTGCGCACCTGCACCAACGCTCCGAGGAACTGTTCTGCGTGCTCGAAGGCGAATTGGAGATCTTCGCCTTCGAGCCGGAGCGCTACACCGCGACGGACTGGACTGACTGGAAGTCCGCCGCCGGAGACCGCCCGGCGCGGGCCACTGCGGGCAGTGTCGCGTTCGTCCCGCAGGGCTGCCCGCACGCATTCGCGAATCGCACCAACGCGCCGGCGCGCGTGCTCTTCACCGTCAGCCCGTCGCCCCACCACGAGGTCTACTTCGAGCAGCTGGCGGAGATCTTCGCCGCGCCCGGACCGCCGGACCCGGAGGAAATCGAGCGCCTGCGCCGCGATTACGACATAACGCAATTCACCCCGCTTCGGCATCACCGCCCGCAGCCGGGTGGCACTGACCACCAAGCCATGGAGAGGACGAAGTGACCAACACCGTAGAAATCAGTGAGATCTATTCCGCCATCGAGCAATCCGCCCAGCTGCTGAATCTTCCGCTGGAGTCCGACAAGGTCAAGGCGGCGTTGGCGGCGTTCGAGCCGGCGTTCACCGACGCCTCGGTTGCCTTGCGCATCGCCACCGGCGCGCGTCGTGAGAAGCTGCTGGGTTACCGGTACATCAAGTACACCGGCGA
The DNA here is from genome assembly GCF_042886435.1 of Streptomyces sp. NPDC058000. Lineage (NCBI taxonomy): Bacteria > Bacillati > Actinomycetota > Actinomycetes > Kitasatosporales > Streptomycetaceae > Streptomyces > Streptomyces sp. NPDC058000. The sequence goes on from NZ_JBHVQS010000032.1 coordinate 83,328, forward strand.
CCTGGACCCGTTGGAAACCGCTCTGGCCGCAGGGATGGTGGAGCGCGGCGACCATCCCGCGGAGCGGCTTTTCTGGGACGTCAAGAAGCAGTTTCCGATCGAGGGGACCGGGGGAGATTTCGAGATAGCCGCCGGCTTCCAGAAGATCTGGTGTTTCTTCCCGAGCAGCCGGCCGCAGCCGCTTGATGAGTTGTCGAAGCTGGACTCGATGCCGCGTGCGGTTGCGGACAATCTCGACGTGCTGGCGCGCTACGGACTGCACGCGGCCAGCCTGTTCGCGGTCGACTACACCTCCCACACACTGAACATCTACTTTGACGGCTTGCCGGCCGGCACGTTTGCGCCGGAGCGGGTCCGGGAGTTGATGCGCGAACTCGGAATTCCCGAGCCGACCGAGGACGAACTGGACCTGTGCGCGAAGGCTTTCGCGGTGTACTTCACGTTCTCCTGGGATTCTTCGAAGATCGACCGCGTGTGTTTCCCCGTGCTCGTTCCGGAACCCGAGCTCGTGCCGACCACCCTGGGGCCGACCATCACGCGGCTCGCGCAGCGGGTTCCGTTCGCCGGCACTGACCGGAAGTGCATTTACGCGACTACGCTGTCGGCTCGCGGGACCTACTACAAGCTGGAACCGTTCTACCACTGGAAGCCCGAGATCGTGAACGCCATGCACTTGGCGGACCCGCCGGAGGAGCACTCCGCCTAGCCTCGGCATTTCATATCGGCTCGCTGGTTCAAGTCGCTGGCCGTTTCGGCTTGTTGCGCCTTCCAGCTGGAGCCGGCAGGGCATGCCGCCGAAGAGACGGACGCTGCGTCACGGAGCGTGGAACAGCGTCCGTCTCGGACCGCGACAAACAGGGTGCAACGAAAGACGCAGCGGCAGCTGAGACGCATTGGGCATTCGGCTTTCCGCACAACCGGTGCATCCGACCATCAACCAGTCAGCCATTCCGCTGCGGATCGACCACACGAAGGAAGCTCATGCCGATCAGCCCGTTCACTCAGCGTGCCGGTGAGTCTCCGGCCGACCCCTCGCCGACCGGAGCGTCAGCCTCGATCATGCTTGAGCTGGTGGACGAGGAGGGCACCACGATCGGCACCGCGGAGAAACTGTCGGCGCACCAGCCGCCAGGGCGGCTTCACCGGGCGTTCTCGGTGTTCCTCTTCGACTCCGACGGTCGGATGCTGCTGCAACGCAGGGCACTGGGTAAGTACCACTCCCCCGGCGTGTGGTCGAACACCTGCTGCGGCCACCCCTACCCGGGCGAACCCCCCTTCGTGGCGGCGGCCCGCCGCACCGGGGAGGAGTTGGGCGTCGCCCCCTCGCTGCTCCAGGAGGCGGGAACGGTGCGCTACAACCATCCCGACCCGGCGTCCGGGCTTGTGGAGCAGGAGTACAACCACCTGTTCGTGGGTCAGGTCTCGCAGGTGCCGCGGCCTGATGCCGAGGAGGTCGGGGAGGTCGCGTTCGTGACGGCGGAGGAGTTGGCGGAGCTGCGGGAGAACGCGACGTTCTCGGCGTGGTTCCCCACAGTGCTGGAGGCGGCGCTGCCGGGGATCCGCAAGCTGGTGGGTCCCAGCAGCTGGTGACCATCGCATCGGTTCCCCTCACTGGGCTGCTTCAAAGTCCTGGCGGTAGCGGATAGTTGCAGGGAGCGGTGGTGCGATGCCTGTGCTCCGGCCCGTCCTGTACGCACCGAAGCTCCGGTTGGAACGGGCGAGAGATCAAGTCGCCTTGCCGAACCGGAGCTTCGATGTGCCGTCGGTCTGCCTGGTCACGTCACCCTCGCGTCAGCACCGCACGCCGCCCGTCGTCATCCGGCCTCCACTACCAGCTCCGCACGCACAGACACACACAAGGAGACAACGCTCATGATCCTGGTCACCGGTGCCAACGGAAACGTCGGCCGCAACCTCGTGCGCGAGCTGATCAATGCAGGGGAGAAGGTACGCGCCCTCACCCGAGACCCCGCCACCACCAGCCTGCCCGACAGCGTTGAGATCGTCTGCGGAGACCTCACCCGCCCCGAAACCCTGCCCGCCGCCCTGCAAGACGTGGACCGCGCATTCCTGTTCCCCGTCTTCGGCGCCCTCGAAGGCTTCCTCGCCAGTGCCGAGGAGGTCGGTACGCGACACATCGTGCTGCTCTCCTCGGATTCCGTCACGTTCTCTCAGCCCGGCTGGATCGGCGAGCGGCACCTCGCCTGCGAACAGGCCGTCGCCGCCTCCGGGATGTCCTGGACCTTCGTTCGCCCCACCGTCTTCATGGCCAACGACCTCGGCTGGACCCACCAGATCAGGCACGGCGGAACCGTACGAGGCGTATACGGCAGCGCCGCCATGGCCCCGGTCGACGAGCGCGACATCGCCGCGGTCGCCGCACACGCCCTGCTCACCCCGCAACCAGGAACGGCTTACGAACTCACCGGACCGCAGGCACTCAGCCAGATCGACCGGGTCCGCATCATCGGCGAGACCCTCGGCCTCTCGACCCGCTTCGAAGAGGTGCCCCGCGATGACGTCCGCCGAGGGCTGCTCGACCACTTGCCGCCCCCTGCCGCCGACTTCCTCCTGGACCAACTCGCCGCCGCCCAGACGGAACCGACCCCCGTCCTGCCGACCATCGAGCAGGTCACCGGGCACCCCGCCCGCAACTACGCCGAATGGGTCGCCCATCACGCCACGAACTTCGGCGGCTGACCCTCGAACGACTGTAGAGCCGCAACGCGGATCGCAACGCCCCGCAGTCACAGAGACACGACTCACCCACGGCCTACGTGGGGCTGTAGTACCCGGCGCCCGGCCGAGCACCATGGCCGGGCGCCTCAGCGCGTTGATGTGGACGAGAACCTGTTGGCGTCGTACGCGCCGAAGAGGCTCGGCTTCTTCTGTCGATTTCTATCGATTTCTATCGATACGAAACGGATGGGCTTCTGATTCGCTGATCGCTGTTTGAGGGAACTGGCGGGAGACGCACGGCACTTGACGCCGTTGGCACGGGAAGAGTTGCACTAGACCCGAGGCCGAGAGGAGGCGGCAGGACGAGGCCGCCAGGCGACGCACGGACGAGAGCATCCAGGCGGCGCCGCTCACGGACTCCGGGACGACGCCGAGCACGTACGCCGAGCAGCCCCCGAGCCCCGAACCGGCCGTCGTCCACCACGACACGAGCCAACAGCGCCACGTCACTCACCACCAGGACACGACCAGCCACACCCCCACGTACGACACTTCGAGCAGCAACACGTCGAGCTACGACAACAGCTCCAGCTACGACTCCGGTAGCTACTGAGTGCCCCGGTCCCCGGGCCGGTGACAGGCCCGGGGACCGGTGTCGGTCGGGATTCCGCCGGAGTGAGCCTCAGCCGGTCGTACGCGGTGTGCCGCTGGGCTGGTCCTGTGACGGCTTCGTCCGCGCCGGCGCGCGCCGTTGCCACAGTTCCGTCATCGCGTCCCCTCAGGGGTACCCTCCGTTCCCCCTTTGGTGCTGCAATGCAAGGAACTGGACTGCTACGTAAGGAGGTTGAACGGTGCTGTATGTACGCGATCTGGTGCGCGAAGTGGTGGCAGAGCACGCGGCCCACGAGTTACCGCTCGTCGACAGCCTGCGGACGTTGGACGACGACCGGGTCGTCCGCACCCTCGCCGGGGGCGGGCAGCAGCGGGAACCGCTCGGGTTCGGCTATGCCGAAATGTCCGCGCTGGTCACTCCGGTGGTCTGGCTCGTCCTCGATCAGGCGGCCCGCCACACGGTCGACCGGGCCACGGAGGGCCTGTTGGCGCGCGGCCGGGCCGGCGCGCGCAAGCTGCTGCGCCGGGCACCGGACACTGCGCACCGCACGCTGATCGCACTGGATCCCGGCGAATTGGCGCTGGTCAGAACGCACATCGTGGAACAGGCCACCGAGCGGGGCGCCGACCGCCGGGACGCCGAGGCGCTGGCCGACAGCGTCGTGGCGCGGATCGCGACGGCGCCGGCCGACGAGGACCGCCCCGGCACCACCGGCACCACCGGCACCACCTCGTGAAGGCCCTCGCCGCGCTCCGGAGCGCGACCGGGACCGGCCCCCGCTTCGCGCTGCTGATGGTCCTCGTCGTGGCGTCGAGCATCCCCACGCTCGATACGCTGCTCCAGGACGCCCCGGCGCTCCTCGGCCTGCGCGACGGCCGAGAGGCCCTGCACGGCCCGTCGGGCTGCCTGTACGCCGCCGGATTCGACCCCGGCAGCAGCGATCTGGCGAACCTCCTGACAGCCTTGAGCCGGCCGGGCACCCTGCACAAGTGCATCGGCGACCACACCCTCGTCCCGTACCGCGGCGCCCTCGCCACCCTGGTGCTGCTCGCCCTCGCGGCCGGACTGTACTGGTGGCTGCCGGCGGCCCGCGAGCGGTGGCGCCGGATGGTGCCGCTCGAAACCGTCGACGCCGACGGCACACTGCGGGCCGAGCTCACCGCACTGTGCGACCGCGCCGGCATCCGCGCGCGGTTGCGCTTCCGCGTCGACCCGGCGCGGACGACCTCCGGCGCCAGCGTCTACGGCCGCTCCGGCAGCTACACCGTCTCCCTGCACTCCGGCCTGCTCCCCCGGCTCGGCACCGACCCCGAGGGCTTCCGCGCCGTCGTCCTGCACGAACTCGCCCATGTGCACCACCGCGACGTGGACTACGCCTATGCCAGTACCGCCCTGTGGCGGGCCTACGTCCTGCTCGCCCTGATCCCGACCTTCGCCGTGACCGGCTGGATCCTCGTCCTGGCACTGTCCGGCACCAAGTCCCCGTGGTGGCCCGGCGCCGCGGCCATGCTGGTGGCCCCGGTGCTGGTCGGACTGCTGCTGGCCGGGCTGGTGCACCTCGCCCGGGCCGATCTGCTGCGGCGGCGCGAACTGTTCGCCGACCGCCGGGCAGTCGCCTGGGGCGCGGACGCCGCCGGCTGGCAGCGCCCCGACCCCGCCGGGTCCGTGGCACCGTGGCTGCGTCGGCTGACCGCGCTGCTCGGGACCCACCCGCGGTGGGAGGAGCGCCGACGCGCACTCGCCGACGCCGACCGCCTGGACCGGGTCAGCCCCCTGGCGATGTTCCTCACCGGTATCTCGGCGGCACTCCTGCACCAGTCCCTGATGACGCTTCCGGTCCTGTCCGACGGCCCGGGCACCTTCTGGATCACGGTCGGCGTGGTGACCCCGGTGCTCTGCTTCGCCCTGGGCCTGCCACTCGTACGGGCCTCGGGCACGGCCGACCGAGACGGGCGGTCCGCCACCGTGGCGGGCCTCTGGCTCGGCTTCGGCCTGCTGCTGGGCGAGTTCGTCTCCAGCGGCCAGTACCGGATCGACTGGATGCTGCCGCGGCCCCAGTACCTGCTCGCGTTCCTGCTCATCGCGGCCGTGCCCGCGGTGTGGTGGTCCCAGTCACTGCGCCTGGCGCTCGCCCTGCCCCGGCGGGGACAGCGCTGGACGGCCACGGGGTGCTGCGCGCTGGTGACCGCGACGGTTCTGTGGGCCGGGCTGCGGTGGTGGCAGATGGGGGGCGAGACGCTCTCCTTCGGCGCCGTCGACCGAAGCGCGGGCCTGGCCGCGTACTACGCCCGGACGATCCCGGGCGACTGGCACAGTTACGGCCCGGACCTCTCGGCCTTCACCACCGGCCTCATCGTCCTCACCCCGCTGAGCGGCGAGATCCTGGTCGGGGCCGCCGCGCTGCTGATGTGGCTGGTACCGCTGGCCCTCGCCCTGCTCCAGCGCACGGGCGTGACAGGCAACGGACTGCGGCTGCGCCGGACGCTCGTCGCCGGCCTCGGCGGGGCCCTGCTGTGCGGCGCCGGCCTGGTCGTGACCCAACTCGTGATGAACCAGTCACGGCCGGCGACACCGAAAGGTCCGACCGGCCCCTTCGTCCTCATCCATATGTGGTGGGTGATCGTGACGGTCCTGGCGGCCTGCCTGCTGACGGCCACCGTGGTGGCCGCCCGGGCACGCCGGCACTGGCTGCTGCGGGCGCTGCTCGCCGCACAGGTCGTCCAACTGCTCGCCTACGCCGAGGTGTTCCTGCTCTACTCCGCCGACGGCTGCCTGGGACCGCTGAACACCGCCTCCGACGTGTGCCGGTGGCGCCCCCGCAACGGCCTGATCATCGACGGCCCGGTCATCTCCCTCACGCTCGTCAACGCCGTCCTCGGATCGGCCTGCGCGGCGTTGGTGGGGGCGGGTCTGGCGTGGGCGGTACGCCGGATCCGCGGCCGGCCCACCGCGGACAACGCGGCAGACTCGGCATCGAGCGGGGCCGTCCGCCCGCCCTCGATGCTCCTGAAAGCGGGCACGCTCCTCGCGCTCGCCGTACCGGCGGTGGTGCTGGCCACCGTGACCTTCACCCAGGCAACCGCCCCCGACGACTCCCGCCTGTGGCAGGACGCCGCCGATGCGGCCAGGAAACAACGCGGGCCCGCCCCGCCGGCGCAGGCACCGGAGACCCGAGCCTGGCAGGCGGCGTCCTGGCTGAACGACGGCGGGACCCGGCATGCACAGCAGATCAACGCCGCCTCGATCGCCCTGGACTCCGAACTCTTCAAGTCCGCCTCGGGTAAGCGCAACGCGGACGGGACGGTCGCGCTGGACGAGAAAGCGTTCCACAGCCTCTGCGGCGCCCTGGGCCAGCGGGTCGAGGAGGCCCGGGACTACTTCCCCGTCCCGGACCCGAGCCTCCAGAAGAACTGGTCCGACGCCCTGAACCAGGTGCGCCACGGGACCCAGGACTGCCAGGAGGCGACCGCTCCGCCCAAGGACGCCCCGCACCGGACCGACGCGGAGCGCGAGCGCCTCTTCACCACATCCCTCAACGAGATCGTCAGCGGAATGCGCACCTTCGGCACCACGGTCCAGAACATCAAGAAGGCCGCCACTTCTCCGACCAAGTAACTCCCACGGTACGGGCCGCCGAACCGCTTCAGCCAGCGAGGCGAAGGGCCTATTGCGTAGCGTCACACGTTTCGCAACGACTGACCCCGGCGAGGCGTACGTTGCCTTCGGTCGGCCGGAGTGGGCTGGACGCCGACAGTCGTCGCCAAGCGCCCGGAGCGGGATCGGGCACCCAACCGAATTTCGGCGCCCGGATGACACTGTCGCTCAGGTGGGCACACCCAGGTAGGTGCGCCTTGCCCTGGTCGTGAATGATGATCGCGCCTTCTGGCCAACCTGCCCACATCGAGTCGCCTCCGCCAATTCGGTGGCCGACACGTCCCGTTCGGCCTTCCGGAGCACAATCAGCGCAGTTGTGCAGCTCGTGGCGTTCGCAGTACAGCAAGACCATCCCCCTGTGCGCTTCGTCCGAGCGTCAAGCTTAGGGGCGGCGCCCCTGGCACGTCAGGCGATCTCGTCGGCGAGTTGGTGGAGATGCATTGCACCTCACTGGTTTGTGCTCCGCCGTGAACTGGCGTGCCCTGCATGACCGGAGGCAGCGACGATGAGCCCCGGGCTGAATATCGCGAAGCCATCCACCCCTCTCAGCAGAGGCGGGAGCATCCCACGAGGCGGATCAGCAGTGGCGCGACGAGCACCATGGTGAACAGGCACAGGCTCTGCACGCTGGAGACGAGGGAGATGTCGTCGTGTGTGAACACGATGGTGACCAGGACGGCGTTGATGTCCCCGGAGATGCGGGCGGTGAGCATGTACCGGTGTGTCGTGCGGGTGGTTAGCGGCGGCCGATGACCTCGACGAAGAGAGCGAGGGAGATCGATCCAGTCGTCTGCATGACTTTCCTTACCTCGCCCCAACTACCGATCGAATGGCCTCGCGAAATCGTCGTAGGGCTCGCCTTCGGGAAGGCCCTTACTCGCCACGCGGACCAGGGTCCCGCCGAGGCGCATAAAGATCTCGGCGTTCCGCCCGGTGAACGCGTCGGTCTCGTCCGCACGCCGTGAGCGCCGCCGCCAGCGCAGCTCCCAACGCAATCCCCCGTGCCACTCCGAACCCCGTCAACTCCATCACTGACCAGATCATTTGCTGCGCTTCGGCCGCCACGACAGTGTTGGGGCCGCTGGGCGCGGGCTCGACCTCGCTGGTGTCGAGTTCGAAGTAGGCGGTATCGCACCCGCATGTGCAGCGCGCTCGCACGCTGAGGTGTGGAACCTGCCTTCGGAGCGCGACATGAACCGGATCGTCCGCGTTCAGGACTGCCGCAAGCACATCGGCTACGTCGGCAGGCAGGCTCTCCGTCATCCCGTCCTCGTATCTGACCAGCGTCTTTGGGCTCCGACCGCGACCTGCCCATCGCCATTCGGCCGGTCAGCTCACGCGTCCATGACCAGGTCGGTGCCAGCGAGGCAGCCGTCAATGACCACCGGTCGGTACCGCAGCATCTTGAGCTTGCGCTTCACGGCACGGCACGGCACGGCACGGGTGATCTGTGTGAGGTCAGCGGTGGCGAGGTTGCCGATGGTGAGGAAAAGCAGGTAGATGCCGGCCCACAGCGGGGTGTCGGCGTAGTCGTAGCCGTGGAGCGGCTGACCGAGGAACTCTCCGCGTGCAGCGAGGAGTTCGCCAGGTGGTGGCAGGCCCACCACCTGGCGACTTCGGCAGCAGCCGACGCACCTTCCACCACCCCAGGCCGGGGGCTGACCTTCGACTACATGAAGCTGGCGGCCCTGGACACGCCCGGGGTCAAGCTGTTCGTGTGTATGCCGGGCGACGAGCGGACGCGGCGGAGCCTGCCGCTACTGCGGGGCGAGTGAGGGGGCCGGGCGTCAGCAGCCGCCCGAGGCCGCGGCGGAGGCGACCGACGAGGCGATGGCGACGTCGGTGTTGCCCCGCGCCGCCCGGTCGCCCGCGCGCTTGGCCTCCTCAAGACCGGCGCCCCGGGAGGCCGCTGCCATGGTGGCCTCCATACGGCGCTGTTCTATCAACTCGGCACGCTGGCGCTTCAATTTGCTCAGGAACGACATCATGACTCTCGCGTTTCCCCTGTGACGGTAATCAAACATCCTGCCGCATCCCACCATACGGCGGACGTACGACAAGACCCCTCTCCGCAGCCGCGCACGACGGTTGCAGTTGGCAGTCGCTGAGGGCACGGGCCCTGCCCGCATGTCAGAGACTTGGGCCTCGCTCACGCCGCCGATGGAGATCGGCGGACGCTTGCCAGCGCGGGCGTGCACGCAGGAGACGAGCTGCGTCGTGCCGTTGTCGGCGGCGGCGGTCAGTAGCGCCCTGGCGGGCACGGGGCGTCGTGGCGGACCAGGAGTGCGTCCGGCCTCCAGATATGCGCTGGTCGCCCAGGTGTCCCAAGACTGGCTCGTCCACCGCCTCGTATGCGCAGCTGAGGCTCTCGTTGGCGCCAGGTAGGGCCGTTGGGGCGGAGTGTCCGCGCCGGTCGTGGCCGGGGTGGCCGGTCGATTGCGACGGCGATGGATCCGGCGCGTCGCCGAATGCTTGCGGTGTCTTTCATATTAGCCTCTCGTAACTGTTCGAAGTCGCCATATCACGGATTGCATCCGTTCGACCACCGGAGATGAAATGCGCAAGCTTCAGAAGACCGTCGTCGTGTCCGTCGCCCTCGGCGGTTTTGGCTTCCTCTGCGCCGGCACCGCCTACGCGGATGGCGGGAGGGGCGACATCGGGTTCGACGTCAGGCAGGGCTCCCAGTGCCGGTCGCACGACACGAACGTCGACGTCCTCGGCGAGGTCGGGATCCTCAACGGCGTTCTGGGTAACGCGCTCGGCGGCGAGGGTTCCCCCGGGGCTCAGAGCACGCGGATGGGCTCGTCCATGGGCTGCGACAACAGCGTCGTCCTCAAGGGAGACGACGAGGACAGGGGAAGGGGCTCCGAGGGTAGAGAAGGCAGGGGAGACGACGAGGACAAGGGCAGGGGCTCGGAGGGTAGAGAAGGCAGGGGAGACGACGAGGGCAAGGGCAGGGGCTCGGAGGACAAGGGCAGAGGCTCGGAGGGCAGGGAAGGGAACGGCGGCAAGGAAGGCAAGGCAGGCGGGGAAGGCCGGGAAGGTGGGGAGGGCCCGGTGCGCGCGGTAGGCGGGGGCGACGGGGAATGACACTGTCGCCCGGCGTCCGCACCACGGTCCGGGCCGGGGCACTGTTGGCCTCATCGGGGCCAGGCCGCGGGAGTCCGCTCGACCCGCAGTCGGAATGAAAGGCCGCTGGCCGGGCTCCTCGGGGAGGCCCGGCCAGCGGCTGTAGTTCGTGGTGAGGTGGATGGAACGCCGGTAGCAGCAGACGGCCGCGGCGAGTCCGGGAACGGCCGGGTGGCTACGGGGATCGCGTTCGCAGCGGGGGTTGGGCGCGCGGGAGCCGGTCAGCCGGGAGTGGCGGAGTCATCGCCTCGACTTGTAGCCCATGACGGTCATCATCCCCGACTCCGAGTGGTAGACGTTGTGGCAGTGCAGCATCCACAGGCCAGGGTTGTCGGCGTCGAAGTCCACGGAGACCTTCTTGTCCGGCAGGACGATGGTGGTGTCCTTGCGGGGGCCGCCGTTGGGCAGCGCGAAGGTGTGTCCGTGCAGGTGCATCGGGTGCCACATCGTGGTCTTGTTGTGGAAGGTGATCCGTACCCGCTCCCCTTGGTGCACGGCGTACCGCTGTGTATCCGTGTACGGCCTTCCGTTGATCGCCCAGTCCCAGTCTTCCATGGAGCCGGTGAGGTCCATCTTGATGGTGCGGTCCGGCTTGCTGTCCGAGAGCCGTACCGATGCCGCGGCCTTGAACTTGTCCGCGCTCAGCCCCCCGCTCCTGAGCTCCGTCGGGCGGATCTTCTCGTTGGGCGCCTCGCCGTCACCGGTCCGCAGGAGGGCCTGCGCGGTCTGGTTTTTGCTGCCCGCGGAGAGCGCGGTGAGCGGGAAGACGCCGTCCTTCGCGGTGACCAGGACGTCGAAGCGCTCGCCCATCGCGATGAGCAGGCTGTCGGTCTCCTTGTGCTTCACCGGGTAGCCGTCGGTGTGCGTCACGGTCATGTTGTGACCGCCGAGCGCGACGCGGTAGGCGGTGGCGGCGGCCGCGTTGATGAGGCGGATCCGGATGCGGTCGCCGGGTTTGGCGCGGAAGGTCTCCCGGTCCCTGGCCACCCGGCCGTTGATCAGGTGGAACGGATGATCCACGCTGTCTGAGGGGTCGTCGGACAGCAGGTGCCTGGCACGTCTCCGCCACCGGGACGCGGCGGCCGCCGCCGACCGACCGCCGTGTCTTTGCATGCCGCCGTGGCCGCCGGCCCCACCGGGCTTGTTCTTGTTCAGCTCGGCCAGCATCTCGTCCGGAGTCATTCCGTCGACCCCGTCGAGCCAGTCATCGATCAGGACGACCCATTCGTGGTCGTACGAGAGGGGCTCGCGGGGGTCCTCGACGATCAAGGGCGCGTACAGCCCGCGGTCGAGCTGCACGCCGACGTGCGGGTGCAGCCAGTGCGTGCCGGGCCTGGTGACCGCGAAGGTGTAGTCGAAGGAGTGGCCGGCCTTCACGCTGCGCTGGGTGATGTCGGGCGAACCGTCCATGTCGTTGCGGATCTGCACCCCGTGCCAGTGGATGGTGGTGGAGTGCGGGAGACGGTTGTGGAAGCTCATGGCGACCTTGTCGCCCGCGTCGACCCGGATCTCCTTGCCGGGCAGCCGGTCGCCATACGCCCAGGTGTTGACGATCCGGCCGCCGATGTCGAACTTGGCCGCGCTGGCGGTCATCGTGAAGCGGCGTACGGGGCCCGACCCCCGGTGCTTCTCCGTTTTGATGACCTCAGGACCGTGCGGAGAGACATAGTGCGACGCGGCGTTGTGGCCGTGGGGTCCCGGCGAGCCGGGGCCGTCGTGCGCGTCAGGGGGGTGCGGAGTGCCGCGGGAGCGATGCCTGCCGGTTTTGGCGTCCAGGGCGGTGGCCCCGGTGGCCAGCAGTCCGCTGCCGGCGGCGGCGATACCCGCGCCGAGCAGGGCGCGTCTGGAGTGTGTGGACATAGGGAAAGCACCTCGTGGCGATCGTGTCGGTGTGATGCGTGGTCGGCGAGGGGGCGCTGCGTGGACTGCCTGGGACCTCAACGGCGGAGCGCGTTCTTCCACGCGCAGCACCGACAGTCGGGGGAGGAGTTTCTGGCGCGGCGGCGGCCGTATGGGCCACCGTCCGCACGGCCGGCAGGCGGGGCGGACGGCCACCGGGCCGTAATCCCGTCGGGCCGAGTACAGGCCGGCGCCGGAGAAGGAAGCCGGCCGCCAGAAGGAGCACACGGCCGTCCAGGCAGAGGCGGAGTCCATGACGCGGCCGTCGGTGTCCGTCACCGACCGGCTGACTTCCTGGTGTGCCGTCATTCCGCCATGGTCAGACACGTCTTGGCGTGTCGTCATGCCGTGATGAGCCATCCGGGCCGCAGCCGTGAGCGAGGGCTCAACCGTGCGGACCGACGGCCGGTGTCGTGCCCGGCGTGTCCGGCCGTGGGACGTTCGACCGTATGCATCGTGACGACCGCGAGGGTCAGCGTTGCGGAGCCGGCCTGGACGACACCGGCGACATCGCGGAACCGCGCTCCTGCGGGCCCTCCTCGTCCGCACGGGAGCCGAGAGCACCGCTGAACCGGTACGGCAGAGGGGCGCCGTGCGGCGCTCACGGCCCAGACCGATCCGAGGTCCTCAACGCGCCGTCATACCAACCACGTTGACCTGCGACGTTCAAGAGGTGACGTTCAAGATGTGACGGGCTCAGTGTCCCTGGGGGCAAGGTCACGATCTACGTCCGGAGCACTCCACCGTTGTGGCGCAGCTTCCGACCACGCCGGGGACATGACGGTGAGCTCACCACACCGGGCGCAACGGGACGGGCTGATCGCCGTAGACGTGGTCGATGTAGGCGCGCAGGTCCTGGTCGAGTGCGGCGAGGCGGTCGGGGCCGATGACCTCGGCGAACCGCTGTTCCGCCTCCACCCACAGCTGGTCGGCGAGGCGCACGTACTCGTGGCCCCGCTCGGTGAGGGTGAGTGACTGGGCCCGCTTGTCGACGGGGTGGGACCGGCGTTGCACGTAGCCCCAGTTCTGGAGCTCCGCGACGGCCTTGGAGGCGGCCTGTTTGGTGATGCCCAGGTGGGCTGCGAGGTCCACGGTGGTGGCGCCCGGGTGGCCGGCGAGGTAGCGGAAGGTGTAGCCGTGCGCGGGACGTAGCGGTTCGCGTCCGAGTTCGGCCAGGCGGCTGTGGAAGTGGTCGGTCATTGCCCGGTGGGCGATCGCCAGCAGCAGGGGCACCTGCCCCGGGCGGCGAACGGTGAGATCGGGGTTGGTCGGCACGGCTCCTCCTCAATTAGTCAATTGGATTGACTTGCTTCCGGGTGCCACATACCGTGAAGCGGTCAAGTGGGTTGACTATATCTCCTGAAGGAGCGCCATGCCCCTGTCCACCCTCGCCGGTGCGCCGGTCTTCGACCGCGACGGCTTCACCTTCCGTCCGCTTGCCGTGCCCTCCCGAGGTAGCACCGAACTAGCCCTATGGTCACTGGAGTTGGCGCCGGGCGCACAGAGCGAACCACACCAGATGGACCGTGAAGAGGTCTTCGTCGTCCTGGACGGTGAGGTGTCGGCCAGGATCGCGGGCGAGGAGGTGCTCGCCGGGCCGGGAGACGCCGTCATCGTCCCCGCCCATGCCGCCCTGCGGCTGCGCAACGCCTCCGCGCAGGCCCCGGCGAGGGTCACGGCGGTAACTTCGGCCGGCATGAAGGCGACTGTCGGCGGCGCCACCTTCCCGCCCCCCTGGACCCAGTGAGCCGATCCTCCGCAGTGGGCGCGCCGCCGCGGACCCGTCCAGTAGAAAGATCCACTCATGGATGACGTCACCGAGGTGTCACAACTGATCCTGCACGAGCGCCGAAGCCGTGATCGGGGTTGGTGGTCGGACATGCGGGATTGCCTGGCAGCCGACGCGGCCATCCGCCTCAGTTGGTTTCGCGGCACTGGCGCCGACTTCGTGGCCGCGTCACGCGAGACGGCCGCCCGCGGCGACAACGCGACCCACACCCTCGGCCCGCCCGTCGTGGACGTTCTCGGCGCGAGGGCCCTGGTGGAGGTGGCCGCCGCCATCCGCATGCGTAGCGAGCTCAACGGCGTTCAGGCGGACCTCACCTCGCACGCACGGCTTCTGTACCGCGCCGAGCGGCGTACCGGTCGCTGGGTGATCGTCTCCCTGGACCCCGTCTACGAGTGGGACAACCTGCTGCCCAGCGTGCCGGGAACGCACCTGGAGATCGACCCGGACGCCCTGGCCCGGGCGCGACCCTCCTACCGGATGCTCACCCATCTGCTCAACGCCAGGGGCTACCCGATCGCAGACGACCTCTATGGCGACGACCGCCCCGCGCCGGTCCAGCAGCTGTACCGGTCTCTTTTCGATTGGCTCGGTCCCGAGAGGTGAGCCGTCAGTCGTCGGCCACCGGCCGGCGCCACGCCGCCCGGACCGTTCTGCCTGCTCATCAGTCAGAAACTCCACCGGCACGGCCGGACCGTAGCCGGGCGTCGAACCCCGCCGGTTGCCTTTCGCCGAAACCCCGACGAGGGCGTCGATCGGTGTGCTGGCCGACCATGATCAATCTCGGCGCCAACGGCGGTACCGATGTTCCCCGAGGCCGGACTCCGCGGGGGTTCGCGCAGACCATGCTCCGGTGAGGTGCTGAGACATTCAGCTGGATATTTAGCCTCCGGCCGGGGTCCTTGATCATTGGTGGATTGATGCGGTGAGGCGACGCAGTGCGGCGTGGGCGGGTGGGCCCCAGGTGGGCTTGCCTCCGGGGCGGCCTTGGACGCCGGCGTCTCCGATGTGGATGCCGGCGAGGGCGCGCAGCACCGCCCAGCCGCGGGCGCGGCGTAGGGTCGCGGTGTCCGGGCCCGGCTCGTAGGTCTCGTGGAAGAGGTCGGCGGCGCCGTCCGGCAGCAGGATCCAGGCGGCGGCGAGGTCGAAGGCCGGGTCGCCGGCGAAGAGGTCGCCGAAGTCGATCACGCCGGAGAAGGTGCCGTTCGTGGTCAGGATGTTGGCTGGATGCAGGTCGCCGTGGAGCCAGAGACGTGGGCCTGCCCAGTCGGGCGCGGCGGCGGCGTCTTCCCAGACCGCGCGGACGGCGTCCGGGTCGCGAATCAGCCCCAGCTCGGTAGCCGAGGCGAGCCCTTGGGTGAGGTGTTCGGCGGTGTCGGCCAGCGGGCCACCGCGGTCTCGGCCTGCGGGCGCCCCGTCAGGGGCGGGGCGGTGCAGAGCGGTCAGGAAGGCAGCCAGGGCGACGGCCGCCTCGGCAGGGCGCGTCGCGGGGGCGCGGTCGGCGGGCTCGCCCGGGACCCAGGTGGTGACGAGCCAGGGCCGCGGAAACCGTTCGGAGGGCTCACCGAGGCGCTGCGGGACGGGGATCTGCAGAGGAAGGTGCGGGGCGAGGCGGGGCAGCCAGGCGTGCTCCTTGCGCAGCAGCGCGTCCGCGGACTGCGTCGCCCAGGGCAGCCGGACGGCGAGGTCGTCGCCGAGCCGCCACAGTTGGTTGTCCCAGCCACGCGCGCCGAGCTTCAAAGGGCGATCGGCCAGGTCGGGGTGCTGCTCGCGCAGCAGATCGCGGATCAACTCCGCGGTGATCTCGATCTCGGTGTGGGTCATGCGGAGCAACCGTAGTCCGGCCTCGGGGAACATCGGTACAGCGGTTTTCGGTGAGAACGATCATGGTTAGGGCATGAGCGTGCTGACCCGGTGCTCGTACTCGCGGCGGGCCTTGCGCTGGGCCGGAACAGCCGGAACGCCGTGGCCGCCGTCGAGCGGCTGGCAGCGGGCGAGGAGCCGCCGGTGTGCGGCGGGGACGGCGGTCACGCGCAGGGTGTAGCCCTGGCCGCGCCGTACGGCCACCCCCTGGTCGAGCGCGGCGCGCTCGGCGGGCTCCAGCTCGGTGGTGCGGAGGAAGTCGGCGACCTTGCCTGGCATGTCGAGGGTGACCGGCACCTCCGGGGCGGGGGCGTCGTCCTCGTTGGCGGTGTGGTCGGGCAGGAGGTCGGCGACGGCGGTGCGGATCGCCCCGCGGCTGACGCCGTGGTCGCGGGCGAGGGCGGCGATCGAGCGGCCTTCCAGGTACGCGGTGCGCACGTCATCGGTCTTCGCGGCCGCCACGGCGGGGCGGCGTCCGCCCTTGCTGCCCTTGGACTCGGCGGCGCGCAGTCCGTCGTAGGTCAGTTCGCGCTGGAGGTCGCGTTGGAGTTCGCCGGCGGCGGCGAGGGTCTGCACCATGAACTTCACCGTGGACAGCAGCTCTCCGGTGCGTGGGTGGCGGGCGGTGAGGTCCATCGCGGAGAACGCGCCGTCGTGGATGCGCAGGGCGAGGCGTTCGCGGTGGAGGACGTCGAGCACGTCGAGGATGTGCCCGGTGCCGCGTACGAGGCGGAACATCTCGGAGATGTGCACGGTGTCCCCGGGCCGCGCGTAGTCGAGGAGCACGCGGAACTTGGGGCGCTGGAGGGGGTGGAGGCGGCTGGAGGTGCCGCCGTCCTCCTCGAAGACGACCGGGTCCTCGATCCCGGCCTCGTCCAGGACGAGGTCCTGCCGGGCGGTGGACTGCTGGTCGGTCGAGACCCGCTTGTAGACAAGGTTCACTACCGAGGGCCCCCTTTCATACGGAGGATCGGACCCTATCTGTCGTCAAACCCTGTCAGCAATCACCATCGGATCTGATTGGATTCGCGCCGCCGTGAACCCCCGGATTGCACGGGTTCATTGGACGCGTCGGCTGCCTGTCGTCAAACAATCGTTTGACGACAGGCAGCAGGCGCGTCCGGGTGTTGTAGTCGGGACAGACTGCTGTCTGCCATCGGTGAACACCACCCCGAGCGGGCGCAACGGTCAGTACCGTCCAGACTCATGACAACGATTACGACGCGCACGGTCGAGTATCCGGCCGACGGTTTGACGATGATCGGGCACCTCGCACTCCCGGCCGGTGTCGACCGGCGGCCCGCGGTGCTGCTCGGACCAGAGGGCACGGGGCTCAGCGACGTCGAGCGCCGCCGGGCCGATGCTCTCGCGGAGCTGGGATATGTAGCGCTGGCCTTCGACCTTCACGGCGGGCGCTATTTGGGGAACCCCGAGGAGATGCTGGCCCGCTGCATGCCCCTGCTCGCCGACCCCGACCGGATGCGAGGCATCGGCCACGCGGCGCTCGACGTGTTGCGCACCGAACCGCGAACCGACCCCGACCGGATAGCCGCCGTCGGCTACGGCACCGGGGGCGCCATCGCGCTGGAACTCGGGCGCGACGCCGTCAACCTGCGCGCGATCGCGACAGTCAACGGGCTGATCACGGGCCGACCGGGCGAGGCGGCGCGCATCTGCTGCCCGGTGTGGGCCGGGGTCGGGTCGGAAGACCCGATCATGGCGCCCGCACAACGGGACGCGTTCACCGCCGAGATGCAGGCCGCGGGCGTCGACTGGCGCCTCGTGGTCTACGGCGGCGCCCTGCACGCCTTCCATCATCCACCGGTCGACCACACCGTGCGTCCCGGCGTCGGCTACCACCCACGGCACGCACAGCGAGCCTGGCGTGACGTCGTCGCTCTGCTCGCCGAGTGCCTGCCCGTCACGGATTGATCCGATCGGCTCCTGATACTCGCTCCTGCCCGCCGTCGTCGTCTTCGTCCAGCTCTGGGGCATTCGGGTCGCGCAGCGGGCGCAGGGCGCCGGCGGCCGGGGTCGAGGCGGTGAAGCCGTAGCGGCCGAGCAGGTTCAGGTTGCGGTGCTTGAGCGGGGAGAGCCGGGCGATGTCCTCGTCCCGGATCTCGTGGCCCTCGGCTTTCAGCTGGGCGACGGCGGCGTCGATGTAGCGGGTTGTCCAGAGCACGATGGCGTTGAGGACCAGGCCGAGCGCGCCGAGTTGGTCCTCCATGCCGTCGCGGTACGCCTGGTGGATGGTTCCGCGCTTGCCGTGGCACACGTCCCGCGCCAGCTTGTGGCGGGATTCCTGCACGGTGAGCTGCCGGTTCATCTGCCGGCGGTAGGTGTCGTCCACCGGGTCGACGACCCGCAGCAGGTGCTCGGTCTTGGCGATCCGCCCGTACTCCGCGAATGCCGTCCCGAGCGGGGTCGGGCGGCCGTCGCGGCCGAACATGCGCAGCAGGTCGTAGGCGCGGACCTGGTTGGTGACCAGGGAACCGGCGACCTTCAGCATGTCCGGCCAGTGCGTGATCACTTTGTTCAGGTTCACGCGGTTGCGGGCCAGGTCCTCCACCGCGCCGTAGCTGCCGGTCTCGACGCCGGGCATCGTGGCCCGCCAGAACCGCTGGTCGTCCAGATCGCGGAACCGGGGGCTGAAGTTGTAGCCGAGGATCTTGAACAGGCCGAACACCATGTCGGAGTACGAGGCGTTGTCGGTCGCCACCATCTCCGGCTTCACGCCGCCGTCCAGGTTCAGCAGGGCGTCCAGGATGTGCAGTGAGTCGCGCGGGGTGCCGGGTACGACCATCTGCCCGATGCCGGCGACCTGGTCGTTGACGGCGTTGAGCCAGGTGATGCCGCGCTTGAACCCGAGGTACTTCGGCGACGGCGCCGCGCTCACGGTGCGCACGGGGACGACGAACCGCAGCCCGTCCACGGAGGCGAGCAGCCCGTCGCCCCAGAACTGCACGATCGGGATCTGGGCCTGGGCGGCGATGAGCCGCGCGTTCGCCGCGGCGATGGCGTCGGCGCGCAGGTAGTACTGGTCGACGTGCACACGTGCCTCGTGCGCGGCACGGATCGAGCGCAAGCTGAACAAGCTGCCCGGGGTGAGTACGTCGGTGAACTTCGCCACGGGCACCGCCCGTGGCGGCTACCTCGATGACGTGACGCCGCAGGACCTGGTCGCCGTGGTCAAGGACATGGGGTACGGCGCCACGGTGCCCGCCCCACCTGCCGCGGCGGGACCAGAGGTCGCGAAAACGAAGGCCGCAGCGGCTGAGGGAGCGGAGCCGGCCGCCGAGGAGGAGCGCCACCTGCGGGCGCTGCGGGACGCTGCTGGCGTCGGCGGCGCTGACCGTGCCGGTGGTGGTGCTGTCGATGGTGCCGGCCACGCAGTTCAGGGGAGGTCCGTCCCGAGGACAAGGTCACCGAGGTCAAGCGGCTGCAGGGCCAGGGAAAGGTCGTGGCCATGGTCGGCGACGGCGTCAACGACGCGGCCGCGCTGGCCCAGGCCGACCTGGGACTGGCGATGGGCACCGGTACGGATGCTGCGATCGCAGCCGCGGATCTCACGCTAGTGTCCTGCGCCGGAGATTCGTCGGCAGAAACGGGCGAGGGAGTCGAGGATCTCCTCGGCCGTCTTGGTCCAGATGAACGGCTTGGGGTCCTCGTTCCAGTTCTTGACCCATGTGCGGATGTCGGCTTCGAGGGCCTGCACGTTCTTGTGTGCGCCGCGGCGGATCATCTGGTC
>NZ_JBHVQS010000033.1:0-18051 GCF_042886435.1 Streptomyces sp. NPDC058000
GTGCCACCGCTAGTGCGGTGGCACCGGCCCTTGCCGTGCCGCTCGGTTCGGTCCGCCCGTCAGGCGGACTTGCGGTTGGTGTCGCGCGGATGCACGGCGATGTTCATGGTGCCGGAGCGCAGGACGGCCAGCCGTTCGGCCAGCACCTCCTCCAACTCCTCGCGGGTCCGCCGCTCCATGAGCATGTCCCAGTGCGTACGCGCGGGCTTGCCCTTCTTCTCCTCAGGACCATCCCCATCCACCAGAAGCGAGGGTGCACCACAAACCTTGCACTCCCACTCCGGCGGAATCTCGGCCTCAACCGAGAACGGCATCTCAAAGCGATGTCCGTTCTCGCATGCGTACTCCACCGCCTGGCGCGGGGCCAGGTCGATGCCGCGGTCGGTCTCGTAGCTGGTCACCACGAGGCGCGTGCCGCGGAGAGCTCGCTCACTCATGAATCGTGCCTCCCGGGCTTGTCGCCCACAGGACAGGTGTCGCTGTCGTCGTCATCCGGTCAACGTCCGGTCGGCGGTGAAGATTCCCGTCATCGGGACATACGTCGCCTGCGTCGCCCGTCGTGCCGCCCCTTGTTGTACCCACCAACGCCCGGTTTGTCACATCTGGCAGCAGATGTCACCCAACGCCTCAAGGAGTTGAGCACGCAGTAACGGTCCGCCTGGTGAGCCAAAGGCGTACACTACCGCCCCGCGCCCTCAAGGGCTAAATCCGGTCAGGTACCGGATTGCCGGCCGCCGCGATCGCCCGCCGCACCGGCACCCGCGCCAGCAGTACGAACCCGAGCGCGAAGAACGCCACCAGGGACCCGATCGCGTCCCGGTAGCTACCGGTCAGCTGGTACGCCATCCCGAACACCAGCGGTCCCAACCAGCTCACCCCCCGGTCGCTCATCTCGTACGCGGAAAAATACTCCGCTTCCTTGCCGCGCGGGATCAGATGGGAGAAGAGCGAGCGGGACAGTGCCTGGCTGCCGCCCAGCACCAGCCCGATCCCGGCCGCCAGCGCGAAGAACCACACCGGCGCCCGGGCGGGCAGGAAGTACCCCGCGGCGATCGTCAGCGTCCACGCCACCAGCGACCCCAGGATGGTCCGCCGGGCGCCGTGGGTCCGAGCCAGCCGGCCCATCAGCAGGGCGCCCGCGGCGGCCAGCACCTGCACCAGCAGGACCGCCACGATCAGCGTGGTCTGGTCCAGCCCCAGCTCCTCGGAGCCGAAGACGGACGCCTGGGTGATCACGGTCTGGATGCCGTCGTTGTAGACGAGGTAGGCGAGGAGGAAGGCGAGCGTCAGCGGGTGCCGGCGCATATCGCGCAGGGTCTCCCGCAGCTGGTGCCGGCCCGGACCGGAACGATCGCTGCCGCCGGTCGTCGGCCGGTCGCGCAGCCGCCGCAGCGGGATCAGCGCGAAGCCGCCCCACCACAGTCCCGCCGTCGCCAGGCAGATCCGCACCGCGGTGCCCTCGGAGACCCCGACGGCGTCGTGCCCGGCGTACAGCGCCAGGTCGATGACGAGGACCAGTGAACCGGCCGCGTACCCGAAGGCCCAGCCGCGCGAGGAGACCGCATCGCGCTCCTCCGGGCCGGCGATCTGCGGCAGGTAGGAGTTGTAGAGCATCATCGCGACCACGAACGAGGCGTTGGCGACGATCAGCAGCGCCCCGCCCAGCAGATAGCGGTCGCCGTCCAGGAAGAACAGCCCCGTGGTCGCCGCCGCCCCGATGTAGGCGCAGCACCCGAGCAGCGGCTTCTTGCGGCCGGTCCGGTCCACCAGCGCCCCGGCCGCCGGCATCGCCAGCACCGACAGCAGCAGCGACGCCGAGACCGTGTACGCGAAGAAGGAGCCCGCCCGGACCGGTAGGCCCAGCGGGTGTACGAAGCCCTCGGCGTCCGCCGCGGCCTTGGCGACCGAGGTGAGGTACGGGCCGAGGAAGACCGTCAGCACGCTCGTCGAGTAGACGCTGATCGCCCAGTCGTAGAAGTACCAGCCGCGCTGCTCCCGCCGGCGCGCGGCCTGTGCCGCCCCCGTCGCGGCCCCGGCCGCCACCTGTGTGCCCTGCACCCGCACCCCCGTCGTCGGTCCCCGTCACCGCGCGGCGGCCGGGGACCGCAAGGACAGGCGCGCCTGGACCCGGCATCCCCGCTCGGTCAGCGCCGTGCGCAACGTCTCGATGTGATCGCTTGAGTGACGGTCACTCTCGCAGACCCTCCACCGGCAGGAACAGACCCCTTCAAGATCGAATGGGAGACGGCTGGGAAAATCCATGCTCCAGCAGGGCGCCCCGAGCGCCCTCCACGGTCAACTCGTCCGGGTCGGATGCAGGCCAGGCGGGGGGCGAACTCGCGCCGTGACCCGTACATCTCACGGAGCCGCATGCCGGTGAACGCCTTCGTGAGGGCGAAGACGTATCCGGCGAACCCCCACACGTCGTAGGAGTCCACCGCCAACTGCAGGATCCGCTCCGTGGCGTGGAACTAGCCGGTGAGGACATGGACCTGCGCCACATGGCCGAACTCACCTTGACGGCTACCCCGCACGCTACCGAGTGAACCGATCATTTCCGTATGAGGCGTGGAGACTTGGCCAGCGGCTGTCAGTCGTCGAGGCGGTGAAGGACCTGCGTGACGTCGCCGTTCTCGATCAGGCCGGTGAGTACCTGGGTCATGTTGCTGATGCCGGCGTCGCGGACGATCAGCCCGTGCGAGCACCAGAAGTACCGGCCTCCCAGGGCTTCACCGCTCGCGGCCCAACGCTTCATCAGAACCTCGACCTGGGCAACGGTGAACATGGTGGCGCTCCACCGCGAGCCGTCCCGTAGCCGCACTTCGACGTCGACGTTGTCCACGGCCTCCAGGTTCTCATCGGCATCCGGCAGGAACGCGGCCTCGAACTGCTCCGTGCGGACGCGGTACCAAGGGCCGTCCCAGCTGCCCGGCTGTGTGCTGTCGCTCATCGGGCGAGCCTGTCGGGGGAACCCGCCCACCTCAACCTCGTTGATTCCCGGTCCAACGCATTGGCTGGGCCAGCCGCTACGGACCCGGCGGACACAGGACGTGGGTCCGGCCCTTGTCCGGTCAGTTGGTGTCGTGGGTTGCTCTGGGCTGTGCAGGGTGGGTTTCAGGCGGGGGAGGAGTAGTGGTTCGGGTTGAGGCTTTCAGCTGTCGGTAGCCGATCAACACGCGAACCAGGATCGTTGATATGGCGGCGCCGGCCACGGCGAAGGCGCTCCGTTCCCACCAGGTCACCTCGGGGCCTCGTGCGGTGAACGCACCGATCAACATGGCGGGGCCCAGGAGGAGAAGAAGGGAGATCCGCCAGTTCGTCCACTGCGACCAGGTCTCGCGTCGACGGCCGTCGAGGTCGATCGGAAAGATCCAGGCGGCAAGTCGTATGGACCACGATGGCTTGGCGTTGTGTTGTGGGGTTCCGGGCATGAAAACAAGTGTCCCAGATACGGCAAATCGATCGTTTCGCCCCGGCACCGCCCCGAGGCTCCGGTGCGCGCCGGCAAGAGACGCCCAAGGCTGTCGCTGAGCCCTGGGCGGCCGGCACCCACGTGCCCAGATTGATTGCCTCAGGAGCCACTAGCCCCCCAGCCGGGACGGGGGAGACCTGGCTGGGGCGGCGGGCGTACAAGCCTGGGAGCAGGGGCAGCGGGAGCAGGCCCTGCCCCACTGTGGCGCGGTCGATCGAGGGCGCGTCGCTGCTGTGGGTCGGCGTCGGGCTGGGATCTCTGGAAAGACTTCAGCTTGCCGGGCCGTGCACCTGCGCAGCAGCGGCTCGGACGACCATGACCCGGCGCCCGCGCGTGTGGCCGGCATGGCTGTCGATGTGCGCCGCCACGGCCTCGGCGAGGGTGTACGTCTTCTCGACCGGGAGGTGGAGCTTTCCCCGAGAGATGAGGTCGACGGCCTCGGCGAGCGCTTCCGGCACGCTGCCGGCCACGCCGGAAAAGCGGACACCGAACTCCGGCGCAGCGCGATCGGCGATGGAGACCACCCTCTGCGGATCCCCGGTCAGCTCGACGAGTTCGCGGATCACGCCCGAGCCGGCCAGATCGAGAGCCGCATCGACGTGGCCGAACTGCCGCACCCGCTCGACCCAGCCCTCGCCGTACGTCGTGGCCAGGGCACCCAGGCTGCGCAGATAGTCCTGGTTCGCGGCCCCAGCCGTGCCGATCACCGTGATGCCGCGGTCGCGGGCGATCTGCAGCACCGTCGATCCGACTCCCCCGGACGCACCGCTGACCAGCAGCGTCTGCCCGGACTGCACACCGACCTGGCGGATGATGCGCAGCGCGGTCTCCACCACGGACGGGTACCCGGCCGCCTCTTCGAACGTCGCCCCCTCGGGCATCCTGGCCCAGGCCGAAAGGACGGCGAACTCGGCATAGGTGCCCCAGCCCTCGCCGAACACGTGGTCGCCGACCTCGACCCCTTCGGCGCCCTCGCCGACTTCGTCCACCACCCCGGAGGCGTCCTGCCCGACTCCGGCGGGCAACTCGATCGGACGGACCTTCTGGAACTGGCCTTCACGGATCCTCCAGTCGACGGCGTTCACGCCCGCCGCCCGCACGGTGATGCGTATCTGACCGGGGCCCGCGTGGGGCTCCTCGGTGTCGACGAGTTGCAGAACGTCCGGACCGCCGAACTCGGCGAAGCTCACTCTCTTCATGCGGTCGACCGTAGCACTAACGGTTAGGTTTCCGGAACGGTTATGGTTTTGAATCTGATAGCGTTCGGGCATGACCGTGCCGTCCGGACGCCGTGAGCGCAAGAAGGCCGCGACCCGCCAGAAGATCGCCGACACCGCCCTGCGACTCTTCCTGGAACGCGGGTACGACGCGGTGGGCATCCGTGACGTGGCCGCTGAGGCCGACGTGGCCGTCACCACGCTCTTCTCCCACTTCGCCTCGAAAGAGGCCCTGGTGTTCGAGCAGGACGAAGACTTCGAGCAACGCCTCGCGCAGGCGGTCACCGGCCGGGCGCCGCACGAGCCGCTCATCCCTGCGCTGCGCCGCGAGATCCAGGCACTGGTGCGACATTGCACAGCGGACAGCGCCGCCCCGATCTGGCACATGATCGACGCATCACCTGGCCTGCGGGAGTACGAGGAGTCGATGAGGCTGCGCCACGCGGAGTCGCTGGCAACCGCCATCGCCACCGATCTCGACCTGCCGCAGTCCACAACGGCCTGCCGGACGATCGCCAGGTTCGTGATCGACGCCTATTCGCTGGCCCGTGAGGCGGCCGATCCGGACGCCGCGGTGGACGAGATCTTCCGGATGATCGAGGCGGCCTGGGAGGTCGCCTGCCCTGCTCGACGCGCGTGAGGAACTGTTCCCCCAGGTAGGACAGGGCCGGTCGGGACGGTCTTGACCTCCCTGGCGCGCGGGTGGACCGTTCTCCGCCTGGCCTGCCGGGCGAGGGATCTGGTACGTGGTTGAAGGAGGTGCGCCCCTGGCCGCCGGTCAGCTGTCGAGGGGGATCGCGTTCTTTGCTCGTTCAAGGGACTCTTCGGGCGCCGCACCGCCGGGATTCTCCGTGGCGAGTGCCTGGTTGAGTTCGACGAACGGGCGCAGACGTTCCTCGTATCGCGCAAGCGCGGCACGGTGGTCGCCGTCCGCCCTGTCGAGTTCGTCGACCAGCACGTAGCCACCCACCAGGGCCAGGCTGGTGCCCTGTCCGGACAGCGGTGAGGGGCAGTAGCCCGCGTCACCGATCAGCACGACCCGGCCGTCCGACCAGCGGTCCGTGTGGATCTGAGCCATCGCGTCGAAGTAGAAGTCGGGCGCTGTCCGCATGGCCTTCAGCAGCCTCGGGGTGTCCCCACCCAGATGCGACATGCGCTCGGCGAGGAGCGACTTTTGCTGCTCGGTGTCGCGGTAGTCGTAGTCGAGGGGTTCCGATGCGAAGCCGAGCGTGGCCCTGATCTCGGAGTTGTCGCGGACCGGGTAGACGCAGTAGCTGGCGGTGTCGTCCTGGAGCCACACCTGCCAGTTGTCGAGGTCCAAGAAGTTGTCCGTGCTGAAGACGGCCAGGTGAGCGCCGAGATGGCGGATGAACCGACGCTCCGGACCGAAGGCCAGTTGCCGAACCTTCGAGTGGAGGCCGTCCGCCCCGACCACGAGGTCGAAAGTCCGGCGCCGGCCGCGTTCGAAGCTGACGTTGATGCCGCGCGGATCCTGATCGAGGGCGATCACGGAGTCATTGAAGAGGTATTCGACGTCGTCCCGCGTTTGCCGGTACAGCAGTTGTGTGAGGTCTTCCCGCAACAACTCGATGTCTTCGCTGTCGAGCCGGCCGCTGCTGAACGTCATCTCGGTGGAGCGCCAGAGCTCGTTGCCGTCGCCGTCGTGCATCGACATTCCACGCATGCGGGTGCGTGCGCGCTGCGCTTCCGTCAAGAGGCCCATCCGCTCAAGGACGGCGAGTGCAGCGCCGCGGACGTCGATCGCCTGGCCGCCCGGACGTATGCCGGGAGCGCGTTCTACGACCGTCGGCAGGTATCCCCGACGTCGTAGCCAGTAGGCGGTGGTAAGTCCGGCAACGCTCGCACCGGAGATGAGTACGGTCTTCACGGAAACCCCTTCGTACGGTGTACGCGCTGGAATGTACGCCGTATGGACAGGGGCGCCAAGTGCTAAATGTTTAGCCCTGTACTAGGGCAGATGGGCCTCTCGGTGTCATCTTCCCTGCTAGCTTCTGTACTAGTACAGGAAGTAGGAGGAGACAGGTGGCCGCGAAACTCGTCCCGCCCTATCTGCGTGTCGCCGCTGATATCCGGCGACGCATCACCGACGGGGAACTCGCTCCCGGCGACCGGGTTCCCTCGACGCGCCAGATCGCCAGGGAATGGAACGTCGCCTTGGCCACCGCCACGAAGGCACTCACCGCTCTGCGCCAGGAGGGGCTGGTGCAGGCAGAGCCGCGCGTAGGCACTGTGGTGGCTGGTCCTCACCGCCGCCCCGGTCCAGCCCACCCGCGCACGACGCCCACCGCAGCGCGTGAGCTCAGCCGTGAACGTGTCGTGCACACCGCCATCGAGATCGCCGACGCCGAAGGGCTGACCGCTGTCTCCATGCGGAGTGTCGCGGCACGTCTGAACGCAGCCACCATGTCGCCCTACCGCTATGTGAACAGCAAGGACGACCTCGTGCTCCTCATGGCCGACGCGGTTTTCGGAGAGCTCCACCTTCCCCATGAAACGCCTGCCCACTGGAGGGCCCGGCTGGAGTCGGGAGCCCGGTCGCTCTGGGCGCTGCACCGCGCTCATCCCTGGCTGGCCCAGATCGGCCCGCTCACCCGTCCCTTGATACTGCCCAACCTGATGGCCTACTCCGAGTGGATGCTGACGGCACTTGACGGTCACGGCCTCGACCCGACGGCCATGCTCAACTTCAACGCGCTGCTCTACAGCCACGTACAGGGCATTGCGGTCCAACTGGAACGAGAAGCCCACGCCGCAAGCATCACGGGCCTGTCGGAAGACCAGTGGCTCGACGCCCAGGCACCCGCCCTTGCAGCAATCACCGCGTCCGGCCGCTACCCGACGTTCACCCGGGTCATCCAAGCCGTCGGAGAATCCGGCTACGACCTGGACCTCGATGCGCTGTTCGAGATCGGCCTCAACTCCATGCTGGACGGCGTGGCCACGCTCATCGAGGGGCGACCCGCCGACCAGGGCCAGACACCCGGCCGTGCTCACACAACCGCGGGGTAGTCCGGTGGAGTTCCGCCATACGCTCGGAGCCGGGACGGACCCCGAAATCCCTAGGCCCAGCATCCCCGCTCGGTCAGCACCGTGCGCAGCGTCTCGATGTGATCGGTCATGATGCCGTCCACGCCGAGATCCAGCAGGGCTCTCATCCGATCCGCGTCATTGATCGTCCAGACGTGGACCTGCATGCCCAGTGCGTGTGCGGCGCGCAGGAACAGCGGATCGACGACGCGGAGTCCGGACTGCCGCTCGGGGACCTGGACGCAGACCGCACTGCGCCGCACCGCCGCGCCCAGCAGCCGGTCCAGCGGCAGCGCCCCGCGCCCGTACGAGCGGAGCCGCAGGCCGGCCACTCCGCGGGTGCCCAGCGAGCTGGCCATCCGGCCGCCGGCCAGGCGTTGTGCCCGGGCCACCCGGTCCTCGGAGAACGAGCCGACGCACACTCGGTCCCAGGCGCCGGTGCGGCGCAGCAGGGCCAGCAGCGGCTCCAGCGCGCTCTCCGCCTTCAGGTCGACGTTCCAGCGGGCCCCGGGGAACTCCTCCAGGAGCTCCTCGAACAGCGGCAGCGGCTCCCGGCCGGCGACCCGGGCCCGGCGGACCGCCCGCCAGGGGAGGGCGGCGATGGCGCCCTGGGAATCGGTGACCCGGTCCAGGGTCGCGTCGTGGAAGGCGACCAGTGCGCCGTCCGACGTGGCGTGGACGTCGGTCTCCAGATAGCGGTAGCCGAGGTCCACCGCGCGGCGGAAGGCGGTGGCGGTGTTCTCCAGGCCGTCCGCGGCTCCGCCCCGGTGGGCGAAGGGGAGCGGGCCGGGATGGTCGAGGTAGGGGTGGCGGAGGCGTATCGCAGGGGTCACTCCGGCAGTATCGCGCGCTCCGGTGACCGCTCGGGGGAGCGGGCCACCACGGTGGACGGCCGCTCCGGCAGCCCCTTGATCGCGAACCGGCGGAGGAAGAACTGCGCCAGCGGCCCGATGGCCAGGGCGTAGACCACCGTGCCGACGCCGAGGGAGCCGCCGAGCGCGAAGCCCACGGCGAGGACGGTCACCTCGATGCAGGTCCGCACCAGCCGGACCGGGCGACCGGTGCGCCGCTGCAACCCGGTCATCAGCCCGTCGCGCGGCCCCGCACCGAACCGTGCCGTGATGTACAGGCCGGTCGCGGCGCCATTGAGGACGACCGCGGCCACCAGCAGCGGGATGCGGACCGCCAACGGGTCCACCGTGGGGACCAGGGCCAGTGTCGCGTCCATGACGAGCCCCAGGATCACCACGTTCGAGACCGTGCCCAGGCCCGGGCGCTGCCGCAGCGGGATCCACAGCAGCAGGATCAGCGCCCCGGCGACGATCGTGACGGTGCCGATCGACAGTCCGGTGTGCCGCGCTATGCCCTGGTTCAGCACGCTCCACGGCTCCAGGCCCAGTCCGGCGCGGACCATCAGGCCCATGCTCAGGCCGTACAGCACCAGCCCCGCGTAGAGCTGCACGAGCCGGCGTGGCAGGTGTGACCGCATGGTGCCGGACCCCTGGGTGATGGACATGACTCTTTCCCCTCCTGGCAAGATTGGACTGGTGCGTGTCACCATGTGGCATGTCCGGTCTCCGGATGTAGAGCCAATCTGCGGAAGGTGGACTGATCTTCATGGCACAGTGGACTTCTGCGGTGGGCGCGCCCCAACTCGCCCGGCTGCTCCGGTCGCAGGACCCGCGGGCCGCCGAACTCACCGCCAACGGGCGGAAGTTGCCCGCCTACCGCAACCTCGCCGACGGCGTCCGACGGCTCGTCCTCGAAGGCCGGGTACCGGTCGCCGCCCGACTCCCCGCCGAACGCGAGCTGGCCGCCGCCTTCGGCGTCAGCCGCACCACCGTCGCCGCGGCCTACGAGGCGCTGCGCGCCGAAGGGTTCCTGGAGTCCCGGCGCGGCTCGGGCAGCTGGACCGCCGTCCCGGCGGGCAACCCGCTGCCCACCCGCGGCCTGGAACCGCTCCCGCCGGAGGCCGCCGGCTCGATGATCGACCTCGGATGCGCCGCCCTGCCGGCCCCCGAGCCGTGGCTCACCCGCGCCGTCCAGGGCGCCATGGCCGACCTGCCGCTCTACGCCCACACCCACGGCGACTACCCGGCCGGCCTGCCCACACTGCGCCAGGCCCTCGCCGACCGCTACACCGCCCGCGGCATCCCCACCATGCCCGAACAGATCATGGTCACCACCGGCGCGATGGGCGCCGTCGCCGCGATCTGTCGGCTGTGTACCAGCCCCGGCGAACGGGTGGCCGTCGACTCGCCCTCGTACGCCAACATCCTCCAGCTGATGCGCGACGCCGGCGCCCGACTCGTCCCGGTCGCCCTCGGCGAGCGGCTGGCGGGCTGGGACGTCCCGGTCTGGCGCCAGGTCATGCGCGACGCCGCACCGCGGATGGCCTACGTCGTCGCCGACTTCCACAACCCCACCGGCAGCCTCGCCACCGAGGACCAGCGCCGCCGGCTCGTGGACGCCGCGCGCTCGGCCGGCACGCTGCTCGTCGTTGACGAGACCATGACCGAGATCGTCCTCGACCCGGACACCGAACTGCCCCGCCCGGTCTGTGCGTTCGACCCCGCCGGCAGCGCCGTGATCACCGTCGGCTCGGCCAGCAAGGCGTTCTGGGCCGGGATGCGGATCGGCTGGGTGCGGGCCGCGCCCGACATCATCCGCAGCCTGGTCGCCGCCCGCGCCTACTCGGACCTCGGCTCGCCCGTCCTCGAACAGCTCGCCATCGCCTCCCTCCTGGAGAGCGGCGGTTGGGAGGAGGCCGTCCGGATCCGCCGTGCGCAGGCCCGGGAGAACCGCGACGCGATCGTCGAGGCCCTCCACCGGCACCTGCCCGACTGGGAGTTCAGCGTCCCGCGCGGCGGCCTGACGCTCTGGGCCCGGACCGGCGGGCTGTCCGGCTCCCGGATCGCGGAGGCGGGGGAGCGGCTGGGGGTTCGGGTGCCGTCGGGGCCGCGGTTCGGCGTGGATGGTGCCTTCGAGGGTTTTGTGCGGCTGCCGTTCACGGTCAGCGGCGCGGTCGCCGACGAGGCCGCGGTGCGGCTGGCGAGGGCGGCGCGGCTGGTGGCGACCGGAGTGTCGGTGGAGGCGGAGCCGCCGCAGGCGTTCGTCGCCTGAATCGGCGCCAGCCGGTTGTCCGGCCGGCCCGGTTCGTGGTGGGGGAGCGGGCTCCGGTACGTCTGTGAAGTGACGTGGTGTCAGGTCGTGTCGGGGGCGTCGGGGTTCCGGCCGCCCGCCGGTGCCGCGGCGCCGCGCTTCGCGAAGGACACCGGCCGGGGTGCGGTGGCGGCTGCTTCCACGGCATCTCCCGGAACGGTCCGTTCCGGGAGCAGTGCCAGGACGGCCCGCCGGTGCGCCTCGCCGGTGGCCTCGTCGTACGGGTCGGGGGTGGCCGGTACCTGGAGCCGGAGGACGGGGCCGGCGCCGAGCCGGGCGTAGCCGCGGCCCGGTGGGACCTGCGCGAGCGGCGTGGTGTGCGCCGGCACCCCCAGCACCGCCCGCACCTCCTCGGCGGTGGCCGGTCCGAGCACGATCCGCGCCTTGGCGTGGCTCCGTACCGGGTCGCTCAGCAGCTCGGCGGTCTCGAACTGGTCGGCCGCCACCACCGTCACCTGGGCCGCCCGGCCATGCCGCAGCGGGACCTGGAGCAGCCGCTGCGGGTCGTCCCGGCCCTCCACCGCCGCCAGATGGGACAGCGCCGTCAGACGGTCCGCGATGATCCACAGCGGGCGCCGGGTGTCCGCCGGCGCGGGCTGCCCGGCCTGCTGTGCCCGGTTGGCGGCGACCAGCCGCCGCTCGGTCTCGTGCGTCGCCCACTCCAGCGCCGCCGACGCGCCGGCCAGCCCGCTCTCCACGGCCAGCACCCCGCGCCGCCCCGCCAGGCACCCGAACTCACCGCTGCCGCCACCGTCGATCACCAGCACGTCGCCGTGCTGTAGCGCCTGGAGCGCGATCGAGCGCAGCAGCGTCGTCACGCCGGCGCCCGACTGCCCCAGCGCCAGCAGATGCGGTTCGGTGGACCGTCGGCCGGTGCGCCACACCACCGGGGGCACGTCCCGCGTCGTGCCCCCGCAGAACACCGGTAGCGTCCGCTGCACGGAATCGGCGTCGGTGAAGCCGAGCACCGTCTCCCCCGGGGACGTCACGAAGCGCTGCGCCGCGATGTCCGCCGGCAGCGGCCCGAGCGCCGTCATCACCAGCTGGTTGGCCTCCTCGTCCCAGTCGAAGCGGCACTCCCGGCCGCGGCCGGACTTGGCGTGCAACAGCTGCTCGATGCCGACCCGGGACCGGTCGTCACCGTCGGGGAAGTACGCCGGGTACTTCAGATGCAGCCGCGCCGGCCGCCCGTCCTCGTCGAAGGCGTACTCGGTGAACGCCCGCTGCCAGTCGCCGTCATGGGCGTAGAGGGGGCTGGGGTCGCCCTCGGCGGAGAAGTGCGGCACCAGCGCCTCGTAGAGGGCCTGAAGTCGCTCGGTCTCCGCCTCGCTCGGGCCGGTGTCCTCCGCCACCGGCGTCCGGTCCCGGCCCACCCAGGCCGCCACCGCCGTCACCGCGATCACCGTGAGCAGTGGACCGTACGGCACCAGCGCCACCATCAGTACCGCCCCCGCGGCCACGAAACACAGCGGCCCCCGCTGCTCCTTGGGGGTGGCGGCCCAACGTCCCCGTCCGGCCACCGCCAGCCGGCGCAGGCCCCGACTGACGGTGATCAGCGGGTGGAGCACATCGGTCGCGCCGTCGGCCGCGGTCCGCGCCAGTTCGCGGCCGCGGACGATCGGGGCACTGCTGGTCAGGGCGTTGCCGGTGAGGATGCGGGGCAGGGGGCGCCGGGCCACAGCTTCTCTCCTGGTGCTCGTACGGACGGCGGGCCGGCTCGGCGTGGGCGGCGAGCCGGGGCGGGTCTCACGCGCCGCCGCCCGGACGGGACGGACGGGCCCGAACGGGCGGTGGGAGCGGCGCCGCGCGGGACCTAGAGCTTGATCCCGCCGAGGAGGCTGGCCAGGCTCGCCCCGCCGGCCTTGATGCTGGGCGCGATGGCCGAGCCGGCGAGGTAGAACCCGAAGAGTGCGCAGATCAGGGCGTGGGACAACTTGAGGCCGTCCTTGCGGAAGAAGAGGAAGACGATGACACCGAGCAGGACGACGCCGGAAATGGACAGAATCATGAGGGTTCTCTCCTGGGTGCGGGGACGGTCACTGTGAGTTCTTCCAGCCTCACGGCCGGTATCAAGCCAAGAAAAGATGCAAATGGCGGATTTATCAGGGAAATCCCTCAAACGGTCCAGCCCTCGTGAGATCCTGCCCGGCCCACACCCCGCCCGCCGCGGATCCACCCCGCCCGACCCGGCACAATCATGGCGTGTCAAAGCCCAGGAAGTCGTCGAAATCCTCGAAGCAGCGGACCCGGCAGCAGCCGCCCGCACCCGTCGCGATCACCGAGAACTCGCCCTGCCCGTGCGGCCGCGAGGCGTCCTACGGGGAGTGCTGTGCCCCCTTCCACCAGGGGCGCACCGCCGCCCCGACGGCCGAGCGGCTGATGCGCTCCCGCTACAGCGCCTTCGCCGTCGGCGACACCGCCTATCTGCTGCGCAGTTGGCACTCGACGACCCGCCCGGCCGCCCTCGAACTCGACCCCGTGCAGCACTGGACCGGTCTGGAGATCCTCGCCGCGACCGGCGGCAGCGCCTTCCACACCGAGGGCACGGTCGCCTTCCGCGCGCACTACACGGTGCGCGGCCACGCCGGCAGCCAGGACGAGCACAGCCGCTTCGTCCGTGAGGACGGCCGCTGGGTCTACGTGGACGCGCTGCCCGACGACGGGGCCTAGGCGAATGAGTTGGGCGCTCAGGGCTGGTGGTCGGACTCCGGGCCGGCGCCGAGCCGGCCGCGCAGTTGGTCCATTTCGCGGCGGTCGCGTTTGGTGGGCCGGCCCGCGCCGCGGTCCCGGACGGCGATGATCGGGACCTCCTCGCGCGGCGGCACCGGCGGGCTGTTGTCGACGTAGCACTCGACGGCTACCGGGGCGCCCACGCGCTTGCGCACCAGTCGGGTCACCACCACGATGCGTTCCCGGCCGGCCTGCCGCAGCCGCACCTCGTCGCCGGACCGCACGCCGTGGGCAGGCTTCACCCGCTCGCCGTTGACGCGCACATGTCCGGCCCGACAGGCCGCCGCGGCCATCGAGCGCGTCTTGGTGAGCCGCACCGACCAGATCCAGCTGTCGACCCGGGTGGTGGTCGTCCCCTCGTCTGAAGCCATGCTGCGACTCTAGAGGAACGGCCGGCCCGGCCGGGCGGGGAAGCCAACGGCCTGCGTCGAGGGGCGTTAGGGCCGGTCCGGTGGAGCAGGGTCGGCCAGCCCTGGTCGCAGTACTAGGACGCGGTGGACTTCGTCGTGCGCTTGGTCCGGGGCTGCTTCTTGGTCGTGGTCTTCCCTGTCGTGCTCCGGTCCGCCGCGGTCTTCGCGGCGGGGGACGCACCCGTATCCGACCTGCTGGTACCCGACTTGCCGGCGCTGGTCTTGCCGGCACCGGTCTTCTTCGCGGCGGTTCGGCTGCCCGCGGTCGTGCCGGCGCTGCCCTTCCCGGGGGCCGCCGTCCGTGCGGGGGGCTTCTTCGCGGCGGACTTCTTGCCGGCCGGGCCGCGGCCCCGGATCGGGGTGACCGAGGCGTCCTGTGCGCCTTCCTCGTCGGCGCCCGGCAAGCCGCCGCGGGCGGCCCGTACGCTCTTCTCCAGCGCCGCCGTCAGGTCGATGACCCGGGCGCCGGAGGTGGCGGAGGTGTCGGGGGTGGCCGGGGCTCCGCCCTCCAGTTTGGCGGCGACGAGTTCCTCCACCGCCTCGCGGTAGTCGTCGTGGAGATCGGCCGGGTCCAGCGCGCCCAGCGAATCCATCAGCGTCTCGGCCAGCGTCATCTCGTTCTCGCGGACCTTGACGGCCTCCGGTGCGATGCCGTCCGCGGAGCGGATCTGGTCCGGCCAGAGCAGGGTGTGCATCAGCAGCGCCCCGTCGTACGCCCGCAGCATGGCCAGGGTCTCCCGGCCGCGCATCGCCACCTTGCCGATCGCGACCTTCCGGTGGTGCTCCAGCGCCTCCCGCAGCAGGGCGTACGGCTTGACGGCGGAGGTCCCGTTGGGGCCGAGGTAGTACGCCTTGTCCAGCTGGAGCGGGTCGATCTCGGCGGGGTCCACGAAGGAGAGGATCGACAGCGTCTTGGCGGTCGGCATCGGCAGCCGGGACAGGTCCTCGTCGGTGATCGGTACGACCGTGTCGTCGCCGGGCGGCTGATACCCCTTGCCCACCTCCTCGTTCGGCACCTCCTGGCCGTCCAGTTCGCAGATCTTGCGGTACTGGATCGGGGCGCCGTCCTTGTCGTGGATGCGGACGAAGGAGACCGACGAGGTGCGGTCGGTGGCGCTGTAGGTCTTCACCGGGATGGCGACCAGGCCGAACGATATGGACCCGTTCCAGATAGATCGCATGATCTGCACCTCATGTGGGATTCTCCATGGTATGTCGCCGATCACCGTCGTGGAGGGGCGGCGCCTCTCGCTGACGAACCTGGACAAGGTCCTCTATCCCGAGACCGGCACCACCAAGGGTGAGGTGCTGCACTACTGCACCACCACCGCGGACGCGCTGCTCCCGCATCTCCACGACCGTCCGGTGTCCTTCCTCCGCTACCCCGACGGGCCGGACGGCCAGTGCTTCTTCACCAAGAACGTGCCGCCCGGCGCCCCCTCCTGGGTGAAGAGCTGCGAGGTCCCCCATTCGAGGTCGGGGCCGGCCCGGCAGGTGCTCCTCCAGGACCTCGCCTCACTGGTCTGGGCCGCCAACCTCGTCGTCGAACTGCACACCCCGCAGTGGACCTGCGACGCGCCGGGCGTGGCCGACCGGCTGGTCTTCGACCTGGATCCGGGCGCACCCGCCACCATCGTGGAGTGCTGCGCCGCCGCCCGGTGGCTGCGCGACCGGCTGGCCGCCGACGGTCTCGACGCCTACGCCAAGACCAGCGGCTCAAAGGGCCTGCACCTCCTCGTGCCCATCGAGCCGACCCCCGCCGACCGCACCACCGCCTACGCCCGGACGCTCGCCGTCGAGGCCGGTGCCGCCCTCGGAGACCTCGTCACGCACAAGATGACCCGGGCGCTGCGGCCGGGCAAGGTCTTCCTCGACTTCTCGCAGAACGCCGCCGCCAAGACCACCGCGACCGCCTACACCCTGCGGGCCCGCCCCCTGCCGACCGTCTCCACCCCGGTCACCTGGGACGAGGTCGCCGCCTGCGCCGAACCGGGCCAACTCACCTTCCTCTTCGACGAGATCGCCGGGCGCCGCGAGCGCTACGGCGATCTGCACGCCCCGCTGCTCGGTCCCGAACGGGCCCGCCCGGTGCCGCGCGGCGACCGGCGGCCCGCGTAGGGGCAGGCGGGGGAGCGGCGCCCGGGCCCGGACGGAGGAGCGGCCCGCCCGCCGTCCGTCGCGGCCGGGAACCGTATGGAGTAGGCCAACCGGCGCGCGGCCCGCGGCGTTCTTAGCGTGGCCACATGTCGACAGCGACCTGGTACCCCGTCAGAGCCCTGACCGCAGCGGCCGTCTGTACCGCGAGCCTGCTGGCCCTGTGCGGCCCGGCGGTCGCCGACGGCCCCAACGGCGTCGACGACCTGCGCGGCGCCCCGCCGGCCCCGGCCGAGAACCTGCTGGACGAGCGCGGAGTGCAGTTCCTGCCGAGGCCGGGAGTCCCCGAGCCACCCCGGGTGTCGGCCCTGTCCTGGGTCGTCACGGACCTGGACAGCCACCGGATCCTCGCGGCCAAGGACGCCCACCGGCCGCTGCCGCCGGCCAGCACCCTCAAGACGCTGTTCGCGCTGACGGTGCTGCCGAGGTTCGCCCAGGGGACGGTGCGTACGGTCTCCTCCGCGGACCTGGCCGGCATCGAGGCCGGCAGTTCGCTCGCCGGCGTCAAGGAGGACGTGCCGTACCGCGTCGCCGACCTGTGGCACGGCGTCTTCCTCAGCTCCGGCAGCGACGCGGTGCACGCCCTCGCCGCCATGAACGGCGGCTGGGGCAGGACCATCGACGACATGCAGGCGACCGCGGAGCGGCTGGGCGCCCGCGACACCACCGTCGAATCCGCCGACGGCTTCGACACGCCGGGCCAGTTCTCCTCCGCCTACGACCTCTCCCTCTTCGGTCAGGCCGGGCTGACCAACCGGGACTTCGCCCACTTCGCCGCCACGAAGACCGCCCGCTTCCCTGAGGACGGCGGCCCCGACGCGTCCGGCATCCAGAACACCAACCGGCTCCTGGTCGGCTCGCACGGGGTGGCCCCCTACGACGGCCTGATCGGGGTGAAGAACGGCTACACCAGCCACGCCGGGAACACCCTCATCGCCGCCGCCCGGCGCGGCCACCGGACGCTGCTGGTCACCGCGATGAATCCGCAGTCCGGCGCCGAGAACGCGGTCTACGAGGAGGCCCGTGCCCTGCTGGACTGGGGGTTCGCCGCGGCGCCCCGGGCGGCGGCGGTCGGCACGCTGCCCGCCCCGGCCCCCGACCCGAAGGACCCCGGGACGGCGCAGGCCGCCCACCGGGCCCCCGTCACCGCGCTGCACCAGGCATCGGCGGCCCGAGCGGGCGGCCGCACGGACGACCTGGTCCTGTGGTCCTTCTCCGCCGCCGGAGTGATCGCACTGGCCGGACTCGGCACCGCGCTGTGGTGGCGCCGGCGGCAGCCGGTCGGTCCGGAGGACGGCGGACCGACCTCCTGACGGCCCCTCCTCGGCCTCGCACATCCGTCCGATCGGCCGGGGATCCGGAGGACGCGGTGTGGCCTTGCCCGGTGAAGGATGACGCGTTTGCCATGATTTGTGGTGACTGGTGGGCCCGGTCGGTGTAGCGTCCTGATCAGCTGTCGTGGTTCCGAAGTGCCGGGCGCCCGTGTCGCATTCACGGGCGTTCTTGCTGTCCGGTACGTCTCCGGGCCAGGGCGATCACCTCCGGATTCCGCGCGGTGCGGGAGCCGATTCGAGCCCATAGAGCGAAGGAGACGCAACATGGCTTCGGGCACGGTGAAGTGGTTCAACTCGGAAAAGGGCTTCGGCTTCATCGCGCAGGACGACGGCGGCGCCGACGTCTTCGCGCACTACTCCAACATCGACGCCACCGGCTACCGCGAGTTGCTGGAGGGCCAGAAGGTCAGCTTCGAGGTCACCCAGGGCCAGAAGGGCCCGCAGGCGGAGAAGATCCGGGTGCTGACCTCCTCGTGAGCGCGGCCCCGGCCGCACCGGACGGCGCCCGCCCCCGTGCAGGGGGC
>NZ_JBHVQS010000033.1:18061-101175 GCF_042886435.1 Streptomyces sp. NPDC058000
AACACAGACACAGACACGGGCACACCAACAACAGCTGACTGACTCACCCCAGCTGGCCCCCCCCCCCCCCCCCCCCCCCCCCCACCACCCCCCCCCCCCCCCCCACGCCGGGCGCCGCCCCCCCACCCCCCGGTGGGGGGGGGGGCCGCCGCCGTACGACGCGACCCGCATACGGGTGCTACGGGTGGCGATCGTTGAGGATCTTCTGGAACAGCCGGTGGTCCCGCCAGGCGCCGTTGATGTGCAGGTACTTCTCCGCGGTGCCGTACGGGGTGAAGCCGCAGCCGGTCAGGACCCGCTGCGAGGCGGTGTTGTCCACCAGCGTCCCGGCCTCCACCCGGTGCAGGCCCAGCTCCCGGTCGGCCGCCTCGCACACCGCCCGCAGTGCGGCGGCGGCCAGCCCGCGGCGCAGATGGCCGGCGTCGATCCAGTAGCCGACGCTGGCGCTGCGCAGCGGGCCGTAGGTGATCTGGGACAGGGTGATCGCGCCGACCACGTCCGGCTCCCCGGACTCCTCGGATCCGCCGTCCGCCTCGCGGACCAGGACCCAGGGCATCACCCGTCCGGCGTCCCGCTCCGCCAACTGCTCCCGCAGCCGATCCGCCTGACCGGCGGGGGTGTAGTACCCGTCCGCGCGGTGCGGCTCGGTGTGCCGGAGGTGGTCGAGGCTGCGCAGGTAGGCCCGGGAGAATCCGGCGGCGTCCGCCAGCTCGGCGGGGCGCATCAGGACGTCAGGGGTGAGCCGGGCGGACGTGGTGATCATCCGTTCAGCCTAATCCCGGGCCCCGTCCCTGTCCCGGGGCGAGCGCGGAATTACTGCGGCGTCACTGCGGCGGCCGGTCCGTGTCCCGGTCCGTCCCGCCCATTTGCTCCTTGAGCTTGTCCTGCGCGGTGTCGACCTGGCTCTGGTACTTCCCCTGGGTCCGTTCGTCGACGTAGTCACCGGCCTTGTCGATGCCCTTACCCGCCTGGTCTTCGTGGCCCTTGAGCAGTTCCTTGAGCTTGTCCAGCACAGACATGGATCGCCCTCCTCAACATGGCCCCCTCGACACCAGCATCTCCCCCGAACGGACGATCTGCATCAGGAGCCGCTGGGAATCGGGGCCTTCAGCTGGTCGCTGATGAATTTCATGGAGCTCTCCGCCATGCCCTTCTGGTAATCCCAGGCATTGTGTCGGCCACCGGGAATCATCTGGAGCGCGGTGTGGATCGGACCCTTGCTGTACTTCTCCCGGAACCGGCGGATGGGATTGACCACCGCGGCGCCTTCCTTGCTGCCGGCCTGGAATGCGAGATAGACGTCCGGTCCGCCCTTTTTCAGCAGGCCCGTCGCGAGCTTTTCCGGGTTGTTGGCGTCCTTCTCCTTCTGGTGGCCGGCCCACATCGGGGAATCCGGCACGATGTCCGGGCCGCTGGCTATCGCCGCCTTGAACTTCTCCGGATGCTTCAGCACCGACTTCACACCCGCGAAACCGCCCGAGGACGACCCCATGAAAGCCCAGCCATCCCGGGACTGGAAGGTACGGAAATTGGCCTTGACCAGATCGACGACGTCATCGGTCAGCCAGGTCCCCATCTTCTGCTGACCGGGTATGTCGCTGCCGTCGTGATAGCGGGTGTCCGGATTGAGCATCGGCATCACCACGACGAACGGCAGGCTCTTGCCCTCCGCGGTCCACTGCGTGAGGTTCTCCTGGAGCTTTATGTCGCCGCCGACCCAGTAATTGGTCACCCCGTCCTTGTCCTTCGGGCTGCCCAGGCCGCCCGGCAGGGCTATCAGCACCGGAAATCCGCTCTTGGCGTATTTGGGATCCTGGTATTCCTTCGGGGCCCACACCCAGACGCTGCCGGTGACCCCGGACTTCGCGCCCTTCAGCGTGGTCCGGGCTATGTGCGTGCCGTCGTCCAAGGTGCGGGTGATCCGGAACTCGCTCTTCGGGCCGGTGGGCATGCGGGTGTCCTGGTCCACCGGCTTGACCGGGGTGGACGCGCTCCCCGGCGCGCCCGCGTTGAAGTCGACCGGCTTGCCGTTCTCCGAGCAGCCGGCGAGCAGGGCGCAGGACGCGACGAGGACGGCCGTGAGCGCGCGGGCGTAAGGGTGTTTCAACGGTGACTCCGCTACTGGTCGATCACATGCGAGTGACCATGACGATCAAGTGCAAGTGACCATAAAGAGGGAATTCGACCGCGGATGGTTCCGTCCTGCGCCCATCGGCCCGTTCGACGGGCAGTCCGACCCGGTCCGGCCGAGAATGCAGCGGTGACCGATGAACAGCGCAGTGCCGATGACACCGCCTCCCGTGCCGTGCCCGGTGCGCACGAGCGACGGCTCGCCAGGAGGGCGCTGGCCGGCCGTGCTCGGGACGCGGAGGACCTGTCGTTGCTGATGGACATGCTCGGGCTGGATCCCCGCCGGGATCCCGGCGGGGAGGCCGCGCCCGGACCCGGTCCGCGGCGCGGGGGCCGCGGGCGCGGCGCCGGCCGGGACCGGCGGCAGGCGGCCCGTCGGGACACCTGCCGGGATGCCCGCACACCGTCCGCCGACCCGGGCTGAGCCGCCCCGCCCTGGCCCCGGCCCCGGCCGCCCGGTCAGCCGGCCGGGTGCGCTCCCGCCGCCCGGCGTAGCCGCAGCGTCACGATCTGGAACGGCCGCAGCGCCATCCGCACCGTGTCGCCCTGCCGCTCCAGGGCCGGACCGTCCTCGGCGGGGCGCTCCAGCAGGTCGGTGATGACCGCCCCAGCCAGTGCGAAACCGCAGGTCAGGGCGGCCCGGGCGCGTCCGCCGCGGGCCTCGTGCAGCCGCACCACCACATCGCCGCTGTGGTCGTCGGCCAGCTTGACCGCGGTGACCACCACCGCGTCGTCGTCCACCGCGATCAGCGGCGGCACCGCAACGGACCCGGTCACCGCCCGCTCCGGCAGATTGATCCGGTGTCCCTCGCGCACCGCGTCCCCGAGGGTCGCGCCCGGCACCAGCGCGTACCGGAAGCGGTGGATGCCCTGATCCGTCTCCGGGTCGGGGAAGCGCGGGGCGCGCAGCAGGGACAGGCGGACGGTCGTGGTGGTGCCCCGCTCACCCTCGGGCCCGCCCTCCCGCACGGTACGGGTGACGTCGTGCCCGTACGTCGCGTCGTTCACCAGCGCCACGCCCCAGTCCGGCTCCCCGGCGTGCACGAACCGGTGCGCACACGCCTCGAACTTCGCCGCCTCCCAACTGGTGTTGGTGTGTGTCGGCCGGTACAGGTGCCCGAACTGGGTCTCCGCCGCGTACCGCTCGGCGTGCAGGTCCAGTGGGAACGCGGCCTTGAGGAACTTCTCGGTCTCGTGCCAGTCCACCTCGGTGTCGATGTCCAGCCGCCGCTGCCCGCGCGCCAGCGTCAGGGTCTGGACCACCCGTGAGCCGCCGAACCGCCGCACCACGCGGACCGTCGCGGCCTCCGGCGCCGCCTCGGCGAGCACGACCTCGTCCGCGTCGGTCAGATCGGTGACCACCTCGCGGTAGAAGGCGTCCACGTCCCAGGCATCCCACATGTTGGGGAAGTCCGGATGGATCTGGAGCAGGTTCGCCGCCGCGCCCGGGGCCACGGTCTCCCGCCCGGCGGCGGTGTCGTACGCGGAGACGACCAGGCCGCGGCCGTCGATCTCGATCCGGAGCAGGTCGTGCCGGAGGACGAATCCTCCGCCGGGGCGCGGCCCGGCGGTCACCGGGTCGCCCACCGTCGCCGGTGGGGCCACCGCGCCCGCCGCCACCCCGGCCCGGGCGTGCGGCGCGGAGTTCGCCACCAGTCGCCGGTCGCCGCCGCCGGTCAGCGCCGCCAGCGCGGCGCCGATCAGCTCCTCCAGTTCGGCGGCGACCGCGGCGTAGGTCCGCTCCGCCTCGCGGTGCACCCAGGCGATGGAGGAGCCGGGCAGGATGTCGTGGAACTGGTGCAGCAGGACCGTCTTCCAGATCCGGTCCAACTCCGCGTAGGGGTAAGGGAATCCCGTGGTGACGGCGGCGGTCGCCGACCACAGTTCGGCCTCCCGCAGCAGGTGTTCGCTGCGGCGGTTGCCGCGTTTGGTGCGGGCCTGGCTGGTGAGTGTCCCGCGGTGCAGTTCGAGGTAGAGCTCACCCACCCACACCGGGGCGTCGGGATACTCGGCCTGGGCCCGGGCGAAGAAGTCGGCGGGCTTCTCCCACCGCACCACCGGCGAGCCGTCCAGGTTCCGCAGCCGGCGGGCCTTGGCGATCATCTCGCGGGTGGTGCCCCCGCCGCCGTCGCCCCAGCCGGTCGGCGCCAGGGAGTGCCGGGCGGTGCCCTTCTCCTTGAAGTTCCGTGCCGCGTGGGCGAGTTCGGCGCCGGACAGCTGGCAGTTGTAGGTGTCCACCGGCGGGAAGTGGGTGAAGATCCGGGTGCCGTCGATGCCCTCCCAGCGGAAGGTGTGGTGCGGGAAGGAGTTCACCTGGCTCCAGGAGATCTTCTGCGTCAGCAGCCACTTCGCCCCGGCCGCCCTGATGATCTGCGGCAGGCCCGCCGCGAAGCCGAAGGTGTCGGGCAGCCACGCCTCGTCGTTCTCGACCCCGAACTCCTCCAGGAAGAACCGCTTGCCGTACACGAACTGACGGGCCATCGCCTCCGAGCCGGGCATGTTGGTGTCCGACTCCACCCACATCCCGCCCGCCGGGACGAACCGGCCCGCCGCGACGGCCTCCTTGACCTTCGCGTAGACCTCGGGCCGGTGCTCCTTGATCCAGGCGTACTGCTGCGCCTGCGACATGGTGTAGACGAACTCCGGCTCGTCGGCCAACAGCGCCGTCATGTTCGCCGTCGTCCGGGCCACCTTGCGGACCGTCTCGCGCAGCGGCCACAGCCACGCCGAGTCGATGTGCGCGTGCCCCACCGCACTGATCCGGTGCGCGGACGCCGCCGCCGGCGCCGCCAGCACCCCGCTCAGATGCCGCCGCGCCGCCGCGGCCGTCCCGTTCACCGCCTGGAGGTCGACCGCGTCCAGCGCCCGCCCCACCGCCCGCAGCACCTCCCAGCGCCGCGGGCTGTCCACCGGCAGCTCCACCATCAGTTCACCCAGCACCTCCAGGTCCTGGACCAGTTCCCACACCTCGGTGTCGAACACCGCCAGGTCCATCCGGCCCAGCCGGTACTGCGGCTCACTGCCCGCGGTCTCCGGGTCGCCCAATGCCGTCGGTTGGAACGGAGGGACGTCGAGGATGACCGGGTTGGACGCGGCCTCCAGGTGCCACTCGACCCGCTCACCGCCCCGCACCGGCGCCCCCATCCGCACCCACTGGTTCCGCGGGTTGAGGCCCTTCACCGGCGTCCCGTCCGGCAGGTACACCAGCGCCTCGCACTGGAACCCCGGCATCCGCTCGTCGAACCCCAGGTCCAGCACCGCCTCCACGGTGCGTCCCGCCCACGCCGCCGGCACCGTGCCGCGCACCCGGAACCACGTCGTCGCCCACGGCGCGCCCCAGGCATCCCCCACCGCGACCGGGGTGTGTGCGGCGGCCAGCCCCTCGGCCACCGGCACCGTTCCCCACGCTTTCGACTCCGCTCGAACAGGGGAGTCCCCCATGCCCGGCGCGACCCAGGCCGCCACCTCCAGCGGCACCGACTCCGGGTACAGGGCGGGCCGGATGCGTTCGTTGAGGACCCGCTTGAGACGGGCTTCGACCAGCGCGCGATCGTCATGCATGGCTTACGGCTCCAGAGATCGGGGAGACGGGGTGCGGGGACGGCTGACCGGGGTCACCATGGGTGCCGGACGGTGGCCGGTGCGGAGGGGGTGAACAGTTCGTCGACGGCGGGGTCGCGGCCGGTCGGCGCGATGGCGTTCCAGTCCACCGGGGTGTCCCGGTCCGCCGACTCCACATCGACACCGGCTCGCAACTCCCGGTGGTTGCAGCCCAGTTGATCCGCCAAGCGCCCCGGGTCCGCGAGCGTGCGCGCGGTCCACTGGAAGTCCGGGAACATCGTGTCGGCGACCGGCCCGGCCCCCGGCGGCGGGGGAGTGCGGTCATCGCTGCAGCACCTCCTGGGGCCTGCACACCTCAGTGATCCCACGGGACGTCAAATGTGCTGTATCGGATGCGAGTTGGGCCAGAACCACGGTCGGACGGGCGCCTTGTCCGGCCAGTTCCGCCCAGGCTTCGAAGACCGGGCCGCCGGGCGCGCACACCGACCGGTGGGGCGCCTCGTCGGCGTCACCGGCGTCGACGACCAGCGCGGTGGACCGCACCGGCGGCCGGTGCGGACGGTCCCGCCAGTGCGCCGCCAGCTCGGCGAAGGCCCGCCCCACCGGCTTGACCGTACGGTCCTCGGTGAGCAGGCCCAGCCCGTACTCCAACTCCGGGAAGTCCGCGAGCGACCGCGGGACGTCGTGCGCACACCACCAGGTGACGCCCCAGAGGTCCGGGCAGTCCGCGGCGTTGGTGACGGTCGCCGTGGTGAAGCGGGCCGCGCGGTCCGCGGGGATGTGCGGGGCGGGGGCGCCGACCTCCTGGAGCCACACCGGACGGTGCGGGTCCGGTGCCCACGCCTTGGAGAGTTCGATGAGGTACGCGGCGTGC
The DNA here is from genome assembly GCF_042886435.1 of Streptomyces sp. NPDC058000. Taxonomy (NCBI): domain Bacteria; kingdom Bacillati; phylum Actinomycetota; class Actinomycetes; order Kitasatosporales; family Streptomycetaceae; genus Streptomyces; species Streptomyces sp. NPDC058000. The sequence continues at coordinate 24,627 of NZ_JBHVQS010000033.1, forward strand.
TGCTCGGTGGCGACGCCGGTCGGCCCGTGCCGCTGCGCGGTCCCGTTGAACACCCAGGAGTGCACCGCCGTCATCGCGCCGAACCGGGCGGCGTGCGCGGGGGTGAAGGGATGGCCGTCCTGGTACCAGGCGGCGTCGTACGCGGCGTGCAGATGCGCCCGGCCCGGCGCGCCCCGCTCGCAGGCGGCCAGCATCCGGGTGAGCCAGGCCGCCGCCTGCGCGCCGGTGATGCGGTCCGGATCGGGGTGCGGATCGTCCGAGAACTGGTTGACCTCGTTGCCGAGGGTCATCCCCAGGAAGCCGGGCCGGTCGGCGAGCGCTGCGGCCAGGGTCCGCAGGTACTCCTCCTGGCCGGCGAGCACTTCCGGGTCGGTGAAGAGGTTGCGGCGGTGCCACGTCTGCGTCCAGGAGGGCAGGAAGTCGAAACTGGACAGATGGCCCTGGAGGCCGTCCACCGCCACGTCCAGCCCGCGCTCGGCCGCCGCGTCGGCCAGCTGCACCAGGTGTTCGACGGCGCGCGGCCGGATCAGGGTGCGGTTGGGCTGGAACAGCGGCCACAGGGGGAAGACCCGGACGTGGTCCAGGCCGAGCGCGGCCAGCGCGTCCAGGTCCGCGCGCACCGCGTCCAGGTCGAAGTCCAACCAGTGGTGGAACCACCCCTGACTGGGCGTGTAGTTGACGCCGAAGCGGATCCGGCGCGGCTCGTGGGGTACCGGCATGAGTGGTCCCGTCCCTCCGGGTGTGTGGGATCAGCCCTTGACGGCGCCCTCACCGACGCCGCGGAAGAAATAACGCTGGAGACAGGCGAACATCACGATCAGCGGGAGGACGGCGATCACCGAGCCGGCCGCCACCAGCCGTTGGTTGTCCGCGAAGGTGCCGTGCAGGTAGTTCAGGCCGACGGTCAGGGTGAACTTCGACTGGTCGCTCAGCACGATCAGCGGCCACAGGAAGTCGTCCCAGGCCCCCATGAACGCGAAGACCGCGACCACCGCCAGGGTGCCCTTGACCGACGGCAGCGCGATCCGGACGAACCGCTGCCAGGCGTTGGCGCCGTCCACGAACGCCGCCTCCTCGACCTCGTACGGCAGTGCAGCGAAGGCGTTCCGCATCAGCAGCACGTTCATCGCGCCGATGCAGGCGGGCAGTACCACCCCGAGCAGGGTGTTGTTCAGCTGGAGCTGACGCATCGTCAAAAACTGGGCGATCATGATGCTTTCGACCGGGACCAGCATCGCCATGATGAAGACCACCACGGCGACCCGCCGACCGCGGAACCGCAGCCGGGCCAGTGCGTACCCGGCCAGCGCCGCGCCCGCGCAGTTGGTCAGCACGTTGGCGACGGCGACCTTGACGGAGTTCAGCGCGAAGTCCCAGACCGGGACCACCTGCGCCACCGCGGCGTAGTTGGCGAGGGTCGGATGGTGCGGCACCAGGCTCGGCGGATAACGGTAGATGTCCTCGCCCGGGCCCTTGAGGGACGTCGAGAGCTGCCACAGGAACGGCCCGACGGTCAGCGCCAGTACCGCGAACAGCAGCAGGTAGCGGACCAGCAGCGGCCCGCCGGCCCACCGTCGCCCGCGCCGGTCCGGCCCCGTCATCGGTCCTCCCCGCGATCGGCGCGCAACACCAGCAGCATCAGCCCGAGCGTCAGCACGAACACCACCACCGACAGCGCCGAGGCATAGCCGACCCGTCCGCTGAGGCCGGTGCCGGCCTGTTGGACCAGCATCACCAGCGTGGTGTCCTCCCCGCCCGGGCCGCCGGTCGCCCCGGCCATCAGATAGACCTCGGAGAACACCTTGAAGGCGTTGACCGCGGAGAGCGCGGCCACCAGCACCATCGTGGAGCGCACCGCCGGCACCGTGACGGTCCGGAAGCGCCGCACCGGGCCGGCCCCGTCGACCGCGCACGCCTCGTGCAGTTCCCGGGGCACCTGGGCCAGCGCCGCCAAATAAACGATCATGTAGTAGCCGAGGCCCTTCCAGACCGTCACCGCCATCGCGCTGAGCAGCAACAGCCACGGATCGCTGAGGAAGCCGGCCCGCCCGAACCCCAGGACCTCCAGCAGCGCGTTGATCAGCCCCCGGTCGTCCAGCAACCACACCCAGATCAACCCGACCACCACCACCGAGGCGACCACCGGGAGGTAGAACGCGGCCCGGAAGAAGGCGATCCCGGGCACGCTCCGCCGAACGAGCAGGGCCAGCAGCAACGGCAGCACCACCAGCGGCGGCACGACGCCCAGGACGTACAGCAGGCTGTTGCGCAGCCCCGTCCAGAACATCGGATCGTGCAGCATCTCCTGGTAATTGGCGCCACCGGTGAACCGCCCGACCGTCAGCGTCCGGGCATCGGTGAAGGAATGCGCCACCGTGCTCAGGAACGGATAGAGACTGAATCCGCCGACGATCAACAGCCCGGGCGCGAGGAACAGCCAGGGGCTGGCCGGCAGATGCGTACGGACTCCCCGAACGCGGCCCGGGCCCCGTATCGCACCAGCCGGCGCGGACTTCCGCACTCCCATCCCGACCTCAGCCGGTCTTCAGCAGACGATTGCACTCCGCCACCGCGGAATCCAGCGCCGCCTTCGGCGTCTGCTTACCCTGAAGGGCCCGGGCCACGGAATTGCGCAGCACCGTCTTCATCTGGTCACTGAGCAACACCGGGGTGTAATTCACCGCGGTCTTCAGGGATTTCGCCGCCGCCACCCGCACCCGTGTGGCGTCCGTACCGTCCTCCTTGGTGAAATACGGATCGTCCAGCGCACCCTTCGTGCTGGGGAAGACCGTGACCTGTTTCGCGAACGCCATTTGATTCTGCTGGTCCGTCACGAAGTGCGCGAAGGCCACCGCCGCGGGTTTGACCTTGCTCTGTGCGTTCACCATCAGGCCCTGCACGTACATGTTGGCCTTACCGGTGTTGTTGACCGCGTCGGTGATGCCGATGTTCTGGTACAGGCCCGGCGCGTCCCGTTTGAAGTTCTCCAGATCCAGCGCACTGCCCGGATTCATCGCCACCGACTGCTGCTCGAACTTCCGCCCCGCGGACTCGGCCACGGCGGTGAGCGCCTGCGCATCCAGCGCCCCGGCCGCGTACAGCTCCTGGTAGTGCGTGAGCAGCTGCACGCCCTTGGGCTCGTTGAAGGTGAACGCGGTGCCTCGGGCGTCCATCAGCCGCACGCCGTAGCGGCCGAAGTCCTCGATCGACGGCGTACTGGCCAGCATCGCGATCTTCCGGTCGCTGTTCCGCGCCATGGTGAGCGCATCGGCGAACAGCCGGTCGTAGGTGGTCGGCGGCTTCGCCGGGTCCAGCCCGGCCTTGCGGAACAAGTCCTTGTTGTAGAACATCGGGCCGGTGTTGAGGTACCACGGAAAGGCGTAGACGCCCGACATCCCCGGCATCTCATGGCTCTTCCAGGCCCCGTCCAGATACTCGGCCCGGTATTTCCCGGCCGCCTTGCCGATGTTGAGCGCCAACCCGGCCTTCGCCAGCGGATAGGCGAGGTCCGGCGACACATTGACCACATCGGGCAGGGTGCCGGCGGCCGCATCCGCACTCAGCTTCTGCGGATACCCCTCGGCCGGCTGGTCGATCCACTTCACCTCGGTGCCCGGGTACTTCTTCTCGAACTCCGCGATGACCCCGTCGAAATACTTCTGGAAACGCGCCTTCAGATTCCAGGTCTGGAAGGTGACCTGTCCCTCCACCTTCCCCGCGGCACTGTCGGAATCCCCGCCACCGTCCGGCGCACCGCAGCCGGACAGTAAAAGCACCGAGGTGGCGAGGACCGCGAGGGCGGCAGGTGTCCGACGGGAATGACGATGCATGGCCGGCTCCTTGGCTGAAGTGCTCTGAAGTGCTCGGACCAGAAATCTGTCGAAGGCCGTCGCGGCGCGGGGAACCGGTTCCGTACCACGGTTTCCAGGCTCCCGGATCGCGACGCGGCAGACGCTACTAATGCGATTTAGTAGGTGTCAACACCCCGGTACCACACGATTGTTGAGGCGGTTCGATCGAGCCGCCCCCGCATTTGTTTGACAGGCCCGGCCGCCCTGATCAGACTGTCGGCACTCATGCGGTACGGCCCGGAGGAGCCCGCGATGACAGCGCCCGGTGAGGCCGCCCGCCGCAAGCCGGCGCGCCGCCCGACCATCAAGGACATCGCCCGGCGCGCCGGAGTCTCCGAGAGCGCGGTGTCCTTCGCCCTCAACGACCGGCCCGGCGTCTCCGCGAACACCCGCGCCCGGATCCGCCGGGTGGCCGACGAGTTGGGCTGGCAGGCCAACAGCGCCGCCCGCGCCCTCTCCGGCGAACACTCCGGCTGCCTGGGCCTGGTGCTGGCCCGCCCGGCCCGCACCCTGGGCGTGGAGTCCTTCTTCCTCCAACTCGTCTCCGGCATCCAGGAGGTGCTCTCCGCCCGGCGCACCGCCCTGCTCTTCCAGGTCGTCGAGGACCTCGACACCGAGTGCGCCCTCTACCGCCGCTGGTGGGCCGAACGCCGGGTGGACGGCGTCCTCGTCGTCGACCCCCGCACCGACGACCCCCGGCCCGCGCTCCTGGCCGCCCTCGGCCTCCCCGCCGTCGCCATCGGCGGCCCCGCCGCCCCGGAACCCCCCGGACCGCCCCCGCCGCCCACCGCGCCGCTCCTCTCCACCGTCTGGGCCGACGACGCCAAGGCCATGGCCCGGGTCCTCGACCACCTGCACGACCTCGGCCACCGCCGCATCGTGCACGTCGCCGGCCTGCCCGGCCTCGCCCACACCGCCCGCCGGATCCACTCCCTGCGCACCGAAGCCGCCCGGCGCGGCCTCGACGCGCGGCAGGTCCGCTCGGTCACCACCGACTACTCCGACACCGAGGGCGCCGAGGCCACCCGCCGCCTCCTCGACGCGGCCGAACCGCCCACCGCGATCATCTACGACAACGACGTGATGGCGGTCGCCGGCGCCTCGGTCGCCGCCGGCCGCGGTATCCCCGTACCGGGCCGGCTCTCCGTCGTCGCCTGGGACGACTCCGCGCTGTGCCGCGTCGCCCACCCCCCGCTCACCGCACTGGTCCGCGACACCGCAGGCTTCGGCCGGCTCGCCGCCGCCGAACTCCTCGCCCTCCTCGACGGCGGCCAGCCCCGCACCGTCGAGGGCGAACTCCCGCACCTGGAACCCCGGGAGAGCACCGGCCCACCACCCCACAACGGCTGACGGACCGCCACCACCGCCGCGGCGCCCCACCGTCGCCGGTCCACGAGCGGACCCCGCCCCCTACCCGTAGTACCTGAGGACTACCCGCGAGAGGCGCTCTCTGGCGGGACGCCGATCACCCCTCGCGCTCCATAGCTTCGGTGCCGGAACCACCCCAGAAATTCCGGTACGGAAGGACCTCCCTCCATGGCGCCCCGCCCGCGCAGAAGCCGCCTGACCCGCACCCTGCTCGCCGTGTTGGTCACCGCCTCGGTGGCCGTCCCGGTATCGGGCGCGGCCCGCCCCGCCGCGGTCCCCGCACCGGCCCCCACCACCCTCGGCCCGCTGCGCGACACCACCCCCGCCACCCTGGCCCACCGGTACGCCACCACCCGCGCCGACATCCGGGCGGCCGAGCGCACCGCCGACGCCCACGGCGACCACCGGCGGGCCACCGCCCTGCACGCCCTGGCCGCCCCCGCCCGGCACTTCCTCACCTTCGACGGCCGCGACGGCGGCCGCAGCACCGAGGTCTACGGTGACCTCGCCCGCGCCGACCGGATCGCCGTCCTGGTCCCCGGCGCGGACACCAGCTTCGACACCTACCAGCGCTTCCGCGCCGGCGCCCAGGCCCTCCAACAGCAACTCGGCCGGCAACCCGGCATCCACCCCGCCGTCATCGCCTGGCTCGGCTACCCCACCCCCGCCACCGTCAGCCCCGCCGCGCTCACCACCACCCGCGCCGACGACGCCGCACCTCAACTACGCGCGTTCGTCAAGGAGTTGAGGCATTCCAGACCCGCCTCCCGGATCACGCTGCTCTGCCACTCCTACGGGTCCGTGGTCTGCGGCCGGGCCGCCCCCGGCCTCCCCGCCACCGACCTCGTCCTCTACGGCAGCCCCGGCGCCGGCGCCGACACCGCCGCGGACCTGCACACCCGGGCCACCGTCTGGGCCGGCCGCGGCGCCGACGACTGGATCGCCGACGTCCCGCACGCCCAACTCCCCCTCCCCACCACCACCCTCGGCTTCGGCACCGACCCGGTCTCCCCGCGGTTCGGCGCCCGGATCTTCCCCGCCGGCGACGGCGGCCACAGCGACTACCTCAAGCCCGGCACGCCGTCCCTCGCGAACCTCGCCCGGATCGCCGCCGGCCGCCCCCCGACCGCCGCCCCCGACACGACCGCCGCTCCTGACGCGACCGCCGCCCCGCAGCGCACCACCGGTGAGGCCCACCGTGCCTGACACCCCACGCGCCGCCGCGGCCGCCCTCGTCCACCGCATCCAGGCCGCCACCCCGCCCGACCGGGACCGCGCCACCGACGCCCTGCGCGCCTTCGCCATCCTCGGCGTGGTCCTCGGCCACTGGCTGGTCACCGCCCTGATCACCGACAGCGGCACCCTGCACGGCGCCAGCCCGCTCCAACGCATGCCCCAACTCGCCCCAATAACCTGGCTGTTCCAGACCCTCGCGGTGTTCTTCCTGGTCGGCGGCGAGGTCGCCGCCCGCAGCCACACCACGGCCCGCGCCCGCGGCACCACCTACCGGCACTGGCTGCACGCCCGGCTCGGCCGACTGTTCCGCCCGGTCGCCGCGGTCCTCGCGGTCTGGACCGTCGCCACCGCCGTGATGCTCGCCGCCGGCGTCGGCCTGGACACCGTCCACACCCTGGTCAAACTGGTGCTGTCGCCGTTGTGGTTCCTGCTGGTCTTCGCCGCCCTCACCGCCGCCACCCCACTGACCGCCCGCCTGCACCCCCTCTGGCCGTGCGCCGTCGTCGTCCTCGTCGACGTCCTCCGCTTCGGCCTCGACGCCCCCGGCTGGCTCGGCTGGCTCAACCTCCCCGCCGGCTGGCTCGTCCCGTACTGCCTCGGCGCGGCCCGGGCCCGCGGCGCCGCACACCGCCGTTCGACCGGCTGGGCGCTGCTGCTCGGCGGCGCCACGGCCACCGCCGGACTGGTCCTGTTCGCCGGCTACCCCGCGTCCATGGTCGGCGTCCCCGGCGCCGCGATCTCCAACCTCAACCCGCCCACCCTGGCCGCCGTCACCTTCGGCCTCGCCCAGTGCGGAGCCGCCCTGCTGCTCCGCGACCCGCTCAACCGGGCACTGCGCCGCCCCGCCGCCTGGGCCGCGGTGGCCCTGCTGAACCTCTCCGCGATGACCGTCTTCCTCTGGCACCAGACCGCGATGCTGGCCGTCACCGCCACCGGCTGGTTCCTCGCCGGCCCGCTGCCCGGCCTGCACACCCTCCCCGACGGCCCCGCCTGGATCCTCGCCCGACTCGCCTGGCTGCCGGTCTTCGCGGCCGCGCTGCTGCTGTGCTGGGCCGCGTTCGCCGCGTACGAGCACCGCCGGCCGGGCACCCGCCGCCGGGGCGGACCGGATGCGGACGGACCCGACCGGGTCGTCCGCGAAGGGAGCCCCGCCCGTCAGGCGGTGGTACCCCGTGCCTAAGGTGCATCCCGTGAAGAGGGGGATCATGGCCGGTCGGCTGACGACGGCACTACGAGCGATGCCACGCCACCTGCGCGAGGACCTGTGGACCGGCGCGACCGAGGAACCGCTGCCGGTCGGCGGCCGGCGCCCCGGCTGGCTCGATTGGCGGCCGGCGATCATCGTCCCGCTGGTGGTGTTCGGGGTCGTCCTGCTCGCCGGCAACGCCAACACCTATGCGTTCCAGTACGGGATGAGCATGGTGATCGCCCTCCCCGTCTCCGGGATCCAGGCCGCGGCGCCGATCCTCGCCCTCTACCGCCCGGTCCTGGCCTGGTGGGCGTCGACCGCGGCGCTGCTGGTGGTCGGGTACCAGGCCGGGTCCGTGTTCCACCCGTTCGCCGACCTGCCCTGGCAGCGCACCGGGCTGGCGACCCAGGCCATCGTGCTGTTCCTCGCCGCGCTGCGGGTCCGGCCCCGGGCCACCGCCGAGATGCTGGTACTCGGCATCCTGGCCGGCGCCTTCGCCAACGCGCTGGTCTCCGACAGCTTCCGCGACGACCACCTGCCGGTCATCGTGCTCGCGGTCTGCGCCCTGGTCGGCGCCCTGCTCCGGGGCCGCCAGAAGGCCCGCACCGAACTGGTCGTCCAGGAGAAGCTCACCGCGGAGGAACGCGCCCGCCGCACGCTCCTGGAGGAGCGCAACCGGATCGCCCGCGAACTCCACGACGTGGTCGCCCACCACATGTCGGTGATCTCCATCCAGGCCCAGGTCGCCCCCCACCTGGCCGAGAACCCCTCCGACGAACTCAAGGAGAACCTCCGCGGCATCCGCCAGAACGCCGTCGAGGCCCTCACCGAACTCCGCCGGGTCCTCGGCGTCCTGCGCTCCGAGGACACCCGGCCGGAGAGCGTCCCGCACGCCCCGCAACCCACCCTCGACCGGCTCGAAGAACTCGTCGGCAACGTGCGCGGCGCCGGCGTCGCGGTCACCGTCGACACCTCCGGCACCCCGCGCCCGCTCTCGCCCGGCACCGAACTGTCGGCGTTCCGGATCGTCCAGGAGGCGCTCAGCAACGCGATGCGCCACGCGCCCGGCGCCGCCGTCCACGTCGCGCTCGGCTACCTCCCGGACCGGGTCACCCTCCGCGTCACCAACACCGCCCCCGACCGGCCAGCCCAGCCCTCCCCGGGTACCGGCCACGGCCTGCTCGGCATGCACGAACGCACCGCGATGCTCGGCGGCGAACTCGCCACCGGCCCCACCCCCGACGGCGGCTACGAGGTCACCGCGATCCTCCCCGCCCCCACTGCCCCCGCCACCCCCGACGCCCCCTCCGACGACGCCGAGGACACCCCATGACGACCGCCACCACCCGAGCCATCCGCGTCCTGATCGCGGACGACCAGATGATGGTCCGGCAGGGCTTCACGGTGCTGCTCAACGCCGAACCGGGCATCGAGGTCGTCGGCCAGGCGGTGGACGGCCACGACGCCATCACCAAGACCGCCGAACTCGCCCCGGACGTCGTCCTGATGGACATCCGGATGCCCGGACTCGGCGGCATCGACGCCACCCGCCGGATCACCGAACCGGCCGACGCCACCGTCAAGGTCCTCGTCCTGACCACCTTCGACCTCGACGAATACGTCTACGAGGCGCTGCGCGCCGGCGCCTCCGGCTTCCTCCTCAAGGACGCCTCGGCCGATGAACTCGCCCAGGCGGTACGGGTGGTGGCGGCCGGCGACGCCCTGCTGGCGCCCAGTATCACCAAGCGGCTGATCGCCGAGTTCTCCCGGATGTCCGGCGCCCCGCGCACCCCGCTCAAGGACCGGGTGACGGGGCTGACCGAACGCGAGACCGAGGTACTGTCGCTGATCGCCCAGGGCCTGTCGAACGCGGAGATCGCCGTGCGCCTGGTGGTGGCCGAGCAGACCGTGAAGACCCATGTGGGCCGCATCCTGGTCAAGCTGGGACTGCGTGACCGGACCCAGGCCGCCGTCTTCGCCTACGAGACGGGGCTGGTGCGGCCCACCGGGTACTGACCCCTCCCGCTACGGAACTCCCTTACCGGGAAGGCCCGTTCAGTGCCGGACCACGACCCCGGGCGCCAACCGCCCGCAGTTGGAGCCGGTGACACTGACCTTCACCGATTCGATGGCCCCGCCCCAGTCCACGCACCGCCCTTTCGCCGCGAGATAGACCGGGCCGGCATAGGTGGTGTATTTCCCGCTGTCGAATACCGGGGCGGAACTGTGGTCGGACGGCCCGAGTTCGGCGTGGACGAATACCGGCTTCCCGGGGCTGTTCCGGATCGTCACCACGCAGTTCTTTCCGGTCTTTGCGCTGTACGTGAGATAGACCGTGCCCTTTCCGCCGACCGGTACAGAATTCACGACTCCGTACCCGCTGCCGCAGGCGCCGTTGTACGCCGCACTGCGGACCGGCGCGGCCGATGCGGTGGTGGCCAGGCCCAGTGTGGCGATGCTCGCCACGGCCAGTGCCGCCGAACCGGTGAGGAGAGAGGAACGCTTCATGGAAAACCCCCGTCGGGTGGTGTCCGTCGCGTGGTCATGCACCGAATTGGTGCCGCACCGTGTTGGACGCCAGCCGGACGGGGATGGTTGTACGCGAAATTCCGCCAGTACGCATGTTCCTTTTAGCCTCGGTCTTCGCCTTCGCCTTCGCCTTCCCCTTGGCCTTGACCTTCGCTTCGTCTTCGCTTCTTCCTCGCCTCAGTCGTCGTCGTCCGCGCCGTAGGCCAGCACCTTCAGCCTGCTGTAGGGGCCGTTGAACCGGTTGTGGTCACCGACGGTGTGCCCCGAGGAGGTGTGCTGCCAGATGCTGTGGAACCGCCAACCGCCCGGCAGGGAACCGACGGAGGAGCCGTAGCGGGGGATCCACAGTGGGTTGCTCCGCCCGAACCGCCCGGAGTTGCCGGTGCACCGCTTCCACCAGTTGGCCGAGGTGTAGATCACCGCGTCCCGCCCGGTCTCCTCCCGGTAGGCGCGTACGAAGTCGGCGATCCAACTGACCATGCTGTCGTGGCTCTTCCCGTAGCAGGTCGCGCCGTAGGGGTTGTACTCCATGTCGAGCGCGCCCGGCAGCGTCCGGCCGTCCCGCGACCAGCCCCCGCCGTGGTGCGCGAAGTACCGCGCCTGCTTCGCGCCGCCGGAGTGGTCCGGCAGCGCGAAGTGGTACGCGCCGTGGATCATGCCGGCGTTGTACGAGCCCCGGTACTGCTCGATGAAGTACGGGTTCTTGTAGCTGGTCCCCTCGGTGGCCTTGACGTACGCGAACCGCACCCCCATGTGCCGCAGCTTCCCCCAGCCGACCTTGCCGTTGTGGCTGGAGACGTCGACCCCGGCCACGGACTTCCGGGTCCAGGCGCCGCGTGGTTCCGAGCCGCTGGACTGCTCGACGCCCTCGTGCGCGGCGATGGTCGAGCCCATCCAGTCCTGCTCGGGATGGGCGGGTGTCTTCGCGACGTCCGGCGTCGCGAGGGCGGTGCCGGGCAGCGTGAGGGGCAGTGCGAGCACGGTGACGAGTGAGACGAGGGAGCCGGCCGCAAAGGGGACCGTACGCCGGGCCGGTGCGGATCTGCGCAAGGGCATCGCGTGCCTCCGAAGGACTTCGGTTGAGTCAGTTTCGGCAGCATTTGAGCAGAATCCTGCCGATGAAAGACTTATACGCTGAAATGCTCGGCTCTATGGCTCGATGGGCCGGGGGTCCGCCGTCCGGCCGGGCCATCTCACCCGTCCGGCGGCGCCCACGTTTCCTCCGCCCGGCGGTCGTGGCACGAGAGGAGCGGGCCCCGGCAGTGCCGGGACCCGCTCTCCGCTCAGCGGCGAACGCGCCATGTCACCGCTTCGCCAGTTCTCTCTGTCGACCCTGCCGGGCCGGATGTCTCATCCGTCGTCGACGGTGGCTCAGTACGCCGAGTCGACGTTGTCGATCGAGCCGTAGCGGTGGGCCGCGTAGTTGGCTGCGGCGGTGATGTTGGCCACCGGGTCGGTGAGCTTGTCGGCGGTGCCGGCGACGTGGAAGGTCTCGAAGGTGGGCTGGATCACCTGGAGCAGGCCCTTGGAGGGTATGCCGTTCTGAGCGTTGATGTCCCAGTCGTTGACGGCGTTGGGGTTGCCGCTGGACTCCCGCATGATGTTGCGGTGCAGGCCCTCGTAGCTGCCGGGGATGCCCTTGGACTTCATGATGTCCAGGGCCTGGTGGATCCAGCCGTCGAGGTTGTCGGTGTACTTCTTCGGCGCGGCCGGGCGGTCGGCGGAGCGGCTGGCGGCCTGCTCGGCGGTGTGGCCCTGCTTCGCGACCGCGGTGACCTTGATGTGGTCCGCGACGGAGGCGCTCACCGGGCGCTCGACCTTGGCGCCGTCGGCCTTGGCGGGCATCCCGTTGGCGCTCACCGGCTTGACCGCGGCGGGGGCGTGCGCGGCCGTGCTCACGGCGTTGCTCGGGGCCGCGGTGGCGGCCAGGCCCGTGGTGGCGCCGGCGGCGGCCAGAACGGCCACGGCAACCTTGTGGGTACGGGTGATACGGGCGATCCGGGCAGCGCGGGGCAGGGTGAAACTGGGCATACGGGGGTGACCTCTTCCAGGTGTTGGGGACGGGGAGGCGGCCATCGTTGGCGCGTTCGGACCGGAGACTCTTGGCCGCGTTCGCCCTTGGGGGCGGGAGGTGCGGCACGCTCTCGGTGCGACTGGATCCATGGTTAACGGCCGACCCCACGGGTGGCAATGCCCCCCTGTACTACCCTTCTTCGTGAGATAGGGCGTGATGTCCGAAATCGGCCGGTTTTAACCCCGTGTTCATGGGTCCGACCCGCTCCGGCGTCGACTAGGCCGGCTCGTACGTGACGTACGTCGCGTGCCCGGCGTCACCTGCCGGGGCCCTCGAAGGCCCCCGGGAAACCCCTTGCGAGTTGCCTGGGTCACACCCCGAATTCGCCATCGCCACCCCGCACTTCACGCCCTCGGGGCGCACCGGAAGCGGGCCGCGCCCCCTGGACCCGTCGATGCGGCGATGCGGCTGGTCCGTTCGTAGCAGCGCCCGGACTGTCGCAAGGCGCCGGGAGCGCGGGTCCCTGAGAGTGGGATCACGCACCACCACCACTCACCGTAGGGAAGTGCTCATGCTCCGTCGCACCACCGTCGTGCTCAGCGGCCTGCTCGCCGCCGGAATCCTCGCCACCGGGGTCGCCGCCGCCGCCCCCGCCGACCGCGACCAGGGCCGCCATCAGGGCCGCCATCAGGGCCGCCACGCGAACCACCTCACCCCCAAGGAGCGCGCCGGCCTCCGCTTCGCCGAGCACCTCCTGGATGTGCTCTTCGGCGGCCCGTCGCGCCATGCCCACAGCTACTGACGAAAACGCCAACGGCAATGGCCCTGCTCGCGAGTTGCGGGCAGGGCCATTGCCGTGCTGTTCGGGGCGCCTCAAGGGCGCGGGGTCCCGGCCGGGCGCTCCCTCGTGGAGTCCTGGCGCGGAAAGCCGCCTCAGTAAGCGGAGTTGACGTTGTCGATCGAGCCGTAGCGGTGGGCCGCGTAGTTGGCAGCGGCGGTGATGTTGGCCACCGGGTCGTAGAGGTTATGGGGCGTACCCGACACGTGGTACGTGTTGAACGTGGGCTGGATCACCTGGAGCAGGCCCTTGGAGGGTATGCCGTTGCGGGCGTTGATGTCCCAGTCGTTGATGGCGTGCGGGTTGCCGCTGGACTCCCGCATGATGTTGCGGTGCAGGCCCTCGTAGCTGCCGGGGATGCCCTTGGACTTCATGATGTCCAGGGACTCGCGGATCCAGCCGTCGAGGTTGTCGGTGTACTGCTTCGGCGCCGCGGCCTTGGGGGCGGCCTTCGGCGCCTCCTTGACGATCTCGGCGCGCTCCGCGGAACGGTCGGCGGCCTGCTGGGCGGCGTGGCCCTGCTTGTCGACCGCGGTGACCTTCAGGTGGTCCGCGACCGAGGCGGTGACCACATGGTCCTGCTCCGTGGCCGCCTTGTCCTTCGCCATGACCGGCAGGCCGTTGGCGCTGACCGGCTTCACCGTGGCGGACGCGTGCGCGGCCGGGGCCGCGGCGTTGCTCGGCGCCGCGGTCATCGCCAGGGCGGCTGCGCAGCTCGCGGAGGCCACCAGCGCCGCGGAGATCTTGTGCGTGCGGCTGAGGCGGGCGGTTCGGGGCAGGGAGAAGCGGGGCATGGGCATGCGGAGGTGACCTCTTCCAGGGCTTGGTGGCGGGGAGATGGCCATCGGTGGCGTCTCGGGGACCGAGGGTCGGTGCCGCGCTCGCCGCTCTGGCGGAGTCCGCAGGCTCGTTCTCGGTGTTACCGGAAACATGGTTAACGCCGGCCCGGGATGGTGGCAATGATGCCGTGTACTACCCATCTTCGTGCGTTCGGGCGAGATGTCCGTAATGAGGCCGGAAATCCCCGGCCCGCGCCGCACCCGGACTCGACTAGTCCGGGTCGTACGTGACGTACGTCGCGTGCCCCGCATCACCGCCTGGGGCCCTCAAGAGCCCCTCCCGACACGGCGGTTTGTTGCCTGGCTCACAGCCCGACGGGGCCGGCTCGCCGTCCCCGGCCCCGCCGCTGTGCGGTCACCCGGCTACGGCCCGTGGCCGCCCGGTCCGCTCCTCACGCCCGCACCGGATCGGCGACCGCGCCCGCACCCGCCGCGGCCGAGCGGCCCACCACCCCCAGCGGCCGGTCCGTGAAGAACCGGACCGCCAATTCCGCAACCTCCTCAGGACGTTCCAACACCACCCAGTGATCCGCGTCGGGAATGGCCAGGAAGTGGCTCCCCGCAATGGTCGCCGCGAAGTCCCGCTGCCGGGACGGCGCGGTCACCGTGTCGTGCTCACCGCTGAAGACCAACGTCGGGACGCCGGACAAGCCCCCCGCGAAGTCCGGCCGGTCGGTCAGCGCCCGGCGCAGCGAATCCACCGCATGCGGGGAGTGCAACGCCGCCTGCAGCATCGCCCGCCGCACATAGCGGTACGCCAGCTCCCGTCGGGCGACCGACCGGCTCTCGTCACGACACAGCAGCCCCTCGGCCACCATCGTGGCGAAGGTGTCGGTGTCCCCCTCCGCCAGGTGCCCCGCCGCCCGCCGCCAGTGCGCCACCTGCGCCTCGCTGATGTGCGCCGGCACCCCACCCATCACCAGCCGCGCGATCCGCTCGGGGAACCGCCGGGCGCACCCGAAGGCCAGGCCCGCCCCGTAGGAGAAGCCGAAGAGATTGATCCGCGGGACACCGAGATCGTCGATGATCCCCAGGATCGCCGCACACAGCACCTCGATGCTCGGCCCCGGCGGCAGCGGCTCCGCACCACCCATCCCGGGCAGGTCCGCGGTCACCACCTCCGCCACCGGCCCCAACCGGTCCTCCATCTGCGGCCAGCCGAACATCCCCTGCAACGCACCGCCCAGCACCAGGACGGGCTCGGTGCACCGCTCCGGCTGCCGCAGCACCCGGTACGCGTACGACACCCCGCGCACCGACAGGGAGCGGATCACTTCCTCGGACATGGCTGCTTCCTTCTCGGAGAGGCTCGATGAGGCCCGGAGCGCCCGGAGCGCGCCCGGACCCCGGCAGGACCGGCCGGTCAGCCGCGGGTCAGGACGAGCGCCGCATTGTGACCCCCGAAGCCCAGCGACGTTTTGACCGCGCAGTCGAACGCCGCCGGCCGGGCCGCGGCGCGCACCACGTCGATCGGGATCCGCGGGTCGGGCACCGTGAGGTTGGCGGTCGGCGGCACCAACTGCTGCTCCAGCGCCAGGACGGTCAACGCGGTCTCGATCCCGCCCGAGGCGCCCAGCGTGTGCCCGGTCATCCCCTTCGTCGACGTCACCAACGGATGCTCGCCGAGCACTCTCCGCAACATCACCGCCTCGATGTGGTCGTTCAGCACCGTCGAGGTGCCGTGCGCGTTCACATGCCCCACGTCGCCGGGTTGGACGTCGGCGTCCGTCAGCGCGGTGCGCAACGCCCGCTCGATGCCGAGGCCCTCAGGATCCGGCGCCACCGCCGCGTACGCATCGCTGGACGCCCCGTAGCCGGCGATCCGCGCACGGATCGGTGCCCGCCGGGCCAGGGCGTGTTCGGGCCGCTCCAGCACCAGCAGCCCCGAGCCCTCGCCGACGACGAAACCGTCCCGGTCCGCGTCGAAGGGGCGGCAGGCCGCGGTCGGGTCCTCCCGCCGGGTGGAGACCGCCTTCATCTGGCAGGCGCTGGCGATCAGCAGGCGGGAGAGCACCGACTCCGCACCGCCCGCGATGGCGATATCGCAGGCCCCGGCGCGCAGCAGCTGGTGCGCGGTGCCCACCGCGACGGTCCCGGAGGAGCACGCCGTCGCCACCCCCAGGCTGGGGCCGTGCGCCCCGAGGTCCATGCAGACGCTGCTCGCCGCACTGTTGATCACGGTCAGCGGCGCCAGCTTGGGGGAGACCCGTCGGGCGCCGTGCCCGGCCAGCGCCGCGCTCTGCTGGTCGTAGAACGGCAGCCCGCCGTGGGCGGAGCCGATCACCACCGCGACCCGGGCGCTGTCCCAGCTGCCCGGGTCCAGCCCCGCGTCGTCGACCGCCTCCCGGGCGGCGATCACCGCGAGCTGCGAGAAGCGGTCCATCAGCCGCTGAGTGGCCACCCCGAGCAGCGCGGCGGGGTCCAGATCTGCCGCCGTGTACATGAAGTCACAGGGTAGATCCATGAGTTCGGCCTGCTGGGACACGTTGCCGGGCACCACGTCATGGGTGACGGAGTGCCAGGTGGCCTTGGTCCCCACGCCCGCCGCGGTCACCAGGCCCAGTCCGGTCACGGCCGCGGTGAACGGCTTCTGGCGGGCCGTCACGCCGCGACTTTGCCGTCGATGGCCGCCACCAGCTGACCCACGGTGTCGCGCGAGGTGAGCGACACCTCTTCGAGATCGATGTCCAGCCGCTCCTCGATGAGCACCCGGAGCTCTTCCAGGGCCAGGGAGTCCAGTCGCAGGCTGCGCAGCGGGGTATCCGCCGTCACCTCACCGCGTGCGACCCCGAACCGCTCCTCCAGCAAGGTGTTGACAACTTCTGCCGCATTCACGTGGCGCTCCTCCGCTGTTCGTAGGCGATGCTGCCAACCGTGTCCTGGGCGGATATTTCGCCGGTGGCTCCGGCTGGTTTGGCGACCCTTTATACGCCTTTGTCCGGGGCGCTCCCCAACCTCGGTAGCTCAATGGGGTGATGGGCGCACCGGAGTGGGGGAGAGGTATCCGTCCAGGCGGCGCGCGCCACGAGGAACGGCTCGGTGTCTAACGCCGGAACGGGCTGCGGGGTACGGGTCGTACGCCGGCCGGTGTCGAGCAACCCCCGCGGGGCGCGCGCCGGCGGCAGTGTCCCCTCAGGACTCGTCGAGCGCGCTGGTGACCCGACCCAACAGGCCGCGCAGCGTCCGGAGTTCATCGACGGTGAGCCCGGTCGCGGCCAGCATCCGGCGCGGGACCGGCAGTGCCCGCTCCCGCAGCGCCTCGCCGGCCCCGGTGAGCCGGATGATCACTGACCGCTCGTCCTCGGGGCTGCGCTCCCGGTGCACCAGTCCCGCCGCCTCCAGGCGCTTGAGCAGCGGCGAGAGCGTGCCGGAGTCCAGCCGCAGCCGCTCGCCGATGCGCTTGACCGGCTCCGGGCCGTGCTCCCACAGCACCAGCATGACCAGGTACTGGGGGTAGGTCAGCCCCAATTCCTTCAGGGCCTCCCGGTAGACGCTCCCGAACGCCCGCGAGGCGGCGTGCAGCGAGAAGCAGACCTGGTGGTCGAGGCGGAGCAGTTCGGCATCGGAAACCGGGGGCGTGGTCATGGAGCCAGATTAACGCGCGGAGGTCTATTCAGTTGTGCACAATCAACTTGCGCACAACTCAATCACGTGCGACTGTTGTTTCCGGCCGGGCCGCACGGCCGGCCCGCCGCGGAACGCCGGGTCGAGCGCGACCCGCCCCCGTCCACCACGCGAAGGGACCCCTCATGGACGCCCTGTACACCGCCGCCGCCACCGCCAACGGTCGCGAGGGCCGGGCCGTCAGCTCCGACGGTCAGCTCGACCTCGCCCTGGCCATGCCCCCGGCCCTCGGCGGCGACGGCGCCGGCACCAACCCCGAGCAGCTCTTCGCCGCCGGGTACGCCGCCTGCTTCGCCAGCGCCATGGCCAACGTCGGTCGCCAGATGAAGCTGGACACCAAGGACGTCTCGGTCACCGCCGAGGTCTCGATCGGCAAGGACGCCACCGGCTTCGGCCTCGCCGTCGTCATGCGGGTCGAGCTCCCGGACGCGCTGGCGGGCGAGACCGGACGGCAGCTCGTCGAGGCGACGCACCAGTTCTGCCCCTACTCGAAGGCCACGCGCGGGAACATCGACGTCGAGCTCGTCATCGAGTAACGAGGCCGGGGCGGGGGCTGCGGGGCGCCGTCAACCGCCCCGCAGGGACAGGAGTAACGGCATCAAGCGGGAGCGGCGGAAGAGCCGGGAACAACTCGACGATCCGGACATTTCCCTTATCCGAGTGCAACCATGATGCATGCCCTTTCGACGGCTGACGCGGCTGAGCCAGCGACCGGACCCGAGCCATGCCCTGCTGCTGATCCCGATCGGGCTGATCGTCGCGGTCTCCATGGTCGACGCCCTCGCGCCGCCGGACATCCACCTGGGCCCGCTGCTGGTCGCCGCCCCCGCCCTCACCGCCGCCTTCGCCGGACCCGGCCCGACCGCGGTGATCGGCACGCTGGCGGTCGCCGCCCAGGTGAGCATCGGCCTCGCCCGCGGCGCCCTCTTCACCGAGAACCTCTACGCGCAGATCAGCTCCCTGATCGTGGTCTCGGCGCTGGTCTTCCTCTTCAGCGTCGTGCGCGAGCGCAATGAGCGGCGACTGACCCGCAGTCGCTCGGTGGCGGCCGTGGCCCAGCAGGTCCTGCTGCGGCCGCTGCCGGCGCGTAGCGGCGATCTGGAGATCGCCTCGCTGTACCTCCCGGCGGAGGAAGAGGCGGAGATGGGCGGTGACCTGTTCGCCGCCGCCCGCACCGCCGCCAGTACCCGGCTGATCATCGGGGACGTCCGCGGCAAGGGCCTGCCCGCGTACAGCCACGCGGCGCTCATCCTCGGCGCCTTCCGGGCGGCCGCGCACCGCCAGGCCACCCTGCCCCGCCTCGCCCGCCACCTGGACGGCGCGGTCCGTTGGGACACCAGCCAGTGGCGCGCCCCGGCCGCCCGGCCGGCCGCCACCGACCCCGCCGACAGCGTCCCGGCCACTGCGGAGCGGGCCGTACCCCACCCCACGCCCGGCCCTGACCCCGACGAAACGTTCGCCACCGTCGCACTCTTCGACATCCCCGACCGGCGCCCCGAACTGAGCATCATCAGCTGCGGCCACCCGCCCGCCCTCCTGCTGCGCGACGGCCAGGCCCGCACCCTCGACCCCCAATGCCCCGCCCTCCCCATCGGCCTCGGCGCCCTCGACGGCCCGCAGGGCTACGACGTCGACACCTTCCCCTTCCACCCCGGTGACCTGCTGCTCCTCTACACGGACGGGGTGAGCGAGGCGCGCAACGCCGACGGCGACTTCTACCCGCTGACCGAACGGGCCGGCGCCTGGAGCCGCAGCAGCCCCCAGTCCGTGCTCCGTCGGCTGCGCGAGGACCTCTTCGCCCACACCGGCGGCCGCCTGGCGGACGACGCCGCAGTGGTCGCCCTCCGCCGCCTGCCGCCCCGCCCTCCGCACCGTCCGGACGCGGCGGAGGAGACCCCGTAGCCGACTGCGGCCCGGGCGCGCAGCACCCTGCGCGCCCGGGACGACGGGGGTCGGGGCCCGGCCGCCAACACCCCGGTCGCGGAGCGCCCGCGGGCATGACATCCGTCACGCCCGGCCGGTCGGCGTTTCCGCCCCGACCCCGATATTCCGCCTCTCCGTCGTCGCTCTCGGCACCCTTCCGGAGAGCGCCTCCGGCTGACGCTTCCTCAATCCCGTCCCACTTGCTAAACACGTCCGATCAGCGGTACTCGTCCGAATCGTCCGCGAGTGGTACAGGAAGCGCAGCATGACTGACCCCACCAGCCCCTCCAGCCCCGGAGCTGACATATCCCGCGTCACCGGGATCTCCGACGACGGCACCCGCGGGACCTTCGAGCTCGACCTCGCCGGCCACGAGGCCCGGCGCCGGGCCGAAGTCCTCGCCGCGCTCGGCGACACCTGGGACCCCGTCGCGGTGATGAAGGACGAGGCGGAGGCCCAGCGGCTCCTCTACTCCGGCCTCGACGCCGACCAGCAGGCCACCTACGCCATGCTGGTCGCCGCCGGAGTGCTGCCGGCCGCCGGACAGGGCTGAGCATGCTGCCGATCGACCCCACCGCCGACATCGGCCGCCGCGCCTGGGTGCCCTGCCCCCGTTGCCAGGACCACCAGGACTGCGACACCTGCCATGCCGGCCGCACCTGCGACGACCACTGGCGCTACCTGCTGTCCAACAAGGGCAGCCTGCTGCACCTCCAGTGCCCCGCCTGCACCCACCTCTGGGCCTGGGACTCCGGCTTCGGCGCCGGCGGCCGCCCCTGACACAGCGGCCCACCCACCAGCGCACCGCAGCACCCTGATCCTGCTCTGACCCACGGCGCGGCTCCCCGGGTGTCGCCCCGCCGCGGCCACCTCGTACGCCCCCAAGCACCCGCTCCGCCGGAACGGCACGATCCGGTCGGCCGCCCACCCCCTCCCAGCCGGCCCCGCCGCCGCGTGCACGCTCCGCGCGGTCGGCGCCGCGACCGTGATGCGCCCGCTCACCGGATGCCGCGCAACGGGGCGCGCAACGCCCCGGGGCGGCGCGCCGACGACCACCGCCCGCCCATGCGCCTGGAGCGGGTACGCCACGTCGCCACACCCTCCCCACCGGAGAACGCGGTGGCGCTGGCCAGCACGTACACCGGCCGGTCGGGGTATCCGGTCGCGAGGGCAGAGGCAACACGGTCCAGTGACTGGCGGGTGGAATCGGTGGCCCGCTCGTAGCTGTCGTCGAGGTGTAGCTGCTCGTCGGGGGGCGTCGTCGCCGCACCCCATGGCCGTGCCCTCGGACGAGTCGCCACGGCACGCCCACAGACCGAGCAGGAGCGCCCGAGTCACGTGCGGGCGGCTGCATCCCCGCGCGTATTGCCGAGCCGATCGGCGGGCCGCCCTCGCCGGCGTCGATGATCCGCGGGACGTCGATCCCGCCTACCTTCCCGTCGAGCCGCTCCACGGTGCGGATGCCCTGGTCCTCAGCCCGCAGCGCAGCGAGGAAGGCCGCCCGCTCCGCCGTCCGCGCTTTCCCTGCGCCCCCGCCCGGACGGCGATAGCGTGCGAGAAGCGGAGCCACCCGAGGAACCGCCCCCGGCGGGGCACCGGGCCGCCCCGCACACACCGCACTCCCAACAGCCGCCCGAGGAGCAGACTATGGAGCCGCCCACGGCACAGCGGGCCCGATCGCTCTGGCTGATGACCGAGCCCCTGCACGCGGTCTGCTACTTCGACGACGACTGCCGGGCCCTGGGCAAGGCCCTCGGCCTCAAAGGCTTCTGGATGGGCTACTTCGCCGCCCGCACCGCACCCCTGGGCGCCGTCGAACCCGCGACCGCCACCGCCGTCCTCGGAGTCTTCGCCCCGGGCATGGTGGCCCGCGCACTGCCCGCCGCCTGGAGCACCGTCAGCCCGGCCCACGTCCTCGACGAACGCGGCACCCGCGCCGCCCGCGCCCTCCGCGCCGTCGCCCCGGACCTCGACCGGTCCGCCACCGCACTGCTGCCCCGACTCCAGGCACTCGTCGACGCCGCCCCCGACACCGCGCGCCCGCTCTTCGCCGCCAACCGCGCACTGTGCGATCACGCCGACCCCGTGGAACGGCTCTGGCAACTCACCACCACACTGCGGGAGTTCCGCGGTGAAGCCCACCTCGCCGTGCTCGCCGACCGGGAACTGGACGGCTGCGAAGCACTGGTCCTCACCGCCGCCACCGGCCGGGTACCCGAGGACACCATGCGGGAGGACCGCGGCTGGACCGAGCAGGAGTGGGCCGCCGCCGAGGACCGCCTGCGCTCCCGCAACCTCCTCGACGCCCACGGCAACGCAACCGCACCGGGCCGGCACGAACGCGCCCACATCGAGGCGGAAACCGACCGCCTCGCAGCCCGACTCCTCCGCCCGCTCTCCCCGGCGGACACCGACCACCTGCTGGACCTGCTCCACCCGGTCGTCCGCCGCATCCTGACCGCGGACGTCCTGCCCTTCCCCAACCCCATCGGCCTGCCCCACCCGGACACGCCCTAGCGGCATCCGCACCCGCACCGCACCATCGGCCGCGTGCTGCCGCCCGCCACCCGAGCATCCCGTACCACCCCCCTCCACCGGGAACGTCTGGTACGAGCCGCCGACGCCCGGCACGTCCGGCTGATTCAGAAGGTAACGCGCCGCACTGACACTCGACTTCTCCCCGCCGGAGGGACCTCCCGGGCTACGACGTGATTGTCAGCTGCGCTACGACGTGATTGTCATCTCGTGGTTCGATGGGTGCTTTGGGGTGCTTTGCAGCGACAGATCGGATCACCTCCGACGGAAGCGGCGTTGTCTGAGTATGGATCCGAGAGAATTGTGGGACCGCAACGCCGTACTGGCAGAAGCGTTTTGTCTGGGTGATGAACGTGTCCGGGAAGCACAGGCCAGACTTGACGAGGCGCAGGCCGATCGCTGCCGCGTCCTCGCGGCGTTCGCCCTGACGGTGGGAAGTACGGGCGCGGTGGCGGGACTGTTCGGACTCAATGAACGGGAAGTGCGGGTCGCCCGGCGCACGGTGGGCAAGGACGATGCCCGCGCCGTCGCCGAGGAGCTGCTGTCCAATGCGGCCCGCACCCCACCCCAAGAGCCGGAAGATCCGGTGCCGGACCACCCTTCCGACTCTCCCTTCCCGGCCTACACCGCCACCGCCACCGCCGCCCAGCCGCCGGCCGGTGGCCGCCAGGCCGGTACGGCGGCCACCGGCGGCCCACCGGACCAGAACTGGTCACCCGCGATGGACGCGGTCCTGATCGGCAGCTGGCAGACCGGCGTGGACCTCAGGGAGCTGGCAGCCGAATTCGGCCTCGACCTCAGCCGCCTGATGGCGCGCGCCCAGCAACTCTCGGCCCAGGGGCGCTTCTATCCCGGCTCCACCGAGACCTACGCCGGCCGCCACCGGCGCGGCCCCGGTGACGTCCACGAGTCCGAATACACCATCCCCGCCCAGCAGTCGACGACCTGGAACGGCGCCGCCACCGCCCACCCCATGACGTCCGCCTCCTGGTACACGGGCGCGATGCCCCCCACCGAACCCGTTACCGATGTCACGGCCCTCACCTCCGAATGGGACAGTGCCCTCGCGCCCTGGGGCACCCTCGCCCCCGCCCATGAGGAGCACGCCCCGGCCCACCAGCCATGGGCCCAATATCACCTCAGCTCCTGATGATCCCGAACAGCACCGGATGCCGCGCCTAACGCGAAATCAGTTGTCAAGCGAGCTGTCAGCAACGAATTCCGTGAAATACCTGGCTTGAATATTATGAAGTCGTTACTCTGACGGGCAGCCCCGCTGGGCTGCCCGCTCGCGTACGCAGCCCGCCTCCCGGCCCGTGCCACGGCAGACGCGCCCGTAGCACGGCAGCCCAGAGCAGACAGGTAGACAGGCAGACAGCCATGACCGAGTCCATACCCACCCCGGGCCGCACCCTGACCGAAACCGACCGCACCCGACACCGCCGGCTCCGCGAACAAGGCAGCCTCGACCGCACCGAACTCGACGCCGTACTGGCGGCAGGCTTCGTCTGCCACCTCGGCGTGACCATCGACGGCACCGTACGCGTGGTACCCACCGTCTACGGCTCGGACGGCACCACCCTCTACTTCCACGGCTCGGTCGCCAGCCGCAGCCTCGTCTCCTCCCCGGGCACGGACGTCTGCGTGACCGTCACCCACGTCGACGGACTGGTCCTGGCCCGCTCGGTCTTCGAGCACGGCATCAACTACCGAAGCGCGATGATCTACGGAGTACCGCGCCCGGTCACCGACGACGAAGAGAAACTGGCGGGCCTGCGGTGCCTCACCGAGCAGTGCGCACCCGGCCAGTGGGACTACGCCCGCCGCCCCCACCGCAAGGAACTGGCCGCCACGGCACTCCTCGCCCTCTCCCTCGACGAGGCATCGGTGAAGATCAGGACCGGCGCCCCGGACGACGGCGACGGCCCGGACGCCGCACTGGGCCTATGGGCCGGCGTCCTTCCGCTCCGCACGACATGGGGAGCCCCGACACCGGACCCCGCACTGGGCACGGAGCTGCCGGTGCCGCCGCACATCGCCGCACGCACGGACACGCCCGCGTCGTGACGGGCCGGAGCGACGAGCTGGAGCCGGCGGACCGGAGCCGGTGGACCGGAGTCGGTGGGCTTGCCGCATCCGGCGGGCCGGCCGCATCCGGCGGGTCGGCCGCACCCGGCCAGGGCGTGACGGCCAAGCCGTCCCGGACCAGGCCCGTGGCAGTCAACCCCCGCGCAACGCCTTGCGCTTGCGCCACGCGACGACCACCGCCGCCAGCCCACTGACCGCGATGAAACCCATGGACAGCAGGAACGCCGGCGACGTCGGAGTCGCCGCCCGCGCGCCCGCCACCGCATAGGCCGCGGTGTTGGGGATGCTCCCCAACGCCGTGGCCAGCAGATACGGACACCAGCGCATACGGGAGACCGCCGCGCAGTAGTTCATGGCCGCGAACGGCAGCCCCGGGAACAACCGGATCGCCAGCATGGAGCGGAAGCCGTGCTCGCTCAACTGCCGGTCCGCGGCGGTCAGCCAGCGGGCCCGCAGCAACGGCCGTAGCGCCTGCTGCCCGAGCAGCCGCCCGAGCCCGAACGCCAACCCGGCGCCCAGCACCGTACCGGCCAGCGCGGCGACCAGCCCCGACTGACTGCCGAACAACGCACCCGCGGCGAGATTGAGCACCGGCCGCGGGACGAACGCCGTGGTGCACACCCCGTACGCCAACGCGAAGCCCACCAGCGCGGTCGGCCCCGACCACTGCACGGGCCAGCCCCCGGCCAGCAGCCGCTGGGGATGCAACAACACCATCGCGGTCGCGGCGCAGACCAACAGGACCAGCAGCAGGGCCAGTCGCGACCAGGGGGAGAACACCACGCGCGTGCAGCGCGCGGCGAGGCCGTCGGACGTGGCGGCGGTGGCGGGCATCCCGGGAGCGTAACCGACGCGCCCGCCGCACGGCCGGAATCCGGGCCGTACGACCACGAACCGGGGTGCACGCCGCGCAACGGGCGGCGGCCGTCCGGACGGCGGGAAGGGGCCGCGCGCACGCTCACGCCGCGCATTCGGACGGCTCCGAGCAGGTGCCTGCCGCCGCCACCGCGGTGCGTGCCCTGCCCGGTCTCCCACGGGTGCCTGGAACGCACGGCCATGGGCGACCGGAACGCACGGCCATGGAGCCCCGGGCCCGTAAATCATTCGACGCCGGACCGGCGCCCCGGCACCATATGACCCATGTTCCGGCACGCCTTCCTCCCGATGCTGTCCGCGGTCGCAGTGACCGCCGCGGACGCGCCGAAGGCTGCCGTCGGATTCCTCGCCGCAGCCACGGCGATCGACGTTGCCGCCCCCGCCGCCGCCGTGGCCGGCACGGCACCCGTCGCCCTCGCCACCGCAGCCGGCGCGGCTGCCGCCGCAGCACACGGCACCCGAAGCTGACCCTCTCCGGAACGTCCGGCGGACCCCGCAGGGGGAGGGTCGGAGCGGACCAGGGGTCCCCACGGCGCCACATCGCCGTCAGCACCGCATTCCTGCGAGGAAGAACACCATGCCCAAGACGGCATACGTCCGCACCAAGCCGCACCTGAACATCGGCACGATGGGCCACGTCGACCACGGCAAAACCACGCTCACCGCAGCCATCACCAAAGTCCTCAGCGACCGGGGCACCGGCACGTTCATCCCGTTCGACCGCATCGACCGGGCCCCGGAGGAGGCCGCCCGCGGCATCACCATCAACATCTCGCACGTCGAGTACGAGACCGACACCCGGCACTACGCCCACGTCGACATGCCCGGCCACGCCGACTTCATCAAAAACATGGTCACCGGCGCGACCCAGCTCGACGGCGCGATCCTCGTCGTCTCCGCGCTCGACGGCATCATGCCGCAGACCGCCGAACACGTCCTGCTCGCCAAGCAAGTGGGCGTACGGCACGTCGTCGTCGCGCTCAACAAGGCCGACGCGGGCGACCCCGAGCTCACCGACCTGGTCGAGCTGGAAGTCCGCGAACTGCTCACCGCGCACGGCTACGACGGGGAGCACCTCCCCGTCGTACGGGTCTCCGGGCTCCGCGCCCTGGACGGCGACCCGCGCTGGACGGACGCGATCGGCGCACTGCTGGACGCCGTCGACACCTACGTCCCGGTGCCCGAACGGTATGTGGACGCGCCGTTCCTGCTCTCCGTGGAGAACGTGCTGACCATCACCGGACGCGGCACCGTCGTCACCGGGGCCGTCGAACGCGGCACGGTGCGCAGCGGCGACCAGGTGGCCGTACTGGGTGCGGAGACACTGCACACGGTTGTCACCGGGGTGGAGACCTTCGGCAAGCCCATGGAATCCGCCGAGGCCGGGGACAACGTCGCGCTGCTGCTGCGCGGCCTGCACCGTGAGCACGTACGCCGCGGAGACGTGGTCGCGGCGCCGGGCAGCGTCACCCCGCGACGCCGCTTCACCGCCGAGGCGTACATCCTCTCCACCGAGGAGGGCGGCCGCCGCACGCCTCTGTCCACCGGCTACCGCCCACAGTTCTACATCCGCACCGCGGACGTGGTCGGCGCCATCGACCTCGGCGAGCGCGCCGTCGCCCGCCCCGGCGAGACGGTGACCGTAACCGTCGAACTGGGCCGCGCGGTACCACTGGAGCGCGGCCTCGGCTTCGCCATCCGCGAGGGCGGCCGCACCGTCGGCGCGGGGACGGTCCGCACCGTGGAGGACTGAGCGCGTGGGGAGGGGGAGGAGGCACTGCTCGGCTGAGCTGCTGCCGCTGCCGCTGCCGCTGCCTAAGCGAGCTATGGCCTGGTAGTGGTGCGGCCGCGCAGTGGCTGAACAGCGGCGGATGATCAGGGGCTGACTCGTCCTCCCCGCCCCGCCCCAACCAGGGCCTGCCCGGCCGATCGTGCTCGGGCAGGCCCTGCCCCGTGTGCCACTCCCGTGTCTCTCCTGTGCGCCTGTCCCCTCGTAGGTCTGTACCTCTGTCCCTCCTCTGTACCTCTGTCCCTCCTGCACGTCACGTCGTCGCTCACACCTCCCTTCCCGCTGCTCACGTCCTACTTCCGCTGCTCACGCCCGGCCGGTGCTCGCATCGGGCTCGTGCTCAGCTCCGCGCCGTTGCCTGCCCTCGCGCCTCTGTTCCCCTTCGTGTTCCGCGCCTACGATCCCGCCAGGAAACTGCCGCCGGCGCGGCCGCCGGCGCCGACGACCGCGTGCGCAGAGGTTGCGGTCGTCGGCCGGGGTTCAAGTCGTCGCGTACGCCGACCGCCGAACCGCCGACCGCCAAGGAATTCAAGCACCGCATACCGGCGTATAACGCCACATAGTGACGCGCCGGGAGTCGAGGTCGAGCGGCTCTGGCGTGGAAGGGACATCGCATGCCCACATCGAGAACGGCGCTGGTCCTCGGCGGCGGGGGACTGACCGGCATCGGATGGGAGGTCGGCATGCTGACGGGCCTCGCGGAGGCGGGTGCCGACCTCGCCGACGCCGATGTCGTCATCGGCACCTCCGCCGGCTCGATCGTCGGAGCGCAACTGACCTCCCGTCTGCACACCCTGGACGAGCTGTACGAGCGCCAACTGGCCGCACCGGACGGACGACCGGCCGCCCGCCTGAGCCCGGCGGTGTTCGCACGCTTCGCGGCCGTCGCGCTGCGTTCACGGGGCGCGGTGTCGTTCGGGGCGCGGATGGGACGGCTCGCGCTGGCGGCGCGTACGGCATCGGAAGCCGAACACCGCGTGGCGATCGCCCGGACCCTGGGCGTGGACGACTGGCCCGCGCGGCGGCTCCTGGTCACCGCGGTGGACTCGGCGACAGGGGAGCGCACTGCCTTCGACGGCACCAGAGGTGTCCCACTCCTCGACGCGGTGAGCGCCAGCTGCGCGGTACCGGCCGTCTACCCACCAGTCACGATCGACGGGAAGCGGTGGGTGGACGGCGGCGTGCACTCCAGCGCAAACGCGGACCTGGCCGCGGGCTACGGCCGGGTGGTGGTCATCGCCCCCATCGCGGTCGGCGGCGGACCGATCGTCGCGCCGCGCACCCAGGGCGCGCGGCTGGCAGGGGAGGGCGCCCGGGTATGCGTGATCACCCCGGACCGCGCATCCAGGTCGGCATTCGGCAGGAACGTCCTGGACCCCGCCAAACGCGCCGACGCCGCCCGCGCCGGTCGCCGCCAGTCCGCCACCCACGCCCCAGAAATCCGCGCCCTCTGGAGCAACTGAGCCGCTCCAACCGTGGTCCGTTCCGGCCCTGACCCGTTCCCCCTGATTGGTTCGGGCTCTGGTCCGCTCCGACCTTGACCTGCTTCGGCCTTGACCTGCTTCGGCCCTGACCTGCTTCGACCCCGTCTGCTCCGGCCTCGACGTCATCGGCCCCTGGCCGGGCCCGCTCGCGACCTGGCCCGCTCGCAGCCGGACTCGCGCTCGATCCGGCTCGCCCCGCCCCGACCCGCCCCGGACTTGGGTCCGCCCGGACCTGGCCCCTGAGCCGAGCTTCTGTTCCGCTGGCGCCGTCGAAGGCTCCGTCCTGATCCCGACCTCCTCCGACGGGCCCCCAACAACCGACGAGACCCCCGAGCCGACGGGGCCCCTGATCCTGACCTGGTCAGACGAGGCCCCAACAAAGTGACGAGGCCCCAAGCCGAGGAGGCCGTGATCCGACGAGGCCCCCGCCCAACGGGTCCCATCCACCCCGCCCGTGACAAGGGACCCACCCCGCCCGCCACAATGGCACGGTGCACAACGAATCACCGGCGACGAACACATCGACGTACACCTCACCGGCGGCTGACGAGCCCCGGGCGGCCGACCAGGACCCCGCGGAGCCGGAAGCCCCCCGGCCCGCCGAGGACCCGGTTCCCCTGACCCGCACCGTCGACCACGGCACGGCCAAACTCCTCCCGGACATCGACCGCCCCCGTGCCTGGCTTCTCACGGTGGACGACGCGCCACAGTCGTACGTCGACCTCGACGAACCCACGCACCTGGAGTTCGAGTACGTCCGCCGGCTCGCGCACGTCCTGGACGAGGCCGCGCCCCCGGGGCAGCCACTGGACGTGCTGCACCTGGGCGGCGGCGCACTGACCCTGCCGCGCTACCTCGCCGCGACCCGCCCGCACTCCCGGCAGGACGTGATCGACGTCGATCACGGTCTGCTCGCCCTCGTGACGGAGCATCTCCCGTTGCCCGGCGACTCCGGGATCGCGCTGCACCCGCAGGACGCCCGAGCGGCGCTGGAGGCGGCACCGGAGGCCGGCGTCGATGTGATCGTGGCGGACGTCTTCACTGGCTCACGGGTGCCCGCGCAGCTGACCTCGGTCGAGTACGCTCGCGCCGCCGCCCGCGCACTGCGTCCCCACGGCTGCTACGCCGCGAACCTGGCCGACAGTGCCCCCTTCGACTTCCTGCGCCGTCAACTCGCCAACTTCGCCGCGGTGTTCGCCCACCTCGCCCTGATCGCGGAACCGTCGGTACTGCGCGGCCGCCGCTTCGGCAACGCCGTGCTGCTCGCCTCGCACACGGAGCTCCCGATCGCCGCTCTGGCCCGCCGCACCGCCGCCGACGCCTTCCCCGCCCGCGTCGAACACGGCTCGCCCCTACGCCGCCTGATCGGCGACGCGAGTCCCGTACCCGACGCCCAAGCCCTCCCGTCCCCCATCCCCCCGGACGGCACCTTCAGCGTCGCTTGATCCCCACGAGTAATCCCCCCCGCGAGCAACCAGGCAATGAGCTGACGGGCCCAGCCCTCCGTTCCCTACCTAGTGCCCTCCGTCCCCCATCTCGCCATGATCTTGTCGTGCCCCGGTGGTCGAGCCTCATGGCCAGATCACGTAGAGCCTCCACAGCGTGACCGAGCCTCCGTGACCGAGCCTCTGTGCCGGGGGCGCCTCCTTTCTTCTGTTTCGGCAACGATTACGGAGAGTAGTTTGTTCCCTTCGTTGTGTTGGTCGCGGTGAGTGGTGTGGGCGTCGCAGGGATGCGCGTTGCGCGGGAGACGACGAGCGGGCGGTGGCGGGGGCGAGGGTGAGGAGGCGGAAGGGGGCGAGGGGCAGGACGGGGAAGCGGAAGGGGAAGATGGCGCGGGGGAGGGCGGGCGGCGCCGGGTGAGGTGGCGGACGTCGGGGACGCAGAGGGTGGCGGCCGTCAGGAGCACGATCAGGGCGGCGCAGGCCCACAGGGCGGCGGTGCGGCCGATGAGGTCCTGGGTGGGGCCGGCCAGTGCGGTGGTCACCGGGACCACGGCCAATGAGCCGAGCCAGTCGTAGGAGGAGACCCGGGAGAACTTCTCCTCGGGGATCTCCTGATGGAGCGTCACCATCCAGGTCACCGAGAAGACCTCGACCGAGATCCCGGTGCCGAACATGATCGCGGCGAGCCAGCTGGCCGGCACCGGTACGGCGAGCGCGGCGGACGGGAGGGCCAACGGGAAGACGCAGAGGGTGCCTGTGAACAGGAGGCGGCGCGGTGTGAGGCGGGTCATCAGGAGGGCGCCGACCGCGGTGCCGGCGCCGAAGGCGGCCAGTGCCAGCCCCCAGGGCCCTGCGCCGCCCAGATGTTCCTCGGCGACGAGCGGCCCGTAGACCGACTGCACCGCGATGACCAGCGCGTTGACGAGGGAGAACTGCGCCACGATCGCCCACAACCACGGTCGGGACGCGACTTCCCGCCAGCCGTCCCGCAGGTCGCTGCGTATCCCGCCGCTCGGGGTGCGTTCCGGCATTCCGCTCACGTGGAGGAAAGCGCGGAGCGCGCCGGCGACGGCGAAGGCGGCGGAGTCGACCGCCAGCACCCAGCCCGGGCCGACGACCGCCACCAGGGCGCCGCCGAGTGCCGCGCCGCCGATGTTCGCCCCGTTCATGCCGACGCGGAACAGTGCGAAGGCGCGGCCGGACTGCTCGCCGGAGACGCTGGCGAGCACCATGCCCTCCGAGGCCGGGGCGAAGAACGCCTGCCCGGTGCCGCCGATCGCCGCGAGTAGCGCCATCTGCCACAGGTGCGCCGTGCCGGACAGGACGAGCAGTGCGAACAGGCCCTGGGAGAGGCAGTTGACGCTGTTCGCCGCGACCATCACGCGGTGTCGGGGGAGTCGGTCGGCGATCGCGCCCCCGATCAGGAGGAAGAGGACGAGCGGCACCATGCGGGCGGCGGAGACCAGCCCGACGTCGGTCGCGGAGCCCCCGGCGCCGAGCACGGCGAACGAGGTCGCGATCATCGCTCCGCTGCTGCCGAGGCCGGCGATCATGGTGGCGGCGCTGAGCAGGACGAAGTTCCGCCCGGCCCAGGTGGGGCGGGCCGCCATCAGGCACGGTCCCGTCGGCCCGGAGTACCTGAGGAAGGGCGCGTCGGGAGTGCCCGAAGGAATGGCCGCGTCGAGTGGGACGGCCATGTCGGGCGGGATGGCCGTGTAGAGAGGGACGGCCGTGTCGAGTGGGGTGGGGAAGGCCGATGAGGTGTACGGGGGTGATCGCGGCCCGTTGTCGGCCGGGTTCGGCGTGCTGCCTGGGGCAGTGGCCGTAAGGGTGCGTGCTCGGTTCGCTGGGTTTGCCCCCGTCGTGTCATGGGCGTTCACGTTATGGGGGGCCGGGGGGTGCGGGCACCCGGTTTTCGGCGAAGTGTGGGGCGCTGTGGGGCGGCCGGGGAGGAAGGGGCGGGATGACCTCTTCACAGCTAAGCTACTGCTAGGTAACATGACGTCATGTCCTCTGAGTCCCTGCCGTCGATCGGCGACATGATGGCGGCATCCGTGCCGATGGTCCGCACCCTGAACCTTGAGTTCGCCGAGACCACCGCCGAGCGCGCCGTGGTCCGCATGGCCGACCAGGCCGACTTCCACAACCACGTCGGTGGCCCGCACGCCGGCGCGATGTTCACGCTCGCGGAGTCGGCGAGCGGCGCGATAGTGATGACCGCCTTCGGCGACCAGCTGGGCCGTGCGGTGCCGCTGGCGGTGGGTGCCGAGATCGGTTACCGGAAGCTCGCCATGGGAGCGGTCACCGCCACCGCCGAGCTGGGCCGGCCGGTGTCCGAGGTGATCGCCCAGCTGGACGCCGGGGAGCGCCCGGAGTTCCCGGTGAAGGTCGAGATCACCCGAGACAAGGACGGCGCCGTCACCGGTGAGATGACGATCGTGTGGACGCTGCGCCCCAACAAGTGACCGCGGTGGGGCCGGACGACGGCCGCGGGGCGTAACCGTGGCCGGCGAACGAGCAGCCGTGGGTGAGTGGGCGGGTGGTCGGCAGATGCAGCCGCCCGCAACCGGAATCGTCGTCGGTACCACCCGATCGAGTACGCTTCCCTGACGCGCTGGCACAGCGCGTCAGGGAACGACCGATCGGTGCCGGGGGCACCGGGCAACGGCCCACGGGGGCCCTACACCTGCGGAGGAAGCAGCCTTGCACATCCAGGAATGGCTGGCGACGGTACCCGCCTTGAGCGTCTACCTCCTCGTGGGGTTGGTGATCGGGGTGGAGAGCCTGGGCATTCCGTTGCCCGGCGAGATCGTCCTCGTCAGCGCGTCGATCCTGGCCGCGACCCAAGACCACATCGACCCGTTCGTGCTGGGTGCCTGCGCCTCCGCCGGCGCGATCATCGGTGACTCCATCGGCTACGCGATCGGGCGCAAGGGCGGTAAGCCGCTGCTGACCTGGGCCGGCCGGAAGTTCCCCAAGCACTTCGGGCCCGACCATATCGCCATGGCCGAGTCGAAGTTCGAAAAGTGGGGAATGTGGGCGGTCTTCTTCGGCCGCTTCATCGCGCTGCTGCGCATCTTCGCCGGCCCGCTGGCGGGTGTGCTGAAGATGCCGTACTGGAAGTTCCTGATCGCCAACGTCCTCGGCGGCGTCATCTGGGCCGGCGGTACGACCGCGCTGATCTACACCGTCGGTATGGTCGCCGAGCCCTGGCTCAAGGGCTTCCAGACGTGGGGCCTGGTCGCCGCGGTGCTGTTCGGCATCGGGTCGTTCCTGCTCATGAAGCACCGGGCGAAGAAGGCGGCGGCGGCGCGTAAGGCGGCGGAGGCCGTGAAGACCCCGATCGCCGCGACGACGGGCGACTGAGCCGGCGGCCGGCGAACGCACACGCGCGACGCCCCGGATGTCCTCACCAGGACGTCCGGGGCGTCGCGCGTTCCACGTCGTCCGTCGGGTGTCGTGGCAGCCAGCCGTCAGGGCATCTGCCAG
Organism: Streptomyces sp. NPDC058000; assembly: GCF_042886435.1. Taxonomy (NCBI): domain Bacteria; kingdom Bacillati; phylum Actinomycetota; class Actinomycetes; order Kitasatosporales; family Streptomycetaceae; genus Streptomyces; species Streptomyces sp. NPDC058000. The sequence continues at coordinate 57,744 of NZ_JBHVQS010000033.1, forward strand.
GTGTCGGGTCCGCCGTCGCGCCATTCGATGATGCCGGTGTCGTCCCAGACGAAGCGCGCGGTGGAGAACCCGGCCCGGCGCAGGATCGCGGCCACGTCGCCGGGGCGCAGCGCCCGGCCCAGGTCCTGTCCGTGGAGCGTGACGCGGCGCCCGCCGGTGGACGGGGGATGCACGATGACGGGGGCACGCTTCATGCCTCCAGCATGCGGCGCCCCTGGCGCCCCCGCATTCCGACCGCAGTCGACGCGTCACGTACGGTGCCGGGCCCGGCGGCGGTTCACCTGGTCCGGCACGGCAGGGCTCCGCCCCGCGCCCGGCCGGACGCCTTCCGGCCGGCCGGCCCGCGCGCACCCGGGCAAATCTCACGGGCCCGCGCGCAGGCGTGAGAAGAACGGTTGGCGGTGGGGGCCGGAGTTGCGGCGCCGCCACCAGCGCACCTCGCCGGCGCCGGGTACGCGTACGGGGGTTTCGGAGCGGACGCCCCGGCGCAGGCCGGCCAGCATCGTGCGGGCGCCGGTGACGAAGAGCGGGTCGCCGATCAGCTTCTTCGCGACCAGGGCCTTGCGGCAGGCCCGGAGGGCGGTGGCCGGGTCGCCGTGGGCGCGTTCGATGAGCGCATGGGCGTAGAGGATCGTGGAGTGGAGCCAGAAGTCGCTGTCGGCGTGGCGGGACTCCCAGGCGCGGTGGGCCGCGGTCCGGGCCCGGACCGCGTCGAGCGGGGCGAGGGCGATGGCGAGCAGGGCGCGGCTGTGGGCGGGGCCGGGGCCGAACCACGGGTCGCGGGAGGTGTGCCGGGCGGCCTCTTCCAGGCAGGCCACGGCGGTCGTGGTGTCCTCGCGGTACAGCGCCAGGACCGCGTGCGCATGGGCGATACGGGCCAGGCCGTCGGCGTCCGCGTGCATCACGGCCGCCGCCCATGCCTGGGCGAGGAGGGGTTCGGCGGTGGCGGGGGCGTTCTCCTGGGCCGCGAGGTAGCCGGCCAGCCACAGGGCGCGGGCCCGTAGTGCGGTGTCCTCCTGGGACAGTCGCAGCAGGTGGTCCAGGTGTGCGCGGCCCTCGCGGCGGAAGCCGCAGGCCGCCCACTGGAACCACAGCGAGACCGCGATCTCCAGGGCGCTCAGGGCGTCCTCGGCATCCAGTGGGGGTCGGGTCAGCGCCGCGTCGAGGTGGTGCTGTTCGTCCTCGACGAGGCGGACCGCGAGTTGCTGGCCGGTGCCCTGCCAGGTGATCTGCGCCTCCGCCGCGAGGGCCGCGCACGCCTGGCGGAACCGGCGCAGCGCCCCGGCCTCGTCGCCCGTCGCGCGCAGCCGGGCGCGTCCGAACTCCCGGGCGCCGCGCGGGAGCCGGTAGCGGGGCGGCAGTCCTGCCCCGGCGCCGGTGGCGCCCTCGGCGTCCCGTACGCGGGTGAGGACGGAGGCGGTGCGGAGGCGTTCCAGTGCTCCGTCGACGGCGGCTGCAGGAACGTCACTGCTGCTACAGACGCACCCCGCCAGCCAGGGGTCGAAGTCCCCGGGGAGGACCGAGAGGCGGGCCCAGACCTGACGATCGACAGGGGAGCAGAGGGCGTAGCCGGCGGCGTGCGCGGCGTACAGCGAGGTGTGGCGGGTGGTGGGGGAGGGGCCGGAGTAGTGCAACGGGCCTTCCGCGTCCAGCCGGGCGGCGAGTTGGGCCAGCGTCATCCGGTCCAACTGCCGGGCGGCCAGGCCGATCGCGAGCGGGCATCCCTCCAGCGCCCGGCACACCGCGACCAGGAGTTCCGGGGCGGCGGGGCCGGTGCGCGCCGCCAGGAGTTCGACCGCCGGCCCGGCGATGCCTTCGCCGAGGGTCACCGGCAGCGGGGCGAGGGCGATGACGCGTTCCCCGGGCAGCCCCAGGGGGCGGCGGGCGGTCGCCACGATCCGCAGGGCCGGTTCGGTCCGCAGCAGTCGCCGGACCAGGGCCGCGCAGGCGTCGCGCAGCGGGTCGCAGTCGTCGAGGAGGATGATCGCGCGGTGCGTGCGGCAGTGCGCGGCGAGGTCCTCGGCGGTGCTCCGCCGGGGGAGGTCGGCCGCGCGGAGGAGGGCGCCGGTCAGTTCGTCCGCGGTCAGCCCGTCCCAGCAGGCGATCCGGACGACGGTGTCCGGGCCGTTCGCGGTGCGCTCTTCGAGGACGGCGCGGGCCAGCAGGCTCTTGCCCACCCCGGCGGGTCCGGTGAGTGTGACCGGGGCGGTCCTGCCCAGCAGTCCGGCCACCTGCTCGTGTTCAACTGCCCGCCCCACTACGCCGGGCAGCGGCCCGTGATCGGCCCACGCGGTCATCGGTCATCCCCAAACACGGCACATCGCCGCGCACTTCCCTAGGAGCGACCCACGATGCCAGAACCGACCGCCGGGTAAACAGCGGACGGGGTTCACCGTTAGGGGGAAACGTATCCGGTGCGCTTGACGCGGGGGTTCGTCTTGATGATGAAACGGAACGGTAAACCCCAGGTCACGAAGGGCGGGGGCGGCGTTCGGCTTCGGACGGGCCGATCTTAGAGTGGTGCCTTTCGACCGGTTTCGCGATGGCACCGTGGTGCCCCGGCCGGCCCCAAGTGCCTGAGGAGATCGTCCCGATGAAGTCCCTGCGCGTCAGAGCTGCGGTGAGTGTGCTGGCCCTGGGGCTGCTGGCCGGATGCGGCGGGCCGGGGCAGGACGTCGTCGACGCGTCGAAGGTGCCGCGGCTGCGGGCCCATGCCGCGGACGCGCTGAACGGCCGGCCGCGGACGGTGCTGCCGCACGGCCCCCGCTCGGTGTTCACCACCTACCGCCCGACCGGGGACGACGGCACCAAGGTGTTGCACACCAGGTGGCACGGGCGCGCGTCCGGATACACCGGCGACATCTGGGCCTGGGTGCCGCCGCAGTACAACCAGCCCCAGTACGCCCGGAGCGGCTTCCCGGTGCTGATCGCGTTGCCCGGTGCCTGGGGGTACCCGGCCAATTACTGGGCGGATGCGCCGTTCGCGCTGGAGGAGCGGCTCGGGGAGTGGGCGAAGGAGGGCAAGACGCTGCCGTTCATCCTGGTGATGCCGGTCCTCAACCCACGCAAGACGTACTACGACGGCAGCGACATCCCCGGTCAGCCCAAGATGGGGAGCTGGCTGACCAGGGACGTGCCGGAGTTCGCCCGGGCCAACTTCCGTACGTACGGGACGCGGGACGGCTGGGCCTATATGGGGTCCTCGTCGGGCGGGTTCGCGGCGTTGAAGGCGGTGCTCAAGGAGCCGCAGCGGTTCAAGGCGGCGATCGTCAACGGTCCCGACACGGCGCCGGACTCGCCGCTGTGGAAGGGGCACCCGGCCGAGAAGCTGGCCAACGACCCCCGGCACCTGGCGCGGCAGTTGGCCGCACGCGGCGGGCCGCAGGTCTACCTGGCCTTCGAGCTCGGCAGCAAGGAGGACGCGGTGCCCGACGTGGAGCGCTTCATCGGCGGTTACACCAACGGGGCCCGCGGACCGATCCACTCCACGCTCTTCGAAATACCGGACGGCGTGCACAGTGGACACACCTACATCAAGCGGATGGCCGAGTCGCTGCACTGGATCAGCGAGCAGATGCAGGGGCCGGTGGCGGCGCCGTTGGTCTGACGGTCCGTCGGCGGCGTGCCCGCGCCGTGGCCGGCCGGTCGATCCCTGGCAGGCTGCCGCGTCCGCCGATTCCCTGTTGACCGTGGTCGGTTGACCGCGTCCGGGATCTGCGCGGGTGCGCTCCACCGCCTACCGGCTCCTGGGCACCGAGCGGCGCATGCCCGTATAGGGCGTGCGGTGCGCGACGGTGCGATCACCTGCGTCCACGACGGTCCACCACGCTCCGTGCCGCTGATCTGCCGCGATTCGCGCTGCGTTGCGTTCGCGACGGTGCAGTTCGAGGTGCTAGCGGGCCGTCAGGAAGCGCCCCAACGGGTTGCGTGGTGACGTCGTATCGGGAGCCAATGGCCCCAAAGGGGGCCTTTGTTGAATCTCCGTCAGGTGCCAGAACGTTACGGATCGCTGTTGGACTTCAGCCGATGGCGTGATGCTAAGATCATCGCACTTGCCAACCGGGTAGTCACCTGCTATGGCAAAAGGAAATTCCGCGCATTGGCCTGAGAAAATCGCCACCCCGGGGAGAGCTATGCCATTATCCGGGCCTTCAGAGGCTTTCTGGCAGGCGACTGTGCCCGGCCGTTCGTCTATGTCTGGGGCCGCGCGTGAGTATCCACACGGCAGCCGGGCATTCGGCACCTGGTGGCTTCGTCATCCGAAGAGAGACCTATGACGCAATATCTCCAGGATCCAGCGCTGTGGGCATTGGTCGCTGGTACACCTGTCGCCGCTACCGCGATTATTCGTGGCCGGAAAAAGATTTCGGAGCTAAGAAAAGAAAAAATTGAGCTGAAACAGCATTACGCGCAGCTGGAAGAGCACTACGCGGAGGCCGTGGAGGAGGCCAAGGACCGCGCCGAAGAAGCGACCAAGAATACCCTGAAGGCCGCCATGCGGACCCTCCAGGGTCTGGCGAGCGAGCAGCAGCTGACGATCTCCAAGCTCCAGGAGGCGTACGGCGAGCATAAGATCCTCCAGGACCTGCTCGATATCGACCACATGAACTCGCAGTTCGCGCGACGGGCCCAGTCCATCGCGGTGCTCTGTGACGGTTGGCTCGGCCGGCGTCGTAATGATGCCTCGCTCTACGACGTGGTCCGCAGTGCAAAGGGACGCATTCGTCACTTCACTCGCGTCGAGATCCGTTCGCAGAGCAACTTCGCCATCGTGAGCCGCGCCGTCGAACCGGTGGCGCTGGTCCTTGCTGAATTGCTGGACAACGCCACCAGCTATTCCGCACCGGAAACGGTGATCGAGCTCAACATCCGCCCGGTGCCCAAGGGCGTGTGCATCGTCGTGGACGACGCCGGTGTCGGTATGAACGAGGAGGAGAAGGCGCGGGCCGGCCAGCTGCTTTCCGGCGGTAATACGGCGAGTGTTTCCAGCCTCGGCAACCCGCCGCAGTTCGGTTTCACCGTCATCGGTGTGCTCGCCGCCCGCTACGGCTTCACGGTCTCGGTCGACTCCACCTCGCCGTACGGCGGTGTGCGCGCGGTCGTCCTGCTCCCCGACGAGTTGCTCACGTCCCTGCACGAGCCCGAGGAGGGTCCTGCCGTGGCCGCGTCCACTCCGTTGCCGCCCGAGAATCCTCCTGGTCAGCAGAGCGCCGCGGTCCAGGGGCGCCACCGCGCGCCGGCAGTTCCCGCCTTCGGCGGCCCGGACATCGAGGCCCCGGCGGTGAACGAGACGACCGCCGGCGGACTGCCGAAGCGGCGCCGTCGCGGCGCCATATCCATCGTGCCGCCGGCGGCCGAGGGCACCCCCACTCCGGTCCGTGACAGCGCCCGGACCGCGTCCGCCATGGGTGCGTTCCAGCGTGGTACGCAGTCGGGCCGTCGTTCCACCCAAGCAAGCAGTGAAGGGCATGAGGTTCCGTGAACTACGATCTGTCGTGGATGCTTGACAGTGCTCTGGAATTGCCTGAAGCGCAGCATGCCATTCTCGTCTCCGCCGACGGCCTCCTTATGGCCCGTTCCAGGGAAGTCGGCCGGGACCACGCCGATACTGTGGCCGCCGCGATGAGCGGTATGCAGTCGTTGAGCCGCACGGTTTCCGACTTCTGCAACAACGACCGTTCGGCCATGCGCCCGCAGTGGCGGCAGACGCTGGTGGAATTCGATCACGGCTGGGTCTTCCTCATCTCGGCCGGTGAAGGTGCATATCTCGCGGTTTCGGCGTCGCCCGATGTCGACATGGCAGAGATCTCGTTCCGGATGCAACAACTGGTCGGCCAGCTCGGCAAGGCGCTGACCAGTCCTCCGCGTGAGAGGGCCGATATCCAACCATGACGACCGATGACGAGCCGGAGCTGGTACAGGAAGCAGCGGAATTAGTACGGCCGTACGTCATCACCAACGGCCGGGACCTCGTCGATGACAGCTCTTTCTCGCTGCTGACACTGGTCACCGTCGCTCAGGAACCGCCCCGGACCAAACCGCTCGACCCGGAGAAGCAGCGTCTGTTGGAGCTGTGTTCCGGGGGTTTTCTGTCGATCGCCGAGATAGCCGGGCACACCGGGCTTCCGGTGGGCGTCGTCAAAATTCTGGTGTTCGATCTCACGGAGGAGGGCCATCTCTATGTGCGCGCGCCCATCCCCAGTGCTCAGCTTGTCGAACGGCAAATCCTTGAGGAGGTGCTGAATGGGCTCCAGGCTCGCTTTGGATGACGGTGTGTACCTGCGGAATTCCGTGCAGACCGCGGCGAAGATCCTGGTCGTCGGGCACTTCGCCGTGGGCAAGACCACGTTCATCGGCACCATGTCGGAGATTCCGCCGCTGCGCACCGAAGAGGTGATGACGCAGGCCAGCGCGGGAATCGACGACCTGCGGGCGGTGCCGGGGAAGACCACGACGACGGTCGCCATGGACTTCGGGCGGTTGACGCTGAGCGAACGGCTGGTCCTGTATCTGTTCGGAACTCCCGGACAGCAGCGATTCGTTCAGGTGTGGGAGGACATGACGCGTGGGGCGCTCGGGGCGTTGATCCTGGTCGATCCGCAGCGTCTTCAGGAGTCCTTCCCTGTCATGGACCTGGTGGAGCACTACGGCATCCCGTACGCGATCGCCGTGAACCGCTTCGACGGGACGCCGGCGCATTCGCTCGACGAGATCCGGGAGGCGCTCGATCTCCTCCCCGAAACGCCGGTCATCAACTGCGATGCGCGTGACCAGAAGTCGTCGGCGGATTCCCTGATCACGCTGGTCCGCTATCTGCAGTCCCGCCTCAACTAGGAGTGCATCCATGCAATCTCATCCGGAATTCCAGACTCCGCCGCCGGGGTGCCCGGCACATGCCGACGGCATGAAGACGTCCCTGCACGGCCCGGAATTCGCCGCCGCGCCGCACGCGGTGTACGAGCAGCTGCGGCAGTACGGTCCGACCGCCCCGGTCGAACTCTCCCCCGGTGTCGAGGCGGAACTCGTCACGGACTACGCGACGGCGCTGCAGATCCTGCAGAACCCCGACTCCTTCGCCCGCGACCCGCGGCGCTGGCGTGCACTCAACGAGGGCCGGGTGCCCCTGGACAGCCCCGTGCTGCCGATGTTGATGTACCGGCCGAACAGCATGTTCTCCGACGGGGCCGACCACCTGCGGCTGCGTCAGGCGGTGACGGACAGCCTCGCGCGGCTGGACATGCACCGGGTGGGACGGCATGTGGACCGGGTGGCCAAGTACCTGATCGAGCAGTTCGGCGGGCACGGGAAGGCCGACCTGGTCGCCGACTACGCCCGCTGGCTGCCGCTGCTGGTCTTCAACGACCTCTTCGGCTGCCCGGCCGAGATCGGTGACCGGCTGGTGTTCGGCTTCTCCGGCATCTTCGACGGCATCGACGCGGAGAAGGCCAACGAGACCCTGACGGAGTCGCTGCTGGAACTGGTCGCCCTCAAGCGCGCCACCCCGGCCGAAGACGTCACCTCGTGGCTGATGCAGCATCCCTCCCAGCTCTCCGACGAGGAGATGATCCACCAGCTGGTGATGCTGATAGGCGCCGGCGCGGAGCCGATGCAGAACCTCATCTCCAGCGCGCTGCGGCTGATGCTGTGCGACGAGCGGTACGCGGGCGGTCAGCACTCGGCCGGTCTGCCGGTCGACGACGCCATCCACGACGTGCTGTGGAACAGCCCGCCGATCGCCAACTACGCGACGCACTACCCGGTGCAGGACGTGGAGGTGTCCGGCAGCAAGCTCCCGGCCGGGAGCCCCGTCCTCATCAGCTTCGCGTCGGCCAACACCGATCCCGGTCTCTCGGTCGGGCGGCAGACGTTGAGCAAGCGGGCGCACCTGGCCTGGGGCGCCGGCCCGCACGCCTGCCCGGCGAAGGACCCGGCGCTGCTGATCTCGGTGCTGGCCATCGAGAAGCTGCTGAACGCGCTGCCGGACATCGAACTCGGCGTGCCCGAGGAGAGTTTGACCTGGCGGCCGGGCCCCTTCCACCGGGCCCTCAACTCGCTGCCGGCCCGTTTCACGCCCGTGCGGGCCGAGCGCCGTTCCGCCGGGCCGATGCCGGCTCCGGTGGGTGCCGGTGCCATTGCCGCAGCCGCACAGGAGCAGGCTTCCGGTAAATCTCGGAAGAGTAGCTGGTGGAGCGGGTTTCTGACGTGGTGGAAGATGTGACGTTCGCAACGAAGTCGATCATGAGTGCGTCGTATGAATGTTCAGGGGCAAGGGTAGGTAGGGGTGTCGCGTCTTACATGATCTTCTGAAAAGGAGTTGTCGTGGAGCCCGCCCTGGCCTCTCGGTCCGTTGACCGGCGTGCGGTGGTTTCGCTCTTCTCGCGTTTGCGAAAGGGGAGCGGACAAGCGAATCCCTTGCCCATTTACTCTGAACTCAGGGCAATGGGCGATGTAGTTCCGGCCCCCTGGGGCGGGTACCTGATCAACTCCTACGGTTTGTGTGACCGCATCCTCCGGGACCGGACGTGGCAGGTCCCCGACAGTGCCTGGCGGGCACGTCAGGGCGGCGGTACCCGTTGGGGTGCGCCGTCTTCGACCGAAATGGGCCGGACTCTGCCGGCGCTCAATCCGCCGCATCACACCCGGGTGCGGCGGTCGTTGGGCAATCTTTTCGACCGGAAATGCGTAACCGGTATCACGAGTGCCATCGAGACGCATGCCGAGCGCCTTCTCGACCGGCTTGCCGACGAACTGCGGGGCGGTTCCGCCGATTTCAGCACGTTGGTGAGCGAGGAACTCCCGATGTGTTCCATCGGGGAGTGGCTGCAATTGCCCGTGGCGGACCATGGGTTGCTCCGGTCGCTGGCCCACGACCAGGTATTCACCCAGGAATTGCTGCCCTCCGCGAGTCAACTCGCGCTTTCCGATGCCGCCACCATGCAATTGGAGTCCTATTTCCGGGAGTTGGTGCAGGAACGTCGCAGGTCCCCGGGCGACGACCCGGTCTCGAACTGGCTGCGCACCTGGGACGAGCTCGAACCCGACCGGGAGGCGGCCGACGAGGCCGTGTACCTGCTGGCGCTCCTGGTGTTCCTGGCCGCCCCGGAGACCACGGCGACCCTGCTGTCCAGCATGGTGTGGCTCCTCCTGGAACACCCGCGGCAGCTCGGATGGCTCCGCGCGCACCAGGAGCACATACCCGAGGCCATCGAGGAAGTCCTGCGCTACGACTCGCCGAACCACATCATCAGCAGGGTCGCCCCCGAGGACTGCACGATCGGTGACGTGCGCATCGAGAAGGACCGGATGGTGCACCTGATGGTGGGCGCCGCCAATCACGATCCCGCGCACTTCGCCGATCCGGAGATCTTCGACATCCGCCGCAAGGCGAGCCACCTCAGCTTCAGCGGCGGCATCCACTACTGCCTCGGTGCGCCCCTGGCCCGCCTGGAGGCCAGCACGCTGCTGACCGCGCTGCTCCGCCGTATGCCCGGACTGCGGGTCAGTGCCCCGCCGGTCTATGCGCCGCGGGTGGGGTTCCGGCGGATCGTGGAGCTACAGGTAGTTGAATCCTGACATATCGTCGGTCCCTGGCAGGCACGTGGGAAGCAGAGGAAGACAGCACATCGTGATGGAAGACTTCAAGGCCCTCCGGGTGAGAACCGAGGGGCCGGTCGCGCAAGTGGAACTGCACAGTCCGGAGACCGGGAACGCGGTTTCCGGACTGCTCCTGGACGAACTCCTCGCCGTACTGGGCACCTTGCACGACGACCCCCGCGTACGCGTCATGGTCCTCTCCGGCGCAGGTGACGACTTCTGTCTGGGCGGCGACCGCCGGGAGTTCGGCGAACTCCTCGCCACCGACCCGGACGGTGCGGACCTCCGGAGCCTGGCGGGCAAGGCGCGCCGGGTCTGCGACGCCCTGGCCACCGCCCCCACCGTCACCATCGCCCGACTGCACGGCGGGGTCATCGGAGCGGGGCTGGCGCTCGCGCTCTTCTGTGATCTGCGGGCCGGTGCCGACAACTGCCGTTTCCGGATGCCGGAGCTCGCGCTCGGCCTGCCGCCGGCCTGGGGCGGTTCGCTGCCGCGGCTGTTGCACGAAGCCGGCGCCGCCAAGGTCCGTGAACTCATGCTCACCGGCGCCAACTTCGACGCCGAGAAGGCCGCGGACCTGTCCATACTGCACACCGTCGTCCCCGAGGACGAGCTGGACGCCGCCGTCACGCGGTGGACCAAGCCGCTGGTCCGCCGGTCGCCCACGGCGCTGCGCACCGCCAAGCTCATGATGAACGCCTACGGGAACGCCAACCGCCTCGCGGACGCCACGCTCTTCGACGCGGAGCTGTTCTCCTCCGCGCTGAGCGCCGCCCACCAGGCCCGCCGGGGCTGAACCCCGACGGCAACGGGGGACGCAGACCCGTCGGTGCGGCCCTGACCAGGCCGCACCGCCGTCGCATCCGGGGCCGTCAGCCCGCGGACTCCCCGGCATCCGCGCCGTCCGTGCCGACCGGGACGGCCGCGCGGTGGAGGGCCGCCAGCTCCAGGTAGTTCGCGGCGTTCAGCTTGATGGACTCCCGCTCCTCCGGAGTCAGTTCGCGCTTGACCTTGGCCGGCACCCCGGCGACCAGCGAGCCCGGCGGCACCCGCATCCCCTGCGGGACCAGAGCCTGGGCCGCGATCAGCGAACCCGCGCCGATGTGCGCCCCGTTCAGCACCGTGGCGCCCATGCCGACCAGGACGTCGTCCTCGACGGTGCAGCCGTGCAGCACGGCGTTGTGGCCGACCGAGACCCGCTCGCCGACGGTCACCGGGAAGCCCGGATCCACGTGCACCGTGCAGTTGTCCTGGATGTTGCTGTCGGCCCCCAGGACGATGGGGCCGCTGTCGGCGCGCAGCACGGTGTGGTACCAGACGCTCGTCCCGGCGGCCAGGGTGACGTCGCCGACGACGACGGAGGTGGGTGCGGTGTACGCCCCGGGGTCGATGTTCGGCGCCTCGCCGCCCACCGCCACGATCACTGACCGTTCTGCCATCTGCGCATCTCCTCGCCGGTTGAGTGCCGCGCCACCAGCACCGTAGACGACGCGGGCGCGGGGTGGCCGGGGCGGCCGCGGGTGGGGTGAAGATCACAGCCCGACGCGCGGTCGGCGCCCGGGCCCGCTGAGTACGGTGTGCGGGTGCCGATAAACCAGAACGTGTTCTCGTCCCTGACGGCCTGGCGGCGCCGGGCGGTGTCCCGCGCCGTCCACCGCGGGGCGCGCTGGGTGCGGGAGAGCGCGGCCGTCACGGCGGAGCGCCCCGGCCCGTACCGCTTCCGCCGGATCGGCACCGGCACCCGGCTGGCGTTCCCCCAGGGCACGGTCTTCGGCGATCCCTGGATCGAGCTGGGCGCGCACTGCATCGTCGGCCAGGACGTCACGCTCACCGCGGGCATGATGCCGGACCTCGACCTGGGCCCCGACCCGATCCTGACGTTGGGCAACGGTGTGGTGCTGGGGCGCGGCAGCCATGTGATCGCGGACGTTCGCCTGACGATCGGCGACGACTGCTTCTTCGGCCCCGGCGTTTACGTCACCACGACCAACCACAGTTACGACGACCCCGAGACGCCGGTCGGCAAGCAGTGGCCGCGCACCGACCCGGTCGTCATCGGGCCGGGCGGCTGGATCGGCACCGGGGCGGTCATCCTCCCCGGCGCACGGCTGGGGCGGAACGTGGTGGTCGCGGCCGGCGCGGTGGTCCGCGGCGAGGTCCCCGACCACGCGGTGGTGGCCGGGGCGCCCGCCAGGATCGTCCGCCGCTGGGAACCGGGCGAGGGCTGGCAGCCGCCGCTGCGGACACCGGCACCGGTCCCGATCCCGGAGGGCGTCACACCGGAGCAGCTGCTGGCGCTGGGGGAGTGGGAGCCGGCGGAGGGCTAGAACCCGCTGCTGAGGTACCGGCCACGGTCGTGGGCGCCTCTGTGATCAGGGCCTTCACTAGCGCCGGAGGCGAGGGCCGGGACCACGGTGGGGGCGAGCGTGCGGCGCGCCACGGACGCCCCGTCGAGGCCCGGGCCCGTACGCCAGCTCCTCGACGAAGCACCGTACGGGGTCGTCACCGTCGCCTCGGCGACCTTCGGGGCCGAGGTCCCGCACGGCTACCGCAGCGGCGGCCCGGCACCGGTCGGGACGACCACGTCGGTGATCATTCCGGCGGGTCGCTCGACCTGCTGCGCCTGCTAATTTGGCGGTATGCCCGTGCCGATGGATGCCTTCGACGAAGTCCGGACCGCCGCCGAGTGCCTGGACCTCCTGCCCGCACCAGTGGCCGCCGCGCTGCGCGGCTGGCGCGGCTCCGTCCCCGTGGAGGAGTTCCGGTATGTCGACACGGACCCGGCCATCGCGGACACCGAACTCCTCGTCGCCCACTACGGCGACTGGCTGCTGGAGCAGTCGGCGAACTGTGTGGTGGTGGCCGGCAAGCGCGGCGGCGAGGTCACGCTGGCCGCCTGTGTCGTCCTCTCCACCACCCGCGTCGACGTCAACGGCGTGGTCCGCCGCCATCTGGGCGCCCGCAAGGCGTCGTTCGCCCCGATGGACACCGCGGTCGGCGACAGCGGTATGGAGTACGGCGGGATCACCCCGATCGGCCTGCCCGCGTCCTGGCCGTTGCTGGTGGACGCCGCGGTCGCCGACACCCCCTACGCGCTGGTCGGCAGCGGCAGCCGCCGGGGCAAGCTCATCGTGCCCGGTAAGGCGCTGGCCGAACTTCCGGGCGCCACGGTTCTGGAGGGGCTGGGCGTCGCCTGACCACCGGGCGCCCGGCCACCGGGCCGGGCCTTGAGGGCCGCGGTCAGCCGACCTCGGCGCTCGGTCGCCGACGCAGGTCCAGGGAGAGCGGCGTGCTGTGCTCGGTGAAGCCGAGGCTGCGGTAGAGCGGTACCGCGGCGTCCGTGGCGTGCAGATCGACCCGGCCGATGCCCTGCTGCGCGAACCGCCCGAGCAGGGCTTCGGTGGTCGCCCGGGCATAGCCCCGGCCCCGGTACCGGGGATCCGTACAGACGTTGAAGACGAAGCCCATCCGTCCGGTCGGGTTGACCGGGGACGGCAGCCGCTCGTCGATCCAACCGAGCGCGCCCGCCGCAAGATGCGTCCGCCACCAGCGCGCGGCCCACGCCCGTCCCGCGTGCCTCCTCCGAGACGACGAGCCAGTGGACGTGGTAGGCCGGGGGCTCCGCACCGAACAACAGGCCGCCGACGAGCGCCGATTGCGCGCAGACGGCGACGAGCGCCGTGGACCGGCCAAGGTGCCTGTCCAGGGCGCGGTGAAAACCGGGCTCCGCGACCATGGCGCCGAACCAGTGCTCGACCTGGGCCGCCAGGCCGAGCAGACCGGGGATGTCCGACTCCCGCGCGGGTCTGATGATCATCCGGGCATTCTCGCAGCCGGGGTCAGTCGAGCCGGGGGATCTCGATGGCCGGGCAGCGGTCCATGACCATGTCGAGGCCGGCGGTGCGGGTGCGGTGGTAGGCGTCGTCGTCGGTGACGCCGAGTTGGAACCAGACCGCCTTGGCGCCGATGGTGACGGCCTCGTCGGCGACGGCTCCGGCGAGGTCGCTGCGCACGAAGACGTCGACGACGTCGATCGTGAACGGGACGGCCGCCAGGGACGGGTAGCCCACTTCGCCGTGCACGGTCTCGGCCTTGGGGTGCACGGGGATGATCCGCTTGCCGTAGCTCCGCAGCACCTCGGCGACGCGGTAGGCGGCGCGCTGCCGGTTGGTCGAGAGCCCTACCACGGCCCAGGTGTCGCCGAGCTCGGTGAGGATCCTGCGGATGGTTGCCTGGTCGCCGTGCACGGGGGCTCCTGTCGTTCGTGGTTCCGCTACGGCACAACAGGTGATCGGCTCGCCTGATTCCCGTGATTCCCGTGATTCCCGTGATTCGCCTGAATCCGCTGGATCCCCCGGATGCGTTGAATCCGTTGCTCTTTCTGGAGCGGTGCCGGTCAGACGGATTCGAAGGTGCGGGCGGGCGGCGACGTCCGGTCGCCTTCGGCCTGGCGGGGCACGGTGGGCGTGGGGGGTGTGGTCGGGCGGGCGTGTCTGCGGCGTGGTGCGACGTGCTGGCGGACGTCGTCGATGCCGCGTCGCATGCGGGTGCGGAGCCATGCGCCGAGGGGGCGTTCGACGAGGCGGTGGACGAGCCAGGCGGCCGCCAGCATGAGTGCGGTGACCGACGCGACCAGGACCGGGGCGGGGAGGCTGTTCCGACTTGAGCTCCACGAAGAGCGTCCAGTACACCGGATCCACGTTGGGCGTGTTGTTGCCGGCCTGGAGCATGGTCAGGTTGGTGATCACCGTGTCCCAGCCGCGGAGGGAGGTGACCTCCGGCCACATCTTCACCGCCACGGCGGTGAGCAGGATGCCGGCCCAGTAGGCGGGGAACAGCCGGGAGACGCGGGAGACCGCGAACTGGCCCACCGTGCGGCCCCATACGCTCATGCAGATGACGAAGCCGCTGATCAGGAAGAAGACCTCGACGCCCAACCATCCGTACTGGGCTGCCTTGTGGGCGGTCGGGAAGATGGTGCCGGTGGTGTGGCCCCACGGTACGGCGAGGGCGGCGTAGTGGTGGAAGACCACCATCAAGGCGGCGGCTAATCGCAGGCCGTCGAGTGCGGCCAGTCTGTTCCCCGAGTGTTTCTCGGCCATTGCGCGAACCCCCCGGAGCTCCCCCCTGCGGGAGCGATCTCTGCCTGGTGAGACCGACAGACCGTCGGCAGAGTTCTGCGAACTTTCGATTACGGGCGGGTCACGGCTAGGCAGGGGGTGTGTGGAGGCTACCCGCGGTCACGACGCCGCCGGGGCGCAGCAAAACGCCCCGCCCGAAGGGGAAGACGGGCGGGGCGGGTTCAGGGGGTGGGCGGTCAGCCGGTGCGGCGGCCCAGTCCGGCGCCGACGACGCGGCCGCCCGCCGCGGAGCGGGCCGGTTTGCCGATCGCCGGGCCGCTGCCCACCGGCTCGGGCGCCCCGGAGCCGGTGCCGGGCCGCAGCGCCGTGCCGGTGGCCGGCTCCCGGGTGCGCTGTGTGGCGCCGGTGCCGCCCGCGGCGGTCAGTGCCGCACGCAGCTGCTCGGACTCCACGACCATGCTCACCGGCCCGGACGGGTTGAGGTAGAGGGCGTGTCCCGGTGGCAGCTGCTCGACCAGTTCGGCCGCCGGCCGCCGGTCGTAGAGCAGTCGGCCCGCCGATTCCAACTGGGCGGCGGAGGTGTAGACGGGGACCACCGGGGCGCCCTCGGGGGAGGCCGCCGCCAGCGGTGCGCCGGCGGCGGTGACCAGGACGGACACCTCCGCCTGCGCCAGCTCCTCGCAGACCGCCCGGTCCGGGCCGTAGCCGGTGGCGGACAACTGCACCGCGCGGTCCACCGGGTCGGTCGGGTCCGCCCAGTCCAACATCTGCGGTGACGGGCGGTACTCCGGGTTGTCCCGCCACTCGGCGATCTCGCCGTCCGGGCCCGACCGCCACTGCCCGATCACCGCCCACAGCGGGGGCGCGCCCTCTCCTGCCCAGGTCAGGTCCACCATGGCCAGCCAGTGGTCCGGTGCCTCGCGGGCCGCCTCGACGACCTCCGGGGGCGGCACCGGCATCTCCTCGCCGGTCACCGGAACGCCGGCTGTCATCGCCGCCTGTGTGCTGTCGTCCATCAAGCCCTCCGCCGAGCCGCCGTTCCGGTCCCGCGGGGCCCCAGGGCCGTCCTGCGGCCGCGGGGTCCCGCTGGGGCCACAGTGCCCACGGGGGCGGCGGACGTCTCCCCGACGCACCGTGCGGACGGCCCGGGTACGCCGCCCGGCGGTGCGGACTGCGCCCGTACGGCGGACACCGCAGCGCGGCGCTGGGCGTCGGGTGCCGCGCTCGTCCCGGTCGGACCGGCCCGTAGGCTGGTCGGATGCAGGAGCAGTACCGGACGCTGGCCCGCGAGGGTGTCCACGAGATCGAGATCAACAAGTCCCGCTTCCTCTGCGCGCTCGCGCCGGTCGCGACGGAGGGGGAGGCCCAGGACTTCATCGCGCGCATCCGCAAGGAACACCCGACCGCCCGGCACCACTGCTTCGCGTACGTCCTCGGGGCCGACGGCGGCGTGCAGAAGGCCAGCGACGACGGCGAACCGGGCGGCACGGCCGGGGTGCCGATGTTGCAGATGCTGGTGCGGCGCGAGATGCGCTACGTGGTCGCCGTCGTCACGCGGTACTTCGGCGGCATCAAGCTCGGGGCGGGCGGCCTGATCCGCGCCTACGGGGGTGTGGTCGGTGAGGCGCTGGACGTGCTGGGCACGGTCACCCGGCAGCGGTTCCGGCTGGTGACGGTCACCGTGGACCACCAGCGCGCGGGCCGCCTGGAGAACGACCTGCGCACCACGGGGCGGGCGGTGCGCGAGGTGACCTACGGGGCCGAGGTCAGCATCGAGGTGGGGCTGCCGGAGGCCGATCTGGAAGGGTTCCGGGCCTGGCTGGCGGACACCACGGCCGGTACGGCCCGGCTGGAGCTCGGCGGGGAGGCGTACGGGGAGGTGTAGGCGGCGGGGCCGGTCGAGGGGCGCCGCTCGCGCCGCGGGCACCTGAAGTTCGCTCCCGGCCGGTGCGTGGTGGCGGCGGACGTGTCAGCCTGGGCCGGCGGAACGGGCCGCGGACCGGCGTGCGCGCCGGCACGGGAAGGGGCTGCCAGGCATGCCGGACCTCCTTGGGGAACGGGTGGGATTCGTCCGCCGGATCGGGCTGTTCCAGGCCACCGCGATCAACATGAGCCAGATGTGCGGGATCGGGCCGTTCGTGACCATCCCGCTGATGGTGACCGCGTTCGGCGGTCCGCAGGCGGTCGTCGGCTTCGTCGCGGGCGCGGTGCTGGCGCTCGCCGACGGGCTGATCTGGGCGGAGTTGGGCGCCTCGCTGCCCGGGGCCGGTGGCAGTTATGTGTATCTGCGGCAGGCGTTCCAGTACCGCACCGGGAAGCTGATGCCGTTTCTGTTCGTGTGGACGGCGATGTTGTTCATCCCCCTCGGGATGGCCACCGGCGTCATCGGCTTCGTGCAGTACCTGGGCTATCTGTGGCCGGGGATGAGCCAGGGGCAGGGGGACGCGGTCGGCCTGGCCGTCACCGCCGGCATCGTGGTGCTGCTGTGGCGGCGGGTGGAGCGGATCGCCCGGCTCACCGTCGTGCTGTGGACGGTGATGATCGCCGCCGTCGGCCTGGTCATCGTCGCGGCGTTCACCCACTTCAGCCCGGAGCGGGCCTTCACCTACCCCGCGCACGCCCTTGACCTGACGGCCGGTCACTTCTGGGTCGGCTTCGCCGGCGGGCTCACCATCGGCATCTACGACTACCTCGGCTACAACACCACCGCCTACATGGGCGCCGAGATCAAACGCCCCGGCCGCACCCTGCCGCGCGCCATCCTCTTCTCCATCCTCGGCATCATGGTGATCTACCTGCTGCTCCAGATCGGCACCCTCGGCGTCGTCGACTGGCGCGAAATGCTCGATCCGCACAGCACGGCCGGCTCCTCGGTCGCCTCCGCCGTCCTGGAACGCACCTGGGGCCGCACCGCCGCCGACGCCGTCACCGTGCTCATCCTGATCACCGCCGTCACCTCCGTCTTCACCGGGCTCCTCGGCGGCTCCCGGGTCCCCTACGACGCCGCCCGGGACCGGGTGTTCTTCCGCCCCTACGGGACGCTGCACCCCCGCCACCGCTTCCCGGTCCTGGGGCTGCTGACGATGGGCAGCATCATGGCCGCTGGCTTCCTGCTGGGCCGGCACACCGACCTGGCGACGGTCATCCAACTGCTCACCACGGTGATGGTCTTGGTGCAGGCGCTGGCCCAGATCGCGGCGGTCACCGTGCTGCGGCGCCGGCAGCCGGCGCTGCGCCGCCCGTACCGCATCTGGCTGCACCCGCTGCCGAGCCTGGTCGCGCTGGTCGGCTGGCTGGTGATCTACGGCTACGCGGACCGCAGTGCCCCCGGCCGGCACCCCATCGAATGGTCGCTGGCCTGGGTCGCGGCGGGGCTGGTGGCGTTCCTGGCGTGGGCCCGCGTAGAGCGGGAGTGGCCGTTCGGGCCGAAGCGGATCAGTGAGGAGTATCTGCACGGGGCGGATCCGGACGCGGCGGCGGAGCCGGTGGAACCGCTGCCCCGCCCTGGCTGACGCCACGTCAATCTGCCTTGTTGGCAGGCGAGTTCAGTTGTCGGGGAGGTCGATGCGGCGGGACGTTCCCGGGGCGACCGTGAACGGGCGGCCGCGCAGTCGGACCCGGACCGCGGCGTGTTCCGAGTCCGGCACGGTGATCCGCACCCGGTCGGCGCGGATCCGCAGGTCGATGTCCCGGTGGCGGCGGTAGCGGAACCGCACGCCGAACTTGGAGAGTTGGGGGAGCGGCGCCGGATCCAGCCACAGGGCGCGGTCCCGGGTCTCCAGACCGGTCATCCCGCGCTGCACGAAGTCCAGGGTGCCGGCCATCGCGCCCAGGTGGATGCCCTCCCCGGTGGTGCCGCCCTGGACGTCCGCGACGTCGCCGGTGAGCGCCTCCTCGCAGTACGCCCAGGCGTCGTCGCGGCGCACCCGCGCCAGCACCCAGGCGTGGACCACGGCGCTGAGCGTCGAACCGTGGCAGGTGCGGTGCAGGTAGTGGTCGACGGTCGCCCGCCAGATGTCGTCGTCCAGGCGGTAGCCCAACTGGTCGAAGACACCGGCCAGTTCCGACGGCGAGAAGAGGTAGCCCAACATCAGCACATCGGCCTGTTTGGACGCCTGGTAGCGGTTGACGGTGTCGCCCTCCGCCTCCAGGATCCGGTCCAGCCGCCGGATGTCGCCGTAGCGGGCCCGGTAGCCCGCCCAGTCGAGTTCGGCCAGCTGCCCGTAGCCTGCGAACTGGCTGATCAGGCCCCGGTGGTAGGGGACGTGCAGCCGGTGCGCGAGGTCGTCCCAGTGCTGCCGCTCGTCGTGGGAGAGCGCCAGCCGCTCGAACAGCGGTCGTCGGCGCGTCTCGGGCAGCGTCCGGCACAGCTCCAGCGCCCGCGTCAGCACCCAGGCCGCGGTGACGTTGGTGTAGGCGTTGTCGTCCAGGCCCGGCCGGTCGGCGCCCGGATAGCCGTCGTGGTACTCGTCGGGGCCGACCACCCCGCGGATGCGGTAGCGGCCCAGCGCCGGGTCCCAGTCGGCGCTCGCCGCCCAGAAGCGGGCGATCTCCAGCAGCATCTCCGCGCCCTTGGTGTGCAGGAACGCGGTGTCGCCGCTGGCCTGCCAGTACTGCCACACGTTGTAGGCGATCGCCGAGCCGACATGGTGCTGGAGGTGCGAGTGATCCGGCAGCCAGCGGCCCGAGCGCGGGTTGAGGTGCAGCCGCTGGGTCTCCTCGCGGCCGTCGCTGCCGCTCTGCCACGGGTACATCGCGCCCGCCCGGCCCGCCTCGCGCGCCGCCCGCCGGGCCGCCGGCAGCCGCCGGTGGCGGTAGTCCAGCAGAGCCCGGGACACCTCCGGGAAGTGCAGGTTCAAGAACGGCAGCACGAACAGTTCGTCCCAGAAGACGTGCCCCCGGTACGCCTCGCCGTGCAGACCGCGCGCCGGCACCCCCACGTCCAGCCGCGCGGTGTGCGGGGAGAGGGTCTGCAGCACGTGGAAGACGTGCAGCCGCAGGATCCGGCCCGCCGGGCCGGGCACGTCCAGCCGCACCTGCCGCCACAGGTGCTGCCAGGCGCGGTGGTGCGAGGCCAGCAGCCGCGGTACGGCCGGGGCCCGGCGGACCGCGTCCAGGGCGGCCGGCAGCGGTGCGGCGCGGGCCCGGTCCTGCGAGGTGTGCAGCGCCACCGTCTTGTCCACGGTCGCCGGGGCGCCGGGCCGGACCGGGACGGTCAGCACCCGCCAGGTCCGGCGCGGCGCCAGATCGGTGCGGGCGGTACCGCCGCGCGGGGCGGCGCGGAAGCGGGCGGCCAGCGCGACGGTGATGCCGGAGGCACGGGTGCGGCAGCGCAGCCAGCACGCGCCGTCTTCCCCGGCGCCGGTCTCCCAGCCGGTCAGATGGGTGTCGGCGAGCGCGCGGTAGCGGGCCACCCCGTTGTTGCGGACGTCGCCGTCGAGCCCCGCCGCGACCTCCACCGTCCCGGACCAGCCCTCGGCGGTGAACACCGTGCGCTGGACGGCCAGATCGGGTTCGGCCATGTGGACCAGACGGCGTTCGGTGACGGTCAGCCGCCGCCCGGCCTCGTCCTCGTAGGACGACCAGCGGGTCAGGGTGGCGCGGCGCAGGTCCAGGGTCCGGCGGTGCCCGGTCAGGTGCGGGTGGTCGGGGGAGAGCCACGGGCCGGGCTCCGGGGCGCCCTGGGGGCGGATGCGGTAGCGCAGCGGCAGCCAGTCGGGCAGGTTGACCAGGTCCTCGTTCTCCACCCGGCGGTCGGCGACGGTGGAGGTCAGCCGGTTGTAGAGGCCGGCCGCGTAGGTGCCCGGGTAGTGCACGGGACCGCGCGGCGACTCCGACGCGGCGCCGCGGGTGGCGAACCGGCCGTTGCCGAGCGTGCACAGCGCCTCCCGCAGCCGCTCGTCCTCCGGGTCGTACCCCTCGTACGTCCAGGTCCAGGCCGGCGCCGTCACGGGGCCGCCCCGGGCACCAGCAGGTCGCCGGGGTCGCTGACCACCACATCGGCGCCGCGGCGGCGCAGTGCGGCCGCGTGCCCCGGCGTGCCGCTCCGGTCGACGCCCACGACCAGGCCGAAGCCGCCGCGGCGGCCCGCCTCGACGCCGGCCGTGGCGTCCTCCACCACGGCCGCCTCCCGGGGCGGGACGGCCAGCCGCCGGGCCGCCTCCGCGAACAGCGCCGGGTCGGGTTTGCCCGGCAGCCCCAGCCGGGCCGCCTCGTTGCCGTCCACCACCGCCCCGAACAGTTCCAGCAGGCCCGCCCGGGACAGCAGCTCGGTGGCATGGCGGGACGCGGACACCGCGGCGCACGGGACACCTGCCCCGCGCAGCGCGTGCACCAGACGCACACTGCCCGGCCAGACGGCCGCCCCGCCCTCCCGCAGCAGCGCGGTGAACACCTCCTCCTTGCGGGCCGCGACCGCCGCCACCGTGCCGGTGCCCGGCGGGTCGTCGGGGGAGCCGGGCGGCAGCGCCAGCCCCCGGGAGGCCAGGAACGCGGCGGCGCCGTCCAGCCGGGACCGGCCGTCCACATGGCGGAGGTAGTCGTCCACCGGGTCGAAGGGCCGTCCGCCGCCCGCGGCCGCCAGGCAGGCGTCGAACGCCTCCTGCCAGGCCGCGGCGTGCAGCCCCGCCGAGTCGGTGAGCACGCCGTCGGTGTCGAAGACCACGGCCCGCACCCAGCGCAGACACGCGGCCAGCGGCGACGCGGCGGACATGGCGGGTCCCTCCAGCCTTCCTTCGTCAGATGCGTCCCTCCATGGCACCACGACATCCCGGCCCGGGCCGCTCGTGGCCCCGCATGCCCTGGCGTGCCGCGGGGACCGGGGCACACGATGGAAGGGAGCCGAGGGGCGCCACCGGACGCCGCGGTCCGGACCCGCACCGCCGGCCGCGCGAGCCCCGCCCCGGTGCCGCCCCGGCACGGCCGCGGCCCGAGCGACGGAAGGCGGTGGGGACGATGGAACTCCCCCTGGTCGTAGGCGTGGACGGATCGGACGCCGGGCTGCGCGCCCTGGACTGGGCGGTGGACGAGGCGGCGCTCCACGGACTGCCGCTGCGCCTGGTCTACGCGTCCCGGTGGGAGCGTTACGAAGGGGTGGCCCCACAGGAGAGCGCCCCCGCCGAGCAGGCGATGGCCGACCGGGTCGTCGCGTCCGCCGCCGACCGCGTCAACCGCCGCAACCCCGAGGTCGAGGTCTCGGTCCAGGTCCTGGCCGACGACGCGGTCACCGCGCTGCTCCGCGAGGCGCCCTACGCCACGGCGGTGGTCCTCGGCTCCAAGGGGCGTGGGGAGTTCGCCGACCTGCTGCTGGGCTCGGTCAGCCTGTTGGTGGCGGCCCGCGCCCGGCACCCCGTGGTGGTGGTCCGCGGTGACCGGGCGGGCCTGGCGAGCAGCCACGACCGGGTACTGCTCGGCGTCGGGGACACCGCGAAGGGCTCCCCGGCCGTCCGGTTCGCCTTCCGGGAGGCGGAGGCCCGCGGCTGCGCCCTCGACGCGATCCGCGCCTGGCGGTGCCCCGCCTACGAGACCGCCGACCGCACCCAGCGCGCCGCCGGACCCGAGCACCAGGCCGAGCAGCAGGCGTCGGCGCTGGTCGACGCGGCGGTGGCGGCGGAGGCCGCGGCGCACCCGACGGTGCACGTCCGCTGCACCACCGTCGAGGGGCCGGCGCACAAGGTGCTGGTCCGGCGGTCCGCCGCGGCGGACCTGCTGGTCCTCGGGGCCCGCCACCGGCACGGCCACTTCGGGCTGCAACTCGGCCGGGTCGGGCACGCCGCGCTGCACCACGCCGCCTGCCCGGTCGTGGTGGTCCCGCGGGGCTGAGTCCCCGGCCGGGCCCCGCCGGGGGGTGTCAGGCGAAGTGGTCGTACGGGGCCAGCACCGCCCGTTCGATCCGCCGCTGCACGTGCCGGGCGAGGGTGGCCAGCGGTGCGGAGACCGACGGCCGCACCGGGACCGGCGCCCGGATGGCCCGGGCCGTCGTCGGCAGCTCCGCGAGGTCCGCCACCAGCCGGGACCGGGCGTCCGCCAGCGGGGTCCGCGGCGCACAGCGCATCCCGTCGCGCATCAGCGTCTCCAGCAACGGCACGCTGCCGGCCGGCGCCGGCTCCTCGGCCAACCCGATCACATCGCGGCAGCCCGGGTGCCGGAAGACCTGCTTGCGGCCCGGGGCGGTGGCCTTCGCCGTCGACAGCTTCATCACCGGCCGCCCGTCGTACGCGACGAGCTTGTACGCCGAATCGAGGTACGGCGCGTCGGCGCTGACCCCGACCCGGGTGCCCACCGCGAACACGTCGACCGGCGCCCCGGCCCGCACCAGGTCGTCCACCGCGAACTCGTCCAGCCCGCCGCTGGCCACGATCCGCACCCCGGGCAGCTCCGCACGGTCCAGCATCGCCCGGGCCCGGACCGCCAGCGCCGCCAGATCACCGCTGTCCAGCCGGATCGCCGCCCCCTCGGTCCGGTTCAGGGCGTGCAGCACCCGGGCCGCCGCGGCCACCCCGGAATCGACGTCGTAGGTGTCCACCAGGAACGTCACCGGCCCCGGATGGGCCCGCGCGAAGGCGCTGAAGGCGGCCTCCTCGTCCTCGAACGCCTCGACGTAGGAATGCGCCATGGTGCCGACCGCCGGCAGGCGCTCGGCGTGCGCCGCCGCCACATTGCTGGTCCCCGCGAAACCGGCCATCGCCGCCAGCCGCGCGGTCCGCAGGCCCGCCTCCACCCCGTGCGTGCGGCGCAGCGAGAAGTCCACCACCGGCCGGCCGCGGGCCGCCAGGACGCACCGCGCGCACTTGGCGGCGATCGCGGTCTGGTGGCTGAGCTGGTTCAGCACGAAGGTCTCCACCAGCTGTGCCTGCGGCAGCGGCGCGGTGATCTCCAGCAGGGGTTCGCCGGCCAGCACCACCCGGCCCTCCGGCACGGCCCGGACCTCCCCGGCGAAGCGCAGCCCCAGCAGCGGCGCCAGGTCCATGGTGGGCCGGTGCAGCGCCTCCGCGAACACCTCCACGTCGTCGGGCCCGATCCGGAACCGGGAGAGGAAGTCGAGCACCGCCTCCGCCCCGGCGGCGACCAGGAAGCCCCGTTCCGCGGGGAGCTCCCGGACGAAGCAGCTGAAGGTGGCCGGCCGGGTCATCCCCTCGCGCAGGAACGACAGGGCCATGGTCACTTCGTACAGGTCGGTCGTGGTCGGACCGGCCGTCGTCCCATCCGGCATCGCCGGCTCCTTCCCGGGCCGTGCCGGCGGACCGGGGCCGCGCACGGCCCGGCCGCCGACCCGCGGGCGGTCTTCAGGCCAGCTCGTTCGGCCAGCCGTAGACGGTGCGCCGCTCGTGCCCCGGCGGTGCGGCGCCGACGCCCGCCAGGTCGTGGTCCGCCAGCCGGATCAGCTGCCCGGCGAGGTCCTTCATGGCCCGGCCGGCGGCCAGTTCGTCGCCGATCACCGGGACGTCCGGGTCCTCGGGGTTGCAACGGGCCCGGCCGTGCCCGGTGAGGGCCTGGGTGCCGGTGTCCAGCTCCACCCGCGCCCGGGTCGTCCCGTCCTCCTCGGTGAGAATCAGCCGGACCGGCCACTCGGTGGTCTTCGCCATGGCTCACCTCCGCGGTGTCCTCCGGGGCCGCACCGGACCGTGCCCCGGTGCGCCGGGTCCCGCACGCCGTCCGTAGCCCCTGCCACCCATTGTTGGGAGAAACCGCTCGGGGCGCCTGTCCGTGCGGGACGCGGCGCACCTCGGGAGCGCGCCGGCGCCCGTCCGTGCGGCACCGCGGCCGCGGCGGTGAGTTCACTCGTGCGGCACGATCGCGACCGGGCACGGCGCGTGGTGCACCACCGCCTGGACCACATGGCCGATCTTCGGCGCCGGGAAGTGCAGCTTGTGCCGGCGGCCGACGACCAGCAGCGCGGCGTCCGAGGTGTCCCGTAGCACCGCCCGCGCCGGGCTCTCCTGCTCCACCCGGGCGTCCAGCCGGACGTCGGGGAACTTCTCCTGCCAGGGGCGGAGCGCGGCCGTCAGCTCCTGCCGGGCGTCCGCGGCCGCTTGCTCGGCGGCGACCGGCTCGACCCCGCCGCCGCGGTTGTACGCGTACGAGGGCAGGTGCCGGCCGTGCACGACGCGTAGCGGGACGCCCCGCCGGGCGGCGCTCTCGAAGGCGAAGGCGAGGAGGGCCTCGCACGGTTCGTGCAGGCTCAGTCCGGCCGTCACCGGGGCGCCCGGCGCCGGTGACGCGGTGCCCGGTCGGGACCGGACCAGCACCGTGGGGGTGTGGGTGTGCGCCACCACCTGGAGGCCGATCTCGCCCATCACGTACCGCGCCAGCGGGCCCAGGTCCCGCGAGCCCAGGACCAGCAGCGACGACTGGTCGGCCGCCTCCTTCAGGGCGGCGAGCGGGTCCTTGGCCACCAGGGCCTCGTCCACCGGGAGGTCCGGGTGGCGGTCCCGGACGACCTCCAGGGCGTCGCCGATGATCCGGTGCGGCCAGTAGTTCTGGTCGTCCTCGCCGGTCGGCCCGGGCTCTGGTTCGGGTGCCAGCAGTACCCAGGCGTGCAGCAGCCGCAGCCGGGCCCGCCGCAGCTCCGCCTCGTGCGCCGCCCACCGCACGGCGGCCGTCGCCTCGGGGGTCCCGTCGACGCCCACGGTGATCACGTCCTGCATGACCTCACCTCGCTCCCGGTCCGCTCACCGCTGACCCGCGCAGCGGTATGCCGCACTTCCAGTCTCCGTCGGACCGGCGGCCGGCACCGGGTGGGCCGCCCGGTGCCGGCCGTGGGGTCCGGGTCAGCCGTGCGGCGGCCCCTCGCAGTGGAAGTCCGAGGTGCCCGTGCGCCCGTCGGACGCCACGGCCACCTCGTCGAAGGAGCGGTTCAAGTCGGTGAGGTTGTCGTCGCCGTGCGCGGCCCGTGCCGGCAACGCCTCTGTGGGGCTGTTTCCGGAGAAATCCCGTCCCGTGTCGGTCGGTTCGGACCAGCGGTCGCGCCGTGTCCGGGTCGGGTGGTCCGCGGGGCTGGCGCGCGAGGCGTAACACAGTAATGTGAAATTGCACTGACGAGGTGTCGCCTGCTCCATCGCGCAGTCGCGTCCCGGGCGAGCTGTTCGCGGGAGGCGGGCGAGCCGCTCGGCGACCGAGGAGGAGAACCCGTGAAGGAAACCGTCCCCACCGCCCCACGCACGGCCAGCCACGACCTGCCCGTCTCACCGGAGTTGGCGCGGTTCCTGGCGCGCGACTGGGCGGCCACGCCGATGCCCGACGACATCCGACTGCCCGCCGCCGATGTCACCCCCGCCCGCCGGGAACGCCTCTCCGCCCGCTTCCCCGGCGAACGACTCATCGTCCCCGCCGGGGAACTCTCGGTCCGCTCCAACGACTGCGACCACCGGTTCCGGCCGCACAGCGCCTATGCCTGGCTCACCGGCCTGACCGGCGAGGACCAGGCCGGACACGTCCTGGTCCTGGAGCCGGACGGACCGCACCGGCACGAAGCGGTCCTGTACCTCCGCCCCCGCTCCCCGCGCACCGACGGCGGCTTCTACCGGGATCGCCGCTACGGCGAGTTCTGGGTCGGCCGCCGTCCCGACCTCGTCGAGGCCGCGCGCATGACCGGCGTCCACTGCGTCCACCTGGCCGACCTCGGCGCACTGCCGCCGGGCCGCGACGCCGCCACCGACTCCGAACTCGCCTCCGTCCTCAGCGAGTTGAGGCTCATCAAGGATGCCTGGGAAGTCGCGCAGCTACAGCTCGCCGTCGACCACACCGCCGCCGGGTTCGAGGACGTCGTCCGCGGTCTGCCGCGCGCCCTCGCCCATCCGCGCGGTGAGCGGTGGATCGAGGGCGTCTTCGGCCTGCGCGCCCGCGCCGAGGGCAACGGCACCGGCTACGAGACCATCGCGGCCAGCGGCGCCCACGCCTGCGTCCTGCACTGGATACGCAACGACGGCCCTCTGGACGCCCGGCAGTTGCTGCTCCTGGACGCCGGCGTGGAGACCGACACCCTCTACACCGCCGACCTGACCCGCACCCTGCCGCTGTCCGGGCGGTTCTCCCCGGTGCAGCGGCAGGTGTACGACCTGGTGCTCGCGGCCCAGGAGGCGGGCATCGCCGCCCTGAAGCCGGGCGCGCGCTTCCGTGACTTCCACCGCGCGGCGATGCGGGTGCTCGCTGAGGGGCTCACCGAATGGGGCGTCCTGAAGAGCCCGGAAGGGGACTTCCATCGCCGCTACACCCTGTGCAGCAGCGGGCACATGCTCGGGCTCGACGTACACGACTGCGCCCGGGCGCGGGCGACCGCCTACCTGGACGGGGTGCTGGAGGAGGGGCAGGTCCTGACGGTCGAGCCCGGCCTCTACCTCCAGCCGGACGATGAGACGCTCCCACCCGAACTGCGTGGCATCGGCGTACGGATCGAGGACGACCTGGTGATCACGGGGGAGGGGGCGCGGCTGATGTCGAGCGCCCTGCCGCGGACGCCGGAGGCGGTGGAGGCATGGATGGGTGAGTTGACGGATGGGTGAGTTGACGGAGGGCTGAGGTCGTTGGCCGTACGGGCCGGACTCCGGTCGTGCGCAAGGGAATTGACGCGGGGGCGGGAAGGTCTCTTGGCAGCGATGGTGCAATGTGAAATATTACTGACGTGCCCACGAGAAACTCTTCTCCGGATCTCCTCGTCATCGGAGCGGGCGTGGTCGGCGCCGCGTGTGCCTACTTCGCGGCCCGGTGCGGACTGAGCGTCATCGTGCTCGACCGCGGCCCGGTCGCCGGCGGGACCACGGGTGGCACGCCCGCGCGGTCCTGTTCGCCACCGGCGCGTACGAGCGTCAACTCCCCTTCCCCGGCTGGACGTTGCCGGGAGTGGTGGGCGCCGGGGGAGCGCAGGCCATGAAGCCGCCGGTCCGGAAGTCGCCGGTCCGGCGGAGAGCGGTTCGAAGGAGAGCGGTCCGAAGGAGGGAGCCGGCGGCTGACGGGCACCCCGCAGCCACCACGGTCCACCACCCCCCTCGCACGGCCCCAGGCGGGCGCCAGGCATCACCTTATGCAATGTCACACACCACGGAAAGCTCACCCACCACGGCACCACCACACGTCACGGAAGGCCCCCTTCATGACCACCACCTCCGTCACTCCCTCCCTCGCCGCCTCCTGGAGCGCCGAACGCCCCTGGCGCGGCATCATGGTCGCCACCGCCCTGCCCCTGCGCGAGGACCTGTCCGTCGACTACGACGCGTACGCCGCACACGTCCGCTGGCTCCTCGACAACGGCTGCGACGGCGTCGTGCCCAACGGCTCCCTGGGCGAGTACCAGACCCTCACCGACGAGGAACGCGCCCGCGTGGTGCGCACCGCCGTCGAGGCCGCCGGCGACGGTGCCCGCGTGCTGCCCGGAGTGTCCGCGTACGGCAGCGCCGCGGCGCGCCGGTGGGCGGAGCAGGCCGGCGAGGAGGGCTGCGGCAGCGTCCTGCTGCTGCCGCCCAACGCCTTCCGCGCCGACGAGTCGGCCGTGCGGGCCCACTACGCCGAGGTCGCCCGGGCGGGGCTGCCGATCGTGGCCTACAACAACCCCATCGACACCAAGGTCGACCTGACCCCCGCGCTCCTCGCCCGCCTCCACGGCGAGGGCGGCATCGTGGCGGTCAAGGAGTTCACCGGCGAGGTGCGCCGCGCCTACGAGATCGCCGAACTCGCCCCCGAACTGGACCTGTTGATCGGCGCGGACGATGTACTCCTGGAACTGGCGCTGGCCGGTGCCGTCGGCTGGATCGCCGGATACCCCAACGCCTTCCCCGGTGCCTGCGCCGCGCTCTACCGCGCCGCCGTGGCCCAGGACCTGGACACCGCCCTGCCGCTGTACAAGTCCCTGCACGCCCTGCTCCGCTGGGACTCCAGGACCGAGTTCGTGCAGGCCATCAAGTCCTCCATGGACATCGTCGGCCGCCGCGGGGGTCCCACCCGGCCGCCGCGCCCGGCGCTGTCCGGCACGGTCGCGGCCGAGGTACGGGCCGCCACCGAGAAGGCCGTCGCCGCCGGCCACCGCTGACCGAGGAGAACCATGCGCACCCGCCACGTCTTCCACGCCGTCGACTCCCACACCGAAGGCATGCCGACCCGCGTGATCACCGGGGGCGTCGGGGTGATCCCCGGCGCCACCATGGCCGAGCGCAGGCTGCACTTCATCGAGCACCTGGACCACCTGCGCACCCTGCTCATGTACGAGCCGCGGGGCCACGCCTCGATGAGCGGCGCCATCCTCCAGCCCCCGACCCGCCCCGACGCCGACTACGGTGTCCTGTTCATCGAGGTCTCCGGCCTCCTGCCGATGTGCGGACACGGCACCCTCGGGGTCGCCACCGTTCTCGTCGAGACCGGCATGGTCCAGGTCACCGAGCCCGTCACCACCGTCCGCCTCGACGCACCCGCGGGCCTGATCAGCGTCGACGTCGCGGTCGAGGACGGACGGGCCACGGCAGCCACCCTCACCAACGTGCCCGCCTTCTGCGTCGGCCTCGACCTCACGACGGACGTGCCGGGCCACGGCACGGTCACCTACGACCTCGCCTACGGCGGGAACTTCTACGCTTTCGTCGAACTCGACGCGCTGGGCCTGCCGTTCGACCGCGCCCGCAAGAACGACCTGCTCACCGCCGGCCTCGCCGTCATGGACGCGATCAACGCCTCGTCCGACCGGCCCGTCCACCCGACCCGGCCCGAGATCGCCGGCGTCAAACACGTCTACCTCGCCGCCCCCGGTTCCGACGCGCACCGCTCCCGGCACGCAATGGCCATCCACCCGGGATGGTTCGACCGCTCGCCGTGCGGCACCGGCACCAGCGCGCGGATGGCC
Organism: Streptomyces sp. NPDC058000; assembly: GCF_042886435.1. Lineage (NCBI taxonomy): Bacteria > Bacillati > Actinomycetota > Actinomycetes > Kitasatosporales > Streptomycetaceae > Streptomyces > Streptomyces sp. NPDC058000. The sequence continues at coordinate 87,243 of NZ_JBHVQS010000033.1, forward strand.
CAACTCCACGCCCGCGGCGCCCTGCCCCTGCACCGCGACTTCCGCAACGAGTCCTTCATCGGTACGCGGTTCACCGGGCGCCTCATCGAAGAGACGGAGGTCGGCGGGGTGCCGGCCGTCGTCCCCCGCGTCACCGGGCGCGCCTGGATCACCGGCACCGCCCAGTACTTCCTCGACCCCGACGACCCGTTCCCCGGAGGATTCCTGCTGTGAGCACCGCCCTGGCCCGGGTCGTCTCGCGCAACCCGGCCGACCCCTCCGACGTTCTCGTGGAGACCGCGGCGCCCGGCGCCTTCGCCGCGGCCAACGCCGTCGAACGCGCCCGCACCGCACAGCCCGGCTGGTTGCGCGCCGGCGCGGCGGCCCGCTCGGCGGCCCTCGGCGCGATCGCCGCCGCCGTCGAAGCCGCCGCGGACGAACTGACCGCGCTCGCCGTACGCTCCCGGTGGGCGACCCCGCGGACCCCACCACCGTCTGCGGCCCCCTCATCGACGAGCGGGCCCGCAGCCGGGTGACCGAGGCCCGCCGGGGACTGTCCGAACTCGCCGGCGTCCCGGCACCCGCCCGGAACGACGGCTGGTACGCGGCCCCGGCCCTGGTGGAGAACGTGCCCCCCGGCCACCCGCTCCTGCACCAGGAGGTCTTCGGCCCGCTCGCCGTACTGCTCCGCGCCGACGATCTGGACCACGCGGTGCGGATCGCCAACTCCGTCCCGTACGGCCTGGTCGCCTCGGTGCACACGGCCTCGCTCGACACGGCGCTGCACGGACTCGACCGGCTCGACACCGGCATGATCCGGGTCAACGCCCCCTCCACCGGCGTCGACTTCCACCTGCCGTTCGGCGGCACCAAGGCATCCAGCCTGGGCCCGCGCGAACAGGGCGGCGCGGCCCTGGACTTCTACACCTCGACCCGCACCTACGGCCTCGCCCGCACACCCGTAGGCAGGTGCCAAAACAACGTGACATTGTACCCTGGTGATCCGCTCGGGCACGAGGGACAGGGCACGAAGGGAAACACCACGACATGGGCCACCTCACGCAGCGCAACCTCAACACCACCAGGGAGCGGCTGCGCGACCAGGTCGCCCACCACCTACGGGCCGCCCTGATCTCCGGTGAACTCCGCCCCGGCGAGGTCTACTCGGCCCCCGGCCTCGCGGAGGACTTCGGGATCTCCGCGACGCCGGTGCGCGAGGCGATGCTCGACCTGGCCCGCGAAGGTCTGGTCGAGCCCGTCCGCAACAAGGGTTTCAGGGTCACCGAGGTCAACGAGCGTGACCTCGACCAGTACACCGAGATCCGCACCCTCATCGAGGTCCCCATGATCGGGCGCATCACGCGCAGCGCCTCCCGCGAGGAGCTGGAGGCGCTGCGCCCGGTCGCCGAGGAGATCGTGCGGGCCGCCCGCGCCCACGACCTCATCGGCTACCTGGACGCGGACCGCCAATTCCACCTCTCACTCCTCGCGTTGGCCGGAAACGACCGGCTCGTGGAGACCGTCGGCGACCTGCGCAAGCGCTCCCGCCTGTACGGCCTGACCGCCCTGGACGCACGCGACCAGCTGCTGCCCTCGGCCGAGGAGCACATCGAACTCCTCGACCTGATGGTGGCCGGGGACGCCAAGGCCGCCGAGAAGTGCATGGCCCGCCACCTCGGCCATGTGCGCTCGCTGTGGGCCGAGAGCGCACAGGCACAGAAGCCCGCCCGGCGCGGCCTCAACGTCCGCCTGAATTCCCGGTAACACACCGCACACACCCACCCCCCCCCCGCACCACATCGCGCATCTCACCTCATACGCCGCACGCCACCGCCCCCCACGTGCGAACCCCTCGCACCCGAGGGCGCCGACCGGCACGCCCGGAAAGAGCCCATGAACCCCTCGTACGCCACCGTCGACCACTCCTTCACGGTCCCGCTCGACCACGCCGCCCCCGACGGCCCCACCCTCGACGTCTTCGCCCGCGAGATCGCCGACCCGTCCCGCGCCGGCGAGGACCTGCCCTGGCTGCTGTACCTCCAGGGCGGCCCGGGCGGCAAGTCGCCCCGCCCGGTGGGCACATCGCCCGGCTGGCTGGCCCGGGCCGTACGGACGCACCGCGTCCTCCTCCTCGACCAGCGCGGCACCGGCCGCTCCACCCCGCTCACCGCACGAGCCGCCGCCCGCTTCCCGGACCCGGCCCAACTCGCCGCCCACCTCGCCCACTTCAGGGCGGACTCGATCGTCGCGGACGCCGAACTGATCCGCCGCGCACTGTGCGGCGACCGCCCCTGGGAAACCCTCGGCCAGAGCTACGGCGGCTTCCTCACCCTCACCTACCTCTCCCGGGCCCCGGAAGGACTCAGGGCCTGCTACGTCGCCGGCGGTCTGCCGGGCCTGGCCGCCACCGCCGACGACGTCTACGCACGCACCTTCCCGCGCGTACGAGACCGGGTCCACGCCTTCTACGCCCGCTATCCGGACGACGCCCACCGCCTGCGCCGGGTCGCCGACCACCTCGCGGCCCGGGACGTCCGGCTGCCCGACGGGACCCGGCTCACCGTCCGCCGGCTGCGCACCCTCGGCCTCGTCCTCGGCATGGGCGACGGCTTCGAGCGCCTGCACGCGCTCCTTGACGAGGCCGAGGACGGCGACGGCAGCCCGACCGACACCTTCCTGTACCAGGTCATGGCCCTGACCGGCTTCATCGACAACCCGCTCTACGCCGTCCTCCAGGAAACCCTGTACGGACAGGGCGCCGGCCCCACCGGCTGGGCGGCCGCCCGCACCCACGCCGCCCACCCGGAATTCACCGAGGACGCCGACCCCCTGCTGCTCACCGGCGAGATGATCTACCCCTGGATGTTCGAGGAGATCCGCGGCCTACAGCCCTTCGCGGCCGCCGCCGACCTGCTCGCCCAGCGCACCGACTGGCCCCCGCTCTACGACCCGGCCCGCCTCGCCGCCAACACCGTCCCGCTCGCCGCGGTCGTCTACCACGACGACATGTACGTGGACGCCGGCCTGTCCCTGGACACCGCCCGGAAGATCGGCGCCGCCCGGGTCTGGGTCACCAACGAGTGGGAGCACGACGGGCTCGCCGCCTCCGGTGACCGGGTCCTGGCCCGCCTGATGGACCTCGCCGCGGGCCGCGCCTGACCCCACCGGCCACCGATTCGCCCGCCGTCACCGGCCCGGGCCGGTGACGGCGGCAGGGAGTGCTGAACGGGGAGCGCTAAAGGTGTGTGAGGAAGCCTGCGAGGGCGGTCGCGACGGCGCCGGGGGCTTCCACGGGGAGCAGGTGGCCGACGGCGGGGAGGGTGGTCAGGGTCGCGTGCGGAATGTGCGGTAGGAGGCACTCGCGCAGGACGCGTGGCGGTTCTACCGCGTCGTGCTCCGCGGCCAGCACGGTCACCGGGACCTCGATGTCGCGTACGGCTTGAGTGATGTCCTGCGCGATTCCGTGCCGCGGCCACGCGGTCCGGGCCTCGGCCCCGGCGGCGAGGCTGTCGCGCACCGCGGCGGCGCGCACCGCCGCGGGCAGGGGCGTGGCGGTCAGGACATGGTCGAGGGCGTGCTGCACCGCCTCGGGCGAGTCGTACGCGTGGGAGAGCCCCTGCCGGTACTCCTCGGTCACCGTGGTGGGCGGCTCGGGCGGCGCGGGCGCGAGGAGCATCAGGCCGGCCAGTCCGGCGGGCCGGCGGGCCGCGGCGAGCTGGCTCGCCTTGCCGCCCATCGAGTGACCGACGAGGACGAACGGTCCCGACACGCACCCGTCGACCACGCGAACGAGGTCGTCGGCGAGTTGGTCGAGGTGATAGGGCCCGGGCAACGTCCGCGAGGCGCCCCAGCCACGCTGATCGAAGCGGACCGTCGCCTGATCGGGCGGCAAGTGGCCGATCACGCCGTTCCAGGTGTCGGCGGAGCCGCCCCAGTAGTGGACGAACACCAGCGTCGGTCCGGTACGGCCCCCGACCCGCACGTCCAGGGTCCCGCCCGCCACGGGAACCGGCATTGTCGTTTCCGTCATCATCACGCCCCTCACACCGGCCGCGCGAAGCGACCACCGCTATGCTGCCGCAGCCTGAACGGCTGACCTGACCTGGCCTGACCTGCCTGTCAGACCCAAGCCCGACCGTACGGGGGCCCGTGCCCGCTCCCTGGCGAAAAGGAGCCTGGTCATTGTGGAAAACGGACACGGTGCCGTGCGGCAGCTGCGCTACCTGCCTGCCATCGGATCGCCGTACGGGGTGGAGGCCATCGACTTCGCCGCGCTGCGTGCCATGGACACCCACCGCCGTCGCGTGCTCCTCCAGCGCCCCGACTTCCACGTCTTCGCCCTGGTCGGCTCCGGCTCCGGCACCCACGAAGCGGACTTCCACAGTTACCGACTGGCGGAAGGCAGCGCCGTATGGATCCGGCCCGGCATGGTGCACCGCTGGAGCGACATCGACGCCTGCGACGGCCCACTGGTTCTCTTCCGGCCCGGGTTCCTGCCAGGCTTCACCGCGGCAGAAGCCACCGCCCCGGCGTGCTGGCACCTGGACCAGCAGCGCCTGAGCCTCGCCCTGCTCGCAGCCGAACACCTCGGCCGCGAGCACGAAACGGCAGCGCACACACCACGCCTGGCATCCCCCGCACTGCTCTCCCACCTACTGGCGGCACTGCTCCTGCGCGCACTCCCCGACACCCCAGCCGCAACGGACGCGACGCGTCCCACCAGCCGATACACGGACGTCTTCCGCGCCTACCGAACCGCTGTCGAACGGCACTTCACCGACTGGCACCACGTGTCGGACTACGCGCAGGCACTCGGCTACGACGTACGCACCCTCACCCGGGCAACGCGCGCCACCGCCGGCACCGGCGCCAAGACCTTCCTCGACCAACGCATCCTGCTCGAAGCCAAGAGGCTGCTCGCCCACACCGACCTGCCCGTCACCGGCTGCGCCCGACGCCTCGGCTTCCGGGACGTCGGCAACTTCACCACCTTCTTCCGCCGCCAGACCGCGACACCCCCCGCCGCCTGGCGCGCCGCGTACGGCGCAGCCCACTCCCAGACACCCTCGACGACCGGCTGACAGGCGTGGCCGGGGTGCCGGGATGCGAAGACCGCCGTGGACGGTGCGGCACCCGTCCTCCGGTCCCGCCGTTCGGTTTCTTGACCGAGCCGGAAGACCGGAAGAACAGCGCCGCCATTGCCTGAGGTCTCCCGCCGGCCGGGGCACGCCGCGATCCAGATCACGGCCGGCCTCTACGGTCACTCGGCTCCGGACGCGGGTGCGAGAATCAGGTCCGTGATGGACGAGGTTCTCGCCACGACCAACGTGGCTCGTGATGACTCGTAGACTCGTGCTGACTGGGTGCTGACGCGAAGCCGACGGAGAGGGACAACATGCAGGTCGGGGCGTGGCTGTGAGATTCCTGCACACCTCCGACTGGCATCTGGGCCGGTCCTTCCACCGCGTGAACCTGCTCTCCGCCCAGCGCGCGTTCCTCGACCACCTCGTCGAGACCGTCCGCACCCGGGACGTCGACGCGGTGCTGGTCGCCGGCGACGTCTACGACCGGGCGGTGCCCCCGCTGGCCGCCGTCGAGCTCTTCGACGACGCACTGCACCGGCTGGCCGCGCTGGACGTGCCCACCGTCATGATCTCCGGGAACCACGACTCCGCCCGCCGGCTCGGGGTCGGCTCCGGACTCATGCGGCGGGCCGGCATCCACCTGCACACCGACCCGGCCGACTGCGGCACCCCGGTCCTCCTGGCCGACGCGCACGGCCCGGTCGCTTGCTACGGCCTGCCGTACCTCGAACCGGCCATGGTCCGCGACACCCTCGGCGCCCCGCGCGCCGACCACACAGCGGTGCTCGGCGCGGCCATGGACCGGGTCCGCGCCGACCTCGCCACCCGGCCCGCCGGCACCCGCTCGGTGGTGCTGGCGCACGCCTTCGTCACCGGCGGCACCGCCAGCGACAGTGAGCGGGACATCACCGTCGGCGGCGTCGCCTCGGTGCCCGCCGCGGTCTTCGCCGGCGTCGACTACGCGGCCCTCGGCCACCTGCACGGCTGCCAGACCCTCACCGAGCGGGTCCGCTACTCCGGCTCGCCGCTCGCCTACTCCTTCTCCGAGGCCGCCCACCGCAAGTCGTCCTGGCTGATCGACCTCGACGCGGACGGCGCCGTGCGGGCCGAGCGGGTGGACTGCCCGGTGCCCCGCCCGCTGGCCCGCATCCGGGGCCCGCTGGAGCGGCTGCTGGCCGACCCCGAGCTGGCCCGGCACGAGGACTCCTGGGTCGAGGCCACCCTCACCGACAGTTCCCGCCCGGCCGAGCCGATGGCCCGGCTCGCCAAGCGCTTCCCGCACACCCTCAGCCTGGCCTTCGACCCCGACGAGGCCCCGACCCGGCCCTCGGCCTCGTACGCCCAGCGGCTGCGCGGCCGCAGCGACCAGGAGATCGCCGAGGACTTCGTCGCCCACGTCCGCGCCGGCCGCGGCCCCGACGACGGCGAACGGGCCGAACTCCGGTCGGCCCTCGACGACGTACGGGCCGCCGACGCGGCCGCGGAGGTGGCGCGATGAGGCTGCACCGGCTGACCGTGACCGCGTTCGGCCCGTTCGCCGGCAGCCACACCGTCGACTTCGACCGGCTGACGCGGGACGGCCTGTTCCTGCTGCACGGCCCGACCGGGGCCGGTAAGACCTCGGTCCTGGACGCGGTCTGCTTCGCGCTCTACGGATCGGTGCCCGGGGCGCGACAGAGCGGCCAGGCGCTCCGCAGCGACCTGGCGGACCCGTCCCTCCCCACCGAGATCGTCCTCGAACTCACCGTCGCCGGACGCCGGTTGGAGATCACCCGGCTGCCCGAGCAGCCCCGCCCCAAGAAGCGCGGCACCGGGACGACGAAGGAGAAGGCACAGAGCCGGCTACGGGAGTTCGCCCCCGCCCCGGACGGCGCCCCGACCGCCGGCGAGTGGCGCGCGCTCAGCCGCTCCCACCAGGAGATCGGCGAGGAGATCGGGCAACTGCTCGGGATGAGCAAGGAGCAGTTCTGCCAGGTCGTGCTGTTGCCCCAGGGCGACTTCGCGCGCTTCCTGCGGGCCGATGCGGAGGCCCGGGCCCGGCTGCTCGGCCGGCTCTTCGACACCCGGCGGTTCGCCGCGCTGGAAGATCAGCTCACCACCCGCCGCAAGGCCGCCGCCGACCGGGTCGCGGCCGGTGACGAGCGCCTCCTCGCCCTGGCCCACCGGATCGCGCAGGCCGCCGGCGACACCCCGGACCTGACCGACCCGTCCGTCCCGGCACCGGCCGCCCGGGCCGCCGTACCCGCCCAGGCAGGGCCCGCCGGACGCGGCGGCCGGACCGCCCGGGGCACCGCACCGGCCCGCACCGCCGACGGGGACGCCGGCACCGCCCCCGGCGAGCCCGGTTTCGCCGACGCGGTGCTGACCCGGGCCGCCGTCGCCCGGGTCGGTGCCCGCGAACGCCTGGAGGGCGCCCGGGTCGCGGTGGCCGCCGCCGAGGCGGCCGAGCACACGGCGGCCGGGCGACTGGAGGAGGCCCGCGAGCGGGACCGGCTCCAGCGCCGCCACGCCGACGCCCGGCACCGCGCCGACCGGCTCGCCACGGCCGCCGACGAACGCGACCGGATCCGGGCCCGGCTGGCCCGTGCCGGAACCGCCGCCGAGGTGGCCCCCGCCCTCGCCCTCCGGGACGCCGCCTGGCACGAGCTGACCGCCGCCCAGGACGCCGAACGGCGCCACCGCGCCCCCCTGCCGTCCGCCCTCGCGGACGCCGGCGGCGACCAACTCGCCGCCGAAGAACGGGAGTTGCGGGCCACGCTCGGCTCCCTCGCGGCGGCCCGACGGGCCGAACGGCGGGCCGCCGACCTCACCCGGGAACGCGCCGACCTCGACCGCGAGGCCCGCGCCGACGAGCAGACGCTGCTGGACGCCACGGAGTGGCTGGCCGACTGGGACGCCGCCCGCCGCGCCCACCAGCGCCGCATCGACGAGGCACAGGAAGCCGCCCAGCGCGCCGAACACCTCGCCGCGCAGCGCGAACCGGCCACCGAACGGCTCGCCGCGGCCCGCCACCGCGACCGCCGCACCGGCGAACTCGCCGAAGCCGAGCGGCGGGTGCTGGCCGCCCGGGAGCACGCGGCGACCGCCCGTGAGCACTGGCTGGACCTCAAGGACCGGCGACTGCGCGGTATCGCCGCGGAACTCGCCGCCAACCTGACGGACGGTCAGGCGTGCGCGGTGTGCGGGTCCACCCGCCACCCGGACCCGGCGCGAGCCGGCGCCGGCCACGTCGACCGGGCGGCCGAGGAGGCCGCGCAGGCCGACCACCGCAGCGCCGAGGACGCCCGCCAGCACACCGAGGACCGCCGCCAGGCCGTCAAGGAGGCACTGGCCGCCGCCACCGCCGCGGCCGGCGACACCCCCACCGCCGAACTCGCCGAGCAGGTCGAGCGGTTGACGCAGGAGGCGGCCCGCGCCCACACCGCCGGCGCCCAGCTGCACGCCGCCCGCGAGGCACTGGCCCGCGCCGAGCGGGAGTACGAGCGCCGCCGCGACGACCAGCAGCAGGCCGAACGCCGGGCCGCCGCCCGCACCTCCCACCGCGAGGCACTGGACCGCGAACGGGCCGCACTCGACGCCGAACTGACCGAGGCCCGCGCCGACTGCGCCAGCGTCGCCGACCGGGCGGCCCGGCTGGAACGGCAGGCGACCCTGCTCGCCGCCGCGGCCGAGGCGGCCCGGACCGCCGCGACCTGCGCCGAACGCCTCAAGGAGACCGACGCCCGACTCTCCGACGCCGCCTACCGCGCCGGCTTCGCCACCCCCCAGGACGCCGCCGACGCGCTGCTCCCGGACACCGAACGGCAGGCGCTCCAACAGCGCCACGACGACTGGCAGGCCGAGGCCGCCGCCGTCGCCGCCGAACTGGACCGGCCCGAACTCCGCGCCGCCGCGGCCCTGCCCGCCGCCGACCCGGACACCGCCCGCACCGCCCACCAGGCCGCCGCCACCCGGCTGCGCACCGCCACCGCGACCCTCGCCGCCGCCCGGGAACGCTGCGCCGCCCTCGACCGGCTCTCCGCCGACGCCGCCGCCGACGCCCGCGAACTGGCCCCGCTGCGCGCCGCGTACGACCGGATCGCCCGCCTCGCCACGCTCACCGCCGGCACCTCCGCCGAGAACGAGCGCCGGATGCGGCTGGAGTCCTACGTCCTGGCCGCCCGCCTCGAACAGGTCGCGGCCGCCGCCAGCGCCCGCCTGCACCGGATGTCCGCCGGCCGCTACACCCTGGTCCACTCCGACGAACGTGCCGGCAGCGCCCGCCGCTCCGGCCTCGGCCTGCACGTCATCGACGCCTGGACGGGCCAGGAACGGGACACCGCCAGCCTCTCCGGCGGCGAGACCTTCTTCGCCTCGCTCGCCCTGGCGCTCGGCCTCGCCGACGTCGTCACCGACGAGGCGGGCGGCACCCGGCTGGACACCCTCTTCATCGACGAGGGCTTCGGCAGCCTCGACGAACAGACCCTCGACGAGGTCCTCGACGTCCTCGACGGCCTGCGCGAACGCGACCGCAGCGTCGGCCTCGTCAGCCACGTCGCCGACCTCAAGACCCGCATCCCCGCCCAACTGGAAATCCTCAAGGACCGCGCGGGGTCGAGCGTCCGGCACCGGGTACCGGCGGGGCCCTGACGGCCAGGACCGTCGGGTGGCGTCAGGTGCTGACCGGGCGCCGGGGTGGAATCAGCGATTCCTGCCTGCTCTTGCCCGGCCCTTCCTCGGTCGTCATTGCCCTACTGTCCCCCGCATGTCCCCCGCAGGCCCTTTGTGCGTCGCTGGCCCATCAGACGGAGCCGCGAGGTGGCAACGCAGCAGGTGGGTGGCGCGGGGCAATCTGATGACGGCCGTTCAGAGTTCGCGGTGGAATTCGTCTTCGCGATCTGAGTCACCACGCAGCAGCCTTCGACTTCGCCGCCGACACCTGTCCCAGCCTCATGCCGCAATTCGCGAAAGCGGAAGCGGACGCCACAGTCGCGGTGGTCCCGCGCGCCGTGCCCGTGCCGCCGACCGACCCTGCCGGCGACCAGCAACCGGACGAACCCACGTCAGAGGTACCCGCCGGGACCCTGCAGCTCACCCTCGTCCCCCGGCCCGCGACAGAGGAACCAGTTGCGGCATGATCCGCAACCCCTGGGCCCCGCACGGCATACACCGATGCGGGGCCCAGGCGACAGTCGCCCACTGGCCGCCGGGCGGTGGAGAGGCTTTCATCACCTCTCAGCTGTCAGGGCAGAATTGGGTAAGCAGTCGGAGATTTGGTATGTCGACCTTCGTCGCTTTCGTGCCGTCGACGAGAGCAGCGATGACGTCCGGGTGGGCGTCGTCGAGACTGCTGCCATCCAGGCTGTTGCCTGCACGTTGTTGGGCGTCTGCCGCGCTGTTCAAGTCGTCGCCCCTGGCTTGCAGCGCGGCCTTCAGCTTGCGGTCGGTGGCCTTCGCCGCCGCGCCGTTGAGGTCCACCGCCGACTGCCGATAGTCGGACACAAGGCCCTGCGTTGTCCTCGTGTCCCGGTGGAGGGCCGCGTAGTAGGCGCTCTTTATCTCGGTGCAGCCGGCCAGCGCCGCTGATCCGCTGGTGGCAGCCACGGTGATGGCGGTCGCGGATCCGGCCGCCGCGAGAGCGGTCACCGCCGCGACCGCGGGTTTGGCCTGCGCGAACTTCGCGATGTGGCGGATTGCTTTCCCGATGTGGCGGGCTGCGTGAACTGCTTGGGCTGCTTGGCCAGCCACGGCTGCCTGGCCTGCGGGCGTGCTGAGTATCAACAAGGCGGCGGTCGCGGCGATCACATCGCCTTCCAGCAGTTTGCGCGTCTGTTCCCCGGTGTGGAGGTAGTACTCGGCGTCCTCGACTACTCCTGCGAGGCCGGCGGCCTTCTGGCCCAGGACGTACAGCTGGAGGGTCGTCTGCCGGTGTCCGGCCTGGAGCGCGATCGGTATCGCCGTTCGGGCGAACTGTGATGCCAGGGTCCATTGGTGTGCCCGGTCAAGTTCGCGTGTGACGGCCAGAAGCAGGTGCGGTTCCGGCATCGGGTGTGGTCCGGCAAGCCGGGTGAGGATCCCTTCCGCGGCCGTCTTCCCGTCTGAGCGGCCCCAGTTCTGGGCGCGGACCGCGTCGGTGGCGTCTGCGGTGATCCGGTAGGCGATGCCGTGTCGCGTCACCAGACGGCGGTCGTACAGCTCCTCTCCGCAGTCTTCGCTTGCCGTGCCGCCGGTGACCGCCGCGAACCAAGCAGGTGTCAGAGGTGTGCCGAAGGTTGCCAGCGCGACCAGCACCTGTCGTGCCGGCTCGCTCAGGGCGACAGCCAATACCTCGGCCTGCTCCCGCGGGCTGACCTCCAGGGGATCGACCTCGGCCGGCTCGTCGAACGGTTCGTCGGTGACCCTGGCTCGCCACTCGTCGGAGCTCCGGATGAACTGTGCGTACTGCAGGAGACGTTGGGGCCGGCCTTCGGACACCTGGTAGGCGTGGTCGAACTGAAGGTTCTGCAGGCCGACAGGTCCCAGTGGCAGCCCGAGCTCGGCGCCGAGCAGGTCGGCCGCGGCCGTACGGGGCAACGGCTGCACGTGGTGGGCCACTCCGGCATCGGGGGGCAGAGTCCGGTACGGGGAGACAACCAGGAAGGTGCAGCCGGCGAACGTCTCCAGCAACCGTGACAGGTCCTCGCGGCTCAGGGTGCAGTCGATGAGGGTGATGTGCGCGGTGGTGGTGGCCACGGCCACACGGAGCATCGACTCGTCGACTCCCCGAAGAAAGTTCTTCCCGAAGAACACTCCGGCCAGGCGTTGATAGACCGCCTCAAGGTCGTCCTCCCCGGCCCAGGGCTCCAGGACGTGTCCGCGCAGCCCGTGCTCCGCAAGACATCGGTGCACGGCCCAGGCGATTGCCTTCTTGCCCACGCCCGCCTGACCGTACAGCTGCGCGCTATGACCGGCGACCAGTTGCTCGGCCACTGGTTCCACCATCGCGTCCCGGCCGAAGAGTTCGGAGCGGGCGGAGAGGACCGGTAGCTCGGGCGGTTCCCGCAACGACAGTTCCATCACACTGGCGGTCTCGACGAAACCGCCTTCGGCATAGACCACGTTGAACGCGTTGTCGCCGGTGCTCACGATGCCGCGGTTGTCGCCCTCGATCACCACTGACCGGTCGGTACCGGGCTGGTCCACGTTTTCGGGGGTGTCCCCCGAACCTTGGCGGGCGGTCACCGGAGCTGAACGTTGGTCGCGCCGTCACCTGTGGCAACGATCCCCGGGTTGTCCCCGCCGATGGCGACACCGCGTTCACCGGTCTGCTGGCTTCCGGACTTCTCGGGCAAGATTCCTTCGAGTTCGGCCGCCAGCCCCGGATCTCCGGCCAGGGCCTTCTTCAACTGGAGGCGCATCGCGGCCAGCGCATCCGGATCTTGTGCAGCCTCCGCCAGGTCACCGACTGCGACGCGGACCGGAGCTGGTTCGGCGCTCCGGTGCAGGATCCTCGCGAGTAACCGGTGCCCCAGTCGGACTGTCGCGTCGGCGGCTTCGTCCTCGGCTCGGGTCAGTACTCCCACCCCGTAGGCACCTACCGCCGCGCTGATCGCCGGCATCACCTGGTTGAGTAGTGCATCCATCTCAGGCATCTGCTGTCCCCCGTGACAAGACTCAGCTTCCGCATTCAACGTTGCCAAACCTCACTACTGATGTGTAGTCGACGAACGAGACAGATCCAGCAGGCCCTGCTCGCGGCGGACGGTGCGCTCTGTCCTTGCCGCCCCGCTGGTGGCGCCAAGGACAGTGATCAAGGAAATCCAAGATCCCCGACAGCGTCAGGGGCGAGTTCTGCCTCGACGAGCTCCTCCACTCGTACCTCGGCAGCCGTCTCCCGGGCCTCCAACTCCTGGAGCAGTGAGCCCATCGGCTACCCGTCCTCCACCGCCACGGTAGAGGTGTCTGACGATCTGGGATTGGTTGGATTTCAGCCGTTCCTGTCCTGTGTTGACGTAGAAGTTGATGAGGGTTCGTCGCGCTTCGTTCAGGTTCAGAGTTGTGTTGTGCCGTATGTGGAGCCAGCCACCGGTCAGGGTGCTTCGCGGCTGTCGTAGTGGCTCGATCTGGTCGCTGTCAGGGGCAATTCGGAGGCGGTGCGGGCCACCAAGAACGTCGAAGCCGGCACCGAGAACGAGTTCCTTGCGAGGGTCGTCGTGCGTGGTCTTGGCGAGGCAGGCGAGTCGCCGGTAGATACAGGCTCGGCGCCGTTCTACGAGAGCCGGTGGCGTCCCCGTCGGTGGTGTTGTGGGGGCCGCGGACGACGATGTTGCCGTGTGCGGTGACAGTGAGGCCGAGCGTGGCCCTGTTGCTGGTGCGAATGGTTACGTGGGTGGTGCCGACCCGTACGGTGCGGTCGGCGGAGGGCATGTCGGTTGTCCTCGGTTCAGCTGACGCGCGTTGGTCTCTGGCCGGGTTGGGATCAGTGACGGCTGCACACCCAGCTCTGAGGCGTGCCGTGGACCGGGAGGTCGAGGACATGCCGGGCGGTGCGCCCACAGAGCTGGCAGGTCAGGTCGAAGGCGCGCAGCATCTGGAGGGGGCGTATCCCCAGGATCACGGCCGCGGTCTTCGGTCAGCACTGGCCAGATGTCCTCGCCGAGAAGGCGAAGCGGATCACCGTCCCGATCGAGTTCGACATGCAGTGGGACGACGAGCACATTCCGCGTGAGGCCGGTCTCGCGCTGTTCGACGCCTTCGCCTCGGCGGAGAAGACCCTGCACGCCAACGCGGGCCAGCACAAGGAACTGCCCCGGTTCGAGGCCGACAGCGCGGTCCGGTTCTTCGCCCGGCACCTCGGCCGAGCGGCCACCGCGTCGGCCTGACGGGCGTGGTCGCGGCGCCCGGCTTGCCGG